>NZ_FOCS01000051.1:0-12255 GCF_900110155.1 Methylobacterium sp. UNC300MFChir4.1 | reverse complement strand
GGCCTCGGCCTCGCCCAGACCGGCAACGCCCGGGCCGTGGGCGCGGCCCTCGACCTCGCCCGCCCGGCCGCCGGCACGCGGCCGGACGCGGCGCGGGCGCGGGTGTTCGACCCGCTCTACGCGGCCGGCCCGGCGACGCTGCCGGGCGGGCTGGCGAGCCTGTCGGGCCAGAGCTACGGCGACGCGGTGATGACCGACCTCGCCGCGCGCCGTCTGCTCTCCGACACGATCGACCGGCACCAGCGCGGGCTGGGCGGGGGCGCGGGCGCGTTCAGCGCGGGCGATCCGGGTCCGGGCCCGAACCGCACGGCGCTGCAGGTGCGCGGCGGTGCCGGGGCGGCGGCGGCGCCGCTTGCGGTGGGCGAGGGCCGGGTCTGGGCCGACGCGCTGTACGGGTTCGGCGCGCGCGCCGGCGACCGGGCGGCGGCGGGCGCCGGGTTCGACGCGGGCGGGCTACTGATGGGCGTCGACCGCCAGGTCGGGGTGGACACGCAGGTCGGCGGTGCGTTCAGCTACCTGCGTGAGGGCGGCACGTCGCGCGGCGCGGGGCTGGGTCGGTTCACCACCGACAGCTACGGCGGGACGCTGTACGCGAGCACGCGGCTGGGCGCGGTGGTGCTGCGGGGCACGGCGGGCGTGTCGTACGCGGACGGTCGGGTCGACCGGACGGTGGCGCTGGGCGCGGCGGTGTCGCAGGCGTCCGGGCTGTCGTCGGGCTGGAACGGCGGGGTGTCGGGCTTTGCCGGGTACGCGCTGGCGACCGGCCTGCCGGTCGAGGTCGTGCCGGAGGTGGGCTTCAGCTACGATCGGCTGACGCGGGGCCGTGTGTCCGAGCGGGGCGGTCTGGTCGGGCAGGGCTTCGGCGGGCAGGGCTTCGCGGTGGCCGACCTCGACGCGGCGCGCAGCCTGGTCGGCGGGCGGGTGACGAGTTGGGCGTTGGCGGGCATCCCGGATCTGCGCCTGGAGGGCCGGGCGTACTGGGCGCACGAGCTGGCCGACACGGCGGCGGTGGTTCGCTCGAGCCTGTTCGGGGCGGGGTTCGCGGGCCGGACGAGCGCGCTGGGCCGGGACGGCGCGGTTCTGGGGGTGAGCCTGACGGGGGCGGTCGCCGCGGGCGTGCGGCTGTCGGTGGGCTACACCGGCGACGTCCGCCCCGGCGCCACCGCCCAGGTGTTCACCGCCGGCCTCCAGGCCGCGTGGTAGAGCATCGACGGACCTTCGAGCGTTCCTAGCTAGCCTTACGATCGGCGGATGCATGTCGTCGCCCGCCGATCGTTTACGTGGCCCCTCCCCCGCATTCGGCCGGCATAGCCTCCGACGCATCATCCGATCGTGTTACTCTCCAAGTCGGCCTCCTCGTCGACCATGCGGCCGGGGCTCCCGTTCGGCAGGTACCGATCGCGCTCCACGGTGCGGGCGGCGTTTCGAGTGTGCGGCCGCCTCCAGCACTCGCCCGTCGTCGGCATCCAGGCGTGCGGGCGACCTGCTATTTCGACACCCACGCATCTTCGACCCAGATCTGCCCGTGCAGATCAGAAGCCAATGCCGCAGCTATCGCCTGCTGTGCTGCCGCCGTGTCGAGATCGGAGGCGACGACGGCGTCCTCCCCCTCGGACTCGGCGGGCCCTACCGAGAAGACCTTCTCCTTGCCGGTATCGACAAGTCTCGCATCGACACCCCGGAGCTGGAGGTAAGAGACGGACTTGTCCTGAGGATCCTGCCACGCGGTAGCCCGGAGCGAGATCGCTTCCTGAGCTCCCATCGGGTCCAGGTAGGACACCTTGCGGGTGAGGGCCATCTGGATCTCGCCTCGCCCGGCGTCCTTGCCCGACGAGACGATCGTCGCATCGGGGATGGCCTTCGGCAATGCGCGACCGAGGGCGGCGATCAGATCGGCGTCGCCCGGCTTCACCTTGAGCTTGACGAGCTGGGACTTGTCAGCGACCTGCCCGTATTCCGCAGTCGCCACTCCCGGGAGCTTCTTCACCTTCTCGAGGAGCGCGGGAGCTCTCTCCGGATCGACGTCGATCGAGATCGACGAGGTGCCGCCTCTCAGGTCGGCGCAATTCGGGACCAGACCGGCGGGATCCATGCGGGCACCTTCAGTGCGGACTAGCTTCACCAGATCGACGACGTTCGGAAGCTTGGTCGTCACCGAGAGGGTTCCGGGATCGGGTACGGGCTTGTCGCTCACGTCTTCAGGCTCGTCCTCTGCCGTCGAACCGGAGGGCAGCGCGGTCGGATCCTCCTCCGAGAACGTCAGGCCGGTGGCTGCGATGGCGACGCTATGGTCCGGAAGCTTCAGAGAGCCGTTCAGCTGCTGGTCGTCCTTCGAGCCGCTCCGCTTGATCGACACGGCGACCTGATCCCCCGCCGAGCTTGCTCCGGCTCCGGAGAAGTTCGCGCCGTCGGCCTTCAGCGGGATCACCAGACGGTCGACGCGCCGCGACAGCGTGCTTGTCGGGTAGCAGACGTCGATGCTCGCGTCGGTGATCTGGCTGCCCTGCAAGGTCAACTTCAGGACGCCGTCGATCAGATACGTAGCCGAACCGTCCAGGGACCCTTCCGAAAAGCTGAGGTAGCGGGTCGACGGCTGCTGAGGCTGCGGCTTCTTCGATTTGCCCTGAGCATTCGCCTGACCGCACAGTCCGATCAGAACAATCGTCGCCACCAGGAACCGCATGTGACCTCCCCAGGTCCGCCGATCATGTGCAGGGCATCATGCCCGACGTTGCGGTGCACGGCCACCCGATCGCGGGCCACGCATGTCGGGACAGCTTGGGGGATAGCTTGATCGGCGACCGACGTCGGTCGTCGGATCGTCCCGGATCCTGGCTGTCGGTGCGGAGAACCTCGGCCGGGAAGCGATCCGATCGAACGCCGCCTCCAGGCGCATCTCGCCGATCGACTGGCTGTAACCGCATCGGCCGAATGTTGGAAATGCCATGATTTGTGATGGCTCCGACCGCGGCTATCTATGGATGTTGGACGTCGTCGCGAGACATCAGTTTTCAATCAAAGGACTTCCCATTCCAACGAACGTAGCCTCCACCTCCGCCATGGGCATCCATATGGACCTGCGGGATGCGCTCGCGGCCTACCTTGACGTTGGCACCCAGCATATCGTGGGCCTTCTGGAGCAATGATCCGCGACGCAGATAGAACAGTACGGAGCAAACCTGCATGCCGCAATGACTGCTCCGTGACATTTTACCGGCACATCGGATCCCCTCGTGGGATATAATCAAGTCGGGCATGCCGTCGCCATCGAGATCCCGCTCGATCAGGCCGGCGGGATCGATGCGCCCTTGACGACCATCGCACCCGTCACTGATCTCCTGCTTTGCCAAGTAGGCCGCCGCTCTTGATTCCGCTACAGCCGGCGCTGCAAAGAGCGATCCCATCAAGATCACGAAAGTCATTCTTCCCATAAACATCGTCCGTCTCCCGATAGTCGTCCCAAGCGGCCCGGAGTCAGTCTTTGCATTGACGCGACAGGCTTGACTTCGCCGATGCATAGCCGTCAGTCCTTACAGGCCACTTGGTGCGTTCGTCGAAGACGATGGCCGCTTTACTGCCCGAGCTCAGTAATTCATCTATGTCCGGTCGCAACGGCCAGCTGTAGAGCTCGTTGTTGGTCCTCGGCGGTACGGTCAGCTTGATCTGGCGTCCGGCAGCGGAGAGGGATAGCGTATCTCCAGCGCTTAGACCGTTCTCGACGGAGTAGATCTCGAAGGACCTTTCGCCACCGCGCCGGCACGAGACGAATATGCACAGATTGGAGGAGACGCAGGAGATGAACGCAGGATACGGAGTTCCTTTTGCCGGCTTCCACCCCGAGTTCGCAACCTGGACGCAATACAGCATGAATAGGAGGGCAACCGCACCCGATCTGGTTGACATGATATGGTCCCTACTCTGTTGAGATCGCGTCCATTTTCACGATTTTTCCCGCTGCGCCGCAGAACAGAGCCTTGATCGTCACGGTGCGGCCGTCGCGGATCAATGTGGAATATCCATCGCGAGCAATCGCTTTCTGGCGTGGATCGGGAAAATCGTACAAAGCGGGTACGTTGATGTGCTGCTCGCCGACTTTTTGGTTAAGTGTGAATCCGCGTACCGTTCCCTGCTCGAATGTTAGATCGCTGATGCGGCCGCGCAAGACCATCGGAGAACAGTCCTTCGCCGGCGACAGGTTAGACATCGAGACGATTTTGCCGTCGACGGAACGATTCACCCTCATATCCGCGAAAACGACGCTGGATCCGGCGGCATATAGCAAAAATGAACCTAGATATTTCCCTATGTAACAACTTACGGCTGGCATCGAAAGCTCCGTAGGCGCGTATTCAAAGCAAGATTTTCGATCGCGATCCACAGCGCAAGCCGTAAATTGGCGCAGGACTGATAATCATTTGGCTTAGAGGCTTCGGGTGGGAGCCGGCGTCACGAGTGCGGCTGGGCTCGGCGCAGGCGGTCTGGTTGGACTTGGCGGAGATCTTCTGCTTCTCTACAGGTCTATGGAGCCTGTCCTAGTCAAAGACTCGCGCGATTGGCTTACAAAACTGACTTCCGGCCTCTGACCGTCTGAATCGTCGAGGACATGTCCGCTCGAGTGCCCGCGTGGCGCAGAAGCAGACCGGCAGCATTCCACCCCGAGCAGCCATACGGCTTCCGACCCACAGCGGCCGTAAGCCTCAATCTGACCAGCCTCCCGAAGCAGACATCCATTGTGACGTGGTGTCGGGGTGTCGAGATCGCTCACCCGCGAACTCTTGAGGCGGA
Organism: Methylobacterium sp. UNC300MFChir4.1; assembly: GCF_900110155.1. Lineage (NCBI taxonomy): Bacteria > Pseudomonadati > Pseudomonadota > Alphaproteobacteria > Hyphomicrobiales > Methylobacteriaceae > Methylobacterium > Methylobacterium sp. UNC300MFChir4.1. The sequence continues at coordinate 7,470 of NZ_FOCS01000051.1, read as the reverse complement.
CAAGCAGCGTCAGGTCGCCAGCATCGCGTCAACCGCGAGTTCCACCCAAGTGCGACAATTGTCCTACGCAACGATCGCGTTGGAGAGCCATTGGGCAGGTGCTGCCACGTTCGTGCGCAGGCCCTTCATCCCTTCCCGATGAGATATCGATGACGCCTCAATTCTGGCTGTGGCTTGGCTTCATAGGCATGGCGGCAGGAGCTGCCGTGATCCTGTTCATGGCAAAGCGGCGGACGCCCGCCGAAGAGGCGGACGGGATCATCCACGGGATCGTGCCGATCATCGCAGCCTGCTCCTACTTTGCCATGGCGACAGGACAGGGAAGTCTCGTCCTCCCCGCCGGTCACGACGCGGCAGAGGTTGCACGCCAGTTCTACTTCGCACGCTACATCGACTGGACGTTCACCACGCCCCTACTGCTCGTCGGGCTAGCTCGCACCGCGATGCATTCCGGCATGCGCCGGCCTGCCGTGGTCTGGGGACTGATTGGATCCGACCTGATCATGATCGTGACGGCGCTGGCCTTCGGCCTGTCCGACGTCGCCTCGGTGAAGTGGACGTGGTTCGCCATCTCGTGTGGCGCGTTCCTGGCAGTGTTCTACGGGATCTTCGTGCAGTTGCGCGAGGAGAACGCCAGCGAGCGCGGTGATGTGCGCAAGGCGTTCCTGCGCAACGCCGTGTTCCTCACCGGGGTGTGGTGTGCCTATCCCGTCGTGCTGCTCGTTGGACAGGACGGCTTAGGCATCCTCTCGCCGACCGTCGCCCTGGCAGTGATCGCCGTCCTCGATCTGACAGCCAAGGTCGTCTACGGCATCATGGCGACGCTGGAGACGACGCGTGCCGTCGATCGTGATCTGAAGGAAGGCCCAGTCGCCGCCACGCCGCTGCGCCGGGCGGCCTGACGCGGATGGCGGCTTCGTCGTCTGCCCCCCTTATCGGGGATGCCATCGGCGCGAGCCGCCATCGCATGCCCGCACCGGGTGCTCTGCTGCTACGCAGCGCCGGTGCTCTGCTCGTGTTCGGGCTCATCGCCTCCGCCGGTCTGCCGCGTGAAGCATCCTGGCTGGTGGCTCTGACGGTGGTGATCATCCTCGGGGTGCCCCACGGGGCCCTGGACGGCGCGGTGGCGGCGCCGCTGCTGCGCCCCCGCTTCGGGCGCGCATGGTTCGGGGTCTTTGCCATCCCGTATCTCGGCCTGTCTGCGCTGATCCTCCTGGCTTGGCAGAGCGCGCCGCTCGCCACGCTGGCCGGGTTCCTTGCTATATCGGTCCTGCACTTCGGTGAGGAAGATGCGGGCCCGGGGCGGCCGATCGAAGCGCTGGTACGCGGCGGTCTGCCGATCGCGCTGCCGGCGCTGGTGCGCCCGGAGGAAACCGCAGGGATCTTCTCGATCGTTGCCCGTATGCCGATGTCACAGCTCCCCGCTTGGTGGTCGGCTGCAGCGTGGTGCTGGCTTGCACTCACGGTGGCCTGGCTTATGACGCGCCGATCACGTCCAGCCGTGGTCGGCGAGATGATCGTCCTGACCGCGGCCTTCGTCGCACTACCGCCCCTTACGGCGTTCACCTTGTACTTCGTCGGCCTCCATGCCCCTAGGCACATGCGTGCCTTGGTGCGAGATCCGCTCAAGGCTCCCGGCATCAACACGATGCAGCGGGCTGTCTGCGCTTCGCTGCCGATCTTCGCTCTGACCCTGCTGCTCGGCGCCGGTCTCTGGCCGATCTATGCTGCCGGATCATCTGACGCGTCAGCCAACCTTCTGATCATCACGCTACAGATGCTTTCGGCTCTGACCGTGCCGCACATCGGCCTCGACCATATTGCGGCCCGATACCGAAGCTGTTGAGCGTGCCGGCTGACGCCTCGATGGCGCTGGTTCGAGGTTCATGTCGGCTTATCCCCTGATCAAGCGCAAGAGCCGCCCTTCTGCGTCCGACCCGACCCGGTCGAAAAGTGGGATTTGCTCCGGCCTCGAAAGCAGCCGCCGGCATGCTGTGGGTCAGCGTCGACCTGCGGCCTCCAAGCTCGTGCGGTCGACGATCTCGACTTCGCCTCGACGAAGTTCGATCAGACCCGCCTCGGCCCATTGCCCCAGAAGGCGGCTTACGACCTCGCGGACGCTGCCAACGTCGTCCGCGAGCTTCTGATGGGTCACGGCGGCAACACCCTGCGGATTGGCTTCGGCCAGGAGCCGTTGGGCGAGGCGCTGCTTCAACGGCGCGAATGCGACCTCGTCGATCAACGTGAACAGGCCGGACATCAGCCGGGTGTAGTCGTCCATGACGAAGCTGCGGAACGCGGCGCTCTCGCCTAGTAGGTGCTGGAATGTGGTTACAGGAAGAGCGGCCAGTTCGGTCCGCTCCTCCGCCACGCTCTGTGCCGGGAACGTGCCGCCGGACAGGAGACACTGGGTGGTCAGGGCGCAGGTCCCGCCCGGGCCAACCTTGTAGATCAGCACCTCGCGCCCGCCCTCCGACATGCGAAAGACACGCGTGCGGCCCTCCACGCACATCAGGTAGTTGGCGCACTCGCCATCGAGTTCGTAGGCGGTGGCGCCCGCGGCCAGCACCGGAAAATGCACGGTTCCCCGGGCGATCTGGAGGTGCGCCGGGCTGAGAGCTTGGAGCAGCGGAAACCGGTCGATCCATCGCTCGACCTTTTGGGCGTCCGTCATGGCTGGCGTGGTCCCCCCGGCCATGACGATGGGCTGATCGTCCGGCTCGCGTTGCGTTTTTCTCCCGCCCCTCCGGACTTGTGTGACCTGGGTCACCGACCGGGTGCAGCGGCCCGGCATAGCATCGCGTCACAACGAACACGATACGGGCGCCCACCCCGCGCGGGGCCCGCCGGGAGTGAACCGATGTGCCGCCTCGCCCTGAGCTTCATGCTCGCCGTCCTCGCCGCCGGCCCCGTCGCAGCCGAACAGGACCTCCTGCTCGGGGCCGACATGTCCTCACCCGCGATGACCAAGGCCGAGATGAGCCGTGCCGACGTCGAGGGGCTGATCAAGGCTGCGGACGGCAAGCCGGTCGACCTCCGCGACAAATCTCTATCCGGCCTCGATCTCTCCGGGCTGAGCCTGCGGGGAGCCAACCTGCGGACCGCCCGCCTGAACAACACCAACCTGCGTGGGGCGGACCTCACCGGCGCGAACCTCGAACAGGCATGGCTCCTGAAGGCCGACCTGTCCGGCGCCAAGCTCGCGGGCACGAAGATGTTCGGCATCACCGCCCGCGACGCCAACCTCAGCGGCGCCGACCTCAGTCGCGCCATGCCCATTGGCGACTTCAAAGGTGCCAACATGAGCGGCGCCACGCTGGTCGACCTCAAAGGCGGGGCCGACATCAAGAACCAGTCCATGGGCCTGATGCGCGCCGTGTTCGTGTCGGTGAACCTCACCGGCGCAAACCTGAAGGGCGCCAACCTCGGCCGGTCGCGGCTCGAATACGCCAACTTGAAGGATGCCGACCTCACCGATGTGGTGCTGATGGGATCGGACCTATCAGGCGCGAACCTGACGGGCGCTACGGTCACCGGAGCCGATTTCAAGAACGTCGACGTCAGCGGCGCCCGGCTGATCGACCTCAAGGGTCAGTCCGAGGCCAAGGACTGGGCTGAAAGGCTGAACGTCGACCGCGCCGTCACTCAGGCGTCCAACTGAGCCGTCCGAAAGCCACGTCCCATCACTAAGGAGACAGTCAGCCCATGACCACCCGTCGCTTCCTGCTCGGTGCCCTGGCCGCCGCCCCCCTGCTGTTCGGTACCGCTGCAAATGCAGCCGAGGCCGTCTTCACCCCCGAGGCCTTCGAGGCGGCTCAGAAGGCTGGCAAGCCGATCCTCGTCCATGTCACCGCGCCGTGGTGCACCGTCTGCGCTGCGCAGAAGCCGATCTTGGCCAAGCTGGAAGCTCAGCCCCGGTTCAAGGATCTCCAGGTGTTCGACGTCGACTTCGACAGCCGCAAGAACGTGCTGAAGCGGTTCGGCGTGACGAGGCAGAGCACCCTGATCACCTTCAAGGGCGAGAAGGAGACGGGACGCTCGGTCGGTGACACCCAGCCCGAGTGGATCGAGGGCGCCGTCGAGAAGGCGTTGTAGGTCGGTCATGGCCACGACGTTCGGCCTCGCGTTCCTGGCCGGCATCCTCTCGGTGCTGTCCCCCTGCGTGTTGCCCTTGCTGCCGCTGGTCCTGGGCGCAGCCGCATCGGAGCATAGGCTCGGCCCCGCCGCCCTCGCAGCCGGCCTCGCGCTGTCCTTCGTGGCCATCGGGCTGTTCGTGGCAACCATAGGGTTCGGCCTCGGCCTCGACGTCGATGCCTTCCGCACCGTCGCGGCCATCATGCTGGTCCTCATTGGGCTCGTTCTGATGGTTCCGGCCGCCCAAACCCGGCTTGCCGTCGCCGCCGGCCCGGTGAGCAACTGGACCGAGAACCGGTTCGGTGGCTTCTCGACCGCCGGGCTTCTGGGACAATTCGGGGTCGGGCTGCTGCTCGGCGCGGTCTGGAGTCCCTGCGTCGGGCCGACCCTCGGGGCCGCATCCCTCCTCGCATCGCAGGGGCGAGACCTAAGTACGGTGGCGGCGACGATGCTTCTGTTCGGACTAGGTGCCGCCCTGCCGCTCCTACTCCTAGGCACGCTCTCGCGCGAGGTACTGATGCGCTGGCGCGACCGGATGATGGGGCTCGGCAAGGGCCTGAAGGTCGCTCTGGGCGCCATCCTCGTGGCCACCGGCCTGATGATCGCCACGGGCTACGATAAGGCTGCGGAGACCATTCTCGTCAACGCCTCACCAAATTGGCTGACGGACCTGACCACCCGCCTCTGACCGTCTAGGTCGTTGAATTGATGTCCGCTCGGGTGCCCGTGTCGCACAGAAGCAGACCGGCAGAAATCCACCCATACCGTCTATCCCGCCGAAGATAGGCGCATCCCGTAACCCGTCATTCGCTGGCTGGCCGGCAGCGGTTGCCCAGAAGGGGTGACGAGCTAATTCTTGGTAAAATCGAGCCAATTCGATCGCGATATCCTGAAAAATATCTATGACTTTCAGAAGGTGACCAGCTACGCATTGTATGATTGGGCACTTATACGAAGCGTGTACGCAAATTTATTAACCGCATTGCTTGATAGGCCGCTGTCATCGCCATGCATTTAGCCACCGACGGCCACCTTGTACGTTAGGCCGCGGGCACGGCGATACGCGCCCAAACACGATTGCCCACCCGCCCGTCTGGCGCAGCTCGTAGCAGGATCTCATGGCTTTCCGCGTTGGTGCGCGCCTTCAACTGATCACCCTGATCGCACTCGGTGGCATGGCGGCGCTAATCGCGCTCGCAGGCTGGGATATGTCCCAGACGGTCACGGACGCACGCGAGTTGAAGACGCGCGACCTCGTCGAGACCGCGCAAGGGGTGCTCACCTACTTCGAAGCTGAGGAGGGCGCCGGCCGGATGACCCGCGATGCCGCACAGCAAGCGGCCGTAGCGGCAGTTCGGAACCTGCACTACGCGGGCAGCGAGTACTTCTGGATCCAGGACATGCACCCGCGCATGGTGCTGCATCCCAAGGCCGAGTTGATTGGCAAGGACATTGGCGGGATCGTCGATCCGGCTGGCAAGCACCTATTTGTCGACATGGTCGAACAGGTGAAGCAGTCGGGCGCGGGCTTCGTCCCATACCTTTGGCCGAAGCCCGGCCTGGATCAGCCGGTGGCAAAGATCTCCTACGTGAGAGGCTTCGCTCCGTGGGGATGGATCATCGGATCGGGCATCTATGCGGACGACACGGCGGCGCAGATGCGCCCGACCCTGATGCGTCTGCTCGGTGGCGCGGCCATCATTGCGATGATGATCGGTCTGCTGGCTACCCTGATAGGGCGAAGCGTAGCGCGACCCATGCGAGCCATGACGGCGTTCATGACCGATCTCGCTGCGGGGGACCTTACCCGAGAGGTGCCAGGCGCGGAGCGCAGAGATGAGATCGGGGCGATGGCGGCGGCCGTGCAGGTGTTCAAGGACAACCTCATCCGCACACGACAGCTGGAAGAGGAGACGGCGCAAGCGCGAGCATCAGCCGAGGAGCATCGCAAGCGCGCCATGCGCGAGATGGCCGACGGGTTCGAGGCGGCGGTCGGTGGCGTCATCGGGACGGTGTCATCCTCGGCCACCGAGCTTCAGGCGACCGCCGGAACCATGAGCGGCACCGCCGCCGAAACCGCAGCCCAGTCGTCCGCCGTGGCCGCGGCTGCCGAAGAGGCAGCCTCGAACGTCAACACCGTCGCCGCGGCGGCGGAGGAACTGGGCTCCTCGGTTCAAGAGATCGGCCGGCAGGTCGACGGGGCCGCCGAGCTGGCGCGGCAGGCGGTGGGGGAGGCCGATCAAGCGGGCACGCTGGTCCATGAACTGAGCACGGCCGTCGCCCGGATCGGAGACGTCGTGGGCCTGATCTCGAACATCGCAAGCCAGACCAACCTGCTGGCCTTGAACGCCACCATCGAAGCGGCCCGGGCGGGGGCGGCCGGGAAAGGGTTCGCCGTGGTGGCCGCCGAGGTGAAGGCGCTGGCCGAGCAGACCGCCAAGGCGACGAGCGAGATCTCCGGCCAGATCCTGCAGATCCAGGTGTCGACCGGGCAGGCCGTCGCCTCGATTGGCGGGATCACCGGGCGGATCCGCGAGATCAGCAACGTCGCCACGTCGATCGCCGCCGCCGTGGAGGAGCAGGGGGCTGCGACCCAGGAGATCGTCCGCAACGTGGCCCAGGCGGCATCGGGTACGGGGGAGGTCACGGGCAACATCGCCGGCGTGGCGGGGGCCGCCGAGGAGACCGGAGCGGCGGCGACCCAGGTGCTTGGAGCCGCCTCGGAACTGTCGCGCCAATCGGAGCACCTCACGGCCGAGGTCGCCCGCTTCCTCGCCACCGTGCGCGCAGCCTGAGCTGCCCCTACCTTTCCTATCGCGCCGTCAATTGGCTGAACGTGTGAACGTCCGCTTCCGCTTTATCTCCGAGTGGAAGCGGACTGGAGGAAATCCACCCAACCCGGTCATTCCGCACCCGAACGAGCCCAGCCATCCGGGCCGCTTTCGCGGCCTGCGAGGGCGTATCGGGCTCGATCAATGGTCTCAGACCGTCGCACTTGTCACCCGCTTTCAGGGAGGCGGCCTCACGGCTTGGGACCGGGGCAGAGACCGAAAGCTGCCGCCGGTCAGGTCCGTGTATCGGTCCGGGCCGTCCACGTGGACGGTCGTCCGATTGGTGGCTGTCTTCTACTTTGGGGGATCGAGGTTAGCCTACCGGGAGCAGTAGGCCTGGAAGGACTCGACGAGGTGGTTGAACAGGGCGTCGATGCGGGCGCTGCGCCGCACGTCCTCGTGCGCCACGATCCACGTGTCCAGGCCGAACACGATGCGGTCGGGAAGCACGCGCACGAGATCCCGCTCGCCGACCGGCACCTGCACCACGCCAATGCCGAGGCCG
>NZ_FOCS01000033.1:0-44179 GCF_900110155.1 Methylobacterium sp. UNC300MFChir4.1 | reverse complement strand
CCTCGGTCGACCCGCGGCTGCCGGCGCTGCTGCAGCGTAAGCCAGTGCGCGTGGTGACTGTGGCGGCGGCCAATCGCACGGCGCGGGTCGCCTGGGCGATCATGACCCGCGGCGGCACCTACCGCGCACCGGCGGCCACGGCCGCCTGACAGCACGTAGAGGAGACGTTTCCAGGTTGCGAGGACGATGAGAGTTGATGGCGAACCGGTCAGACCGGGAGCCGGGACACCCCGCCGGCTGTCCAGGGCGTCATAGCCCGCAAAGCAGAGTGGGACCCAGCTCACGGATACCATCAGGGCCAGCGGTCAACATGAACGACTGCATCAACAGGCCGGACACAAGACTGCACTCGACCAACGCGTCAGAAGCTCAATTCGCCACTTGCAATGCGGGAGCCATCCACACAGGACAGCGTATCCCGGCAGGCCCCATGTTCATCCGATCTCACTTGCGGCCCGGTGGCCGCCGGCTCGCCGGGGCGCGGCTCGCGACCGCACTGACGCTGGCCACCGTCACGCTGGCCGCAGTGGCCGTCCGTGCGGAAGAGGTCGTCCTGCGGGTCGGCGACCAGAAGGGTGGGAACCGGTCGCTCCTCGAGATCGCCGGCTACGCGAAGGATCTGCCCTACCGGATCGCGTGGTCGGAATTCCCCGCCGCCGCGCCGATCCTGGAGGCGCTCAACGCCGGCGCCCTCGATGTCGGCTACACCGGCGACCTCTCCTTCCTCACCGTCGCCGCAGCCGGGGCACCGATCAAGGCGATCGGCGGCACCAAGTCCGATCCCCGGACGCAGGCGATCCTCGTCCGCGCGGATTCGCCGATCCGCTCGGCCGCGGATCTGAAGGGCAAGCGGCTCGCCGGCACCCGCGGCGGCTGGGGCCAGTTCCTGATCAGCGCGACGCTGGAGAAGGCCGGGATCGCGCCGTCCGAGGCCACCTTCGCGCCGCTCAACCCGGTCGACGCCAAGGTCGCGCTGATGGCCGGCTCGGTGGATGCCTGGGCGGTGTGGGAGCCCTACGTCGCGTTCGCGACGCTCAAGGACAAGGCCCGGCCGATCGCGGACGGCGCGGGCCTCACGCCGACCATCACCTTCATCGTCGCCTCGGACAGCGCCATCGCCACCAAGCGGGCGGCGCTGCAGGACTTCCTGAGCCGCCTGAACCGGGCGCGGCTCTGGTCGCTGGACCACCTCGACGCCTACGCCCGGAACACGGCCGCGCTGACCAAGATGCCGGAGGACGTCCTGCGCGCGGCCTACACGGCGCAGCGGACGCGCCCGATCGCGCTCGACGAGGGCGTCGTGAAGGAGGTCCAGGACGCTTCGGACCGGGCGACGCGGTACGGTATCCTGTCGAAGACGCTCGACGTCGGCCGGGCCGTGGACCGGAGCTTCGCGGCCGCGGCCTCGAACTGAGGGGCGACAGCCGTCACGCCCTGCGATTTTTGCGGCACTGCGGGAGCTTCGCTGTTTCCGGCACGTTCACCAGGGGCTCCCCGCAGCGGCACGTGGCCGGGCGGGTCGCGTTCCGGAGTGTCCATGTCCGATTCCCGTCGTCCCGCATCGCAGGCCCGCGCGACCCGCTCGCGCATCCAGGAAGGCCAACCCTATCCCCTCGGTGCCACCTGGGACGGGCTCGGGGTCAATTTCGCGCTGTTCTCGGCCCACGCCACCAAGGTCGAGCTCTGCCTGTTCGACGACCAGGGCGAGCAGGAGATCGAGCGCATCGAGCTGCCCGAGTACACGGACGAGATCTGGCACGGCTACCTGCCCGACGCGCGCCCCGGCACGATCTACGGCTACCGCGTCCACGGCCCCTACGAGCCGAAGGCCGGACACCGGTTCAATCCCAACAAGCTGCTGATCGACCCCTACGCCAAGGGGCTCGTCGGCTCGATCACCTGGAACCCGGCCCTGTTCGGCTACCAGATGGAGACCGGCGACGACCTGACCTTCGACGAGCGCGATAGCGCCCCCTACACGCGCCGCTCCCGCGTCATCGACCCGGCCTTCACCTGGGGGCGGCACCGCAAGCCGCTGATCCCCTGGGAGAAGACCATCGTGTACGAGGCCCACGTCAAGGGCATGACCAAGCTCGACCCGCGGGTGCCGGAGAAGCTGCGCGGCACCTATGCCGGCCTCGGCACCCGGGACGTGCTCGACTACATCAAAAGCCTCGGCGTCACCTCGGTTGAGCTGCTGCCGGTCCACGCCTTCGTGCAGGACGACTACCTGCAGCAGAAGGACTTAGTGAATTACTGGGGCTACAACACAATCTCGTTCTTCACCCCCGCACGACGATACGCCGCGGTGCCGGATTTCGCCTTCTCCGAGTTCAAGGAGATGGTCTCGCGCTTCCACGGCGCCGGCCTCGAGGTGATCCTCGACGTGGTCTACAACCACACCGCCGAGGGCAACGAGAAGGGCCCGACCCTGTCGTTCAAGGGCGTCGACAACGCCTCCTACTACCGGCTGCTGCCGAACGAGCCGCGCTACTACATCAACGACACCGGCACCGGGAACACCTTCAATCTGTCGCACCCGCGGGTGCTGCAGCTCGTGACCGATTCGCTGCGCTACTGGGCGCAGGAGATGCAGGTCGACGGGTTCCGCTTCGACCTCGCCACGATCCTCGGCCGCGAGCCCTACGGCTTCGACGAGGGCGGCGGCTTCCTCGACACCTGCCGGCAGGACCCGGTGCTCAACAACGTCAAGCTGATCGCAGAGCCGTGGGATTGCGGCCCGGGCGGCTACCAGGTCGGCGGCTTCCCGCCGGGCTGGGCCGAGTGGAACGACCGGTTCCGCGACGACGTCCGCGCCTACTGGAAAGGCGACGGCGGGCTGCTGCCGGACGTGGCGGCGCGCGTCTCGGGCTCGGCCGACAAGTTCAACAAGCGCGGGCGCAAGCCCTGGGCCTCGGTGAACTTCCTTACCGCCCACGACGGCTTCACCCTGCACGACACGGTCTCGTACAACGACAAGCACAATGAGGCGAACGGCGAGGGCAACCGCGACGGCCACTCGCATAACCTCTCGTACAATTACGGCGTGGAGGGCCCCACGGACGATCCCGAGATCCGGGCGGTGCGCCTGCGCCAGATGCGCAACATGCTTGCGACCCTGTTCCTGTCCCGCGGCACGCCGATGCTGCTCGCCGGCGACGAGTTCGCCCGGACCCAGAAGGGCAACAACAACGCCTACTGCCAGGACAACGAGGTCTCGTGGCTCGACTGGGGGGCGATCGGCGACGAGGAGCGGGATCTCGCCGAGTTCACCCAGCGCCTGATCATCCTGCGCAACGCCCTGCCGATCCTGAGCCGTGGGCGGTTCCTCACCGGCCAGTACGACGAGGAGTTCGGCGTCAAGGATGTGACGTGGCTGCGGCCGGACGGCAGCGAGATGGCCGGCGAGAACTGGTCGGACGGCGAGGCCCGGGCCTTCGCGGTCCAGCTCGACGGGCGCGCCCAGGCCACCGGCCTGCACCGCCGCGGCGGCGACGCGACGCTGCTGATCATGTTCAACGCCTACCACGACCTCGTGACGTTCACGCTGCCGGAATCGGTCGGCGGCGTGGCCTGGACGCGGCTCCTCGACACCAACCTGCCCGACAGCCAGGACGTGGAGAGCTTCAAGTTCGGCTCCGGCTACGACGTGACCGGGCGCTCGCTCCTGATGTTCGTGCTGAAGCCCGAGGACAGCCCCGGCGTCGAGGACAACGCCATGGAGCGCTCTTACCAGCATGTGATGCAGGCCTTCGAGCGGGCGAACGTGGAGCATGTCCGCTTCCACCTCGACGATGCCGAGGGGTGAGAGACGCGGCCGGGCGGTTTTCGCACCGCCCGGCCGTCTGCGCCTTGCGCCGGACGGCGCACCCGGCTAACAGCACGGCACCGCGCGGCCCAGGCCGCGCCCGGCACGCCGCGTGCGCGCCCGGGTGCCCGGTTCGCGGACGGAGGGGTGGCCGAGTGGTTGAAGGCGCACGCCTGGAAAGTGTGTATACCGGAAACGGTATCGCGGGTTCGAATCCCGCTCCCTCCGCCAACCTCCTATAAATCACTGTCAGTAAACGGTTTTTAGCTCTCACTCCGAACCCGCGTGGTGACCCAGTGTCACCATGGCTGTTTATGAGCGAGGCCAACGGTGCGCCGGGCGGAGTACCTAAAATGTCGCCGCGGGCGCTGGTACGTGCGGCTTAGGGTTTAGCCTGACCTGACCGGTATTTTGGACCGAGCCGATTGAGAGACTACTGCATGGTGGCGGCCATGGGGAGCCGGGAGGCCAGATCTGGGAAGCTGACAGGCGCAGGTGGCCGATAGCCAAGCGACGAATGCGGTCGGACGCGGTTGTAGGTAGATTGCCATCGACCAATCACGATCTGCGCCTCCTTCAGCAAGTAGAAGATCTCTTGGCGTAGGCACTCGTCGCGCAGCCTACCGTTGAAGCTCTCACAGTACACGTTCTCCCACGGCGAGCCGGGTGCGATGTACTGAATCGGTGGCCCCGTCTTGGCGACCCACTGGCGCAGCGCCTTCGAGATCAGCTCGGGGCCGTTATCGCAGCGGATGTGCTCCGGGATGCCGTGCAGGCACATCGCATCGGCCAGCGTCTCGATCACACCTACGCTGTTGATGCGTCGGGCCACCTTCAGCGCCAGGCATGTCCGACTGTGCTCGTCGATCAGCGTCAGGATGCGCAAGCTGCGCCCGTCGTGTGTCTGCGCCTGCACGAAGTCGAAGCTCCACACATGGTTGCGGCGGAGCGGCCGCAGTCGCACGCATGAGCCGTCGGTCAGCCAGAGACGGCTGCGCGGCCGGTGCTCCTGAGGGACCTTCAGCCCCTCGCGAGGCCAGATGCCCTCGTCCTGAGGTTCTCGAAGGATGAACCCGATCCTTGCCCACCGGCCAGCCGTTTGCCTGCAGCAGCGCGGTGAAACGGCGGTATCTGTCGCGCCCGTACCCGGACGCCAGGGCCATGATGGCGCGGGTCAGCGCATCCGCGTCGGCCGGCAGTGTGGGCACGTAGCGTGGTCACGTAGCGTGGGCACGTAGGGCTGCGTGCCCCGGTGCAGGCCGACGATCCGGCAGGCGTGACGTTCGCAAGAGGCCGTACTTCTCCCGGATGCCATCGACCGCCTGCCGGAGCCGCTCGGGGGCTACAAGTTTCCCGAGGCGACGTCCGCCAGTACCTGCTTTTCCAAAGACAGGTCCGCCACGAGCCGCCGTAACCGAGCGTTCTCGCGCTCCAACTGCTTCATTTTCCTGGCTTGGTCGACTTGGAGGCCGCCGTACTCCTTGCGCCAGCGTGAGTCGCTCTGCTCAGAGATCTCCGCCTCCTCGCACGCCAGCGCCAAGCTTTTGCCTTGTGCCGTCTGCACCTCGATCTGGCGCAGCTTCAGCACAACCTGCTCCCCGCTCGTCTTCTGACCTCGCCGCATGCCCGACGCCTTCGGTCCTGGCTGATCTTCTCAATCAGCCCGGTCCAAAGCCAGCCGGTCAGGTCACTGCGCGGGCCGTCGTGCATCTGGTCAGCGCGAAACCTCCCAGCAGGCGGATGAGGCCTACATCGAGACATGCGCCCTCCCAGACGCTCGTCGGCGCGCCGGCATCACAACCGCGCGCGCCGTCCTGGCGGAGACACGGCGGTAACCATTCGGGCGCATGGCCCTCGCAGGAAGCCGCGGAGCCGTCATGACCAGCCACCGACCAACGATGCCCCGCCCGCCGACAGCGTCGCCCCGCATCTTGGAGACGACGATCCTCGCCGCGCGGATCGCCGCACTCGTGGCCTGGGATGCCGGCGCGGCGATGACCCGGGCCGCCGCGGCGCCGGAGTCCCATCCGCCGGTGATCCGGATGCCGCTCGCCGCCTAGAACCGAGCGCGCCCATCGTCCTCCTTGCAGGGCTCGCCGCGGTGGGCCCTTTCTCGTGCGCCCTCGGCTTCGACAGCGCGACAGATTTTCCGACGCGGGATGGATTATCGCGCCTCGGCGCACGTCAACATCCTGACATGCCAAACTTGGAAGAATTCTCAGGTTCGCCGGCTCCGACAACTCTGTGCCCCATCGCGGGCGTGACGAGCCGTGCACGGGCCTCGACTCGCCACCGGACGGCGACCGCCCGCCGAAGATCTGCCATCGCGGCCGGCACGGGCTCCGAGATGATGTGAGGCAGCGCACAATATAATCTACGCTCAGGCTCAGATTTTTTCGCTTGCATCGCGCGTTTTTTCTGCCAGAAACGCGAAGCTTATCTTCTGGATTGGGGTTAATACATGCGTATGCTCGCAATCGGCGCAGTTCTCGCCGTTGTCATGCCTCTCGCCGCGCAGGCCCAGGACGCCGGCGACGCCGCGGCCGGCGAGAAGGCGTTCGCCCCCTGCAAGGCGTGCCACAACTTCCAGAAGAACGGCGTGGGTCCTGACCTGAAGGGCGTCGTCGGCCGCAAGGCGGGCACCTACGAGGGCTACAACTACTCCGCCGCCCTGAAGAACTCCGGCATCACCTGGGATGAGGCCAACCTGCACGAGTGGCTGAAGAACCCGAAGACGAAGGTGCCCGGCAACAAGATGATCTTCCAGGGCATCGCGGACGACAAGAAGATCAACGACCTCATCGCCTATCTGAAGACCCAGTCCTAAGTCGGACAGGTCCCGGACCAAGGATCCGCGCGGTCTCTCGCCGCGCGTCCGCTGCGATCGACCCCGCCCGGCCCGGCCGAGCGGGAATTTTTATCGTTGCTTCAGGAGCAGTCTCCAAAAATAGTCTTGGTTTCCCTTCGCGAGAGCTTCCCATCGCGCAGGATGATGTTACTCTAGGCGCAGTCGCTCGGCGTAACGCACCGGGCGTCCTCAACCTTCAGCCCCGCCGGCACCCGCCGCGCGGGGCTCTTTCGTGGCTCAGCGGCCGCTGCCTGAGGACAGGCTCGACCCGACGCTGCCGGAGAGCTGGCTCGGGGTGCCGAGCACGGTGCCGTTCGGATTGGTGTCCAGGTTGGGATCCTGCGTCGCGAGGCCACCGGGCGAGGGGTTCGTCGACTGGGCCGGCTCGAAGGCCTGACGGCCGCCGGCCAGCGGAACGATCACCCGCTCCGGCCGGATGGTGGTCTCGCAGATCCCCTGGCAGATCGGGACCGTAAGGTCGGTCTCCTGGCAGATCGCCCTCATCTCGCCCCGGACGCACGTGCAGCGGCACAGCGCCGAGGCGGGAGCGGGCAGCGCCAGCAGGGCGGCGGCGAGCATGAACAGGCGCATGATGATCGACCTCATTGCCCGCGATTGGGCGATCGGGGCTCGGCGGACCTCATAGCACGACGCGCCCCGGAGCCCGAACGCGCAGGCGCTCCGGGAGGCCAACCCGCGGGCCGGAAAGGCCCGTCGCTCAGCCGGCCGTGACGCGGCGGTAGCTCGCCGCGAAGGCCTCGGCGGCCTCGCGCGTCAGATCGGTCACCACCAGTCCTGCGGTGTAGACGGTCCACCGCCCGTTCTGGTCTTCCGTGATGCAGATTTCGGCCATCGGGCGCCTCCACTCCACGCCACAACAAAGCCGAGCGAACCTGACGAGTTCCTGAACCGCGCCGGACGATCAGGCCTCCGGCGCGCCGTCCTCCCGGAGGATGCGGACGGGCCGGAAGGCGCGCGCCGACACCGCGGCCTCGACCCAGGCGCGGGTCGCCGCGGCCGCGGGGTGATCGGCGAAGGCGGCCGGGCGCGGCGGCCATTCCGACCCGGACTGGACGACGTAGCCGCGCGTGCCCGCGGCGCAGGGGCCGACGTAGCCGAAGACCTTGCCGGTCCCGTCGACGAGGTCGGTGCAGTGGACCGGCCCCTCGGTCCAGCGGAGATCGGGCATCCTCACCCCCCCATGGTCTCGCCCCGTAAGCGGTCCCGGACCGCGCTCCGCCCGGGCCGAGGCGAGTCGACGCCGGCGCGGACCGCCCCTATACGCGCCCGGCGGCCGGATCGTCATCGGCGCCCTCCGAGCCCGCAGAGGGATCCGGCGTGGCTGACGGGGCGGCAGACGGCTCAGGGGAAGACCCGGCAGACCGCTCGGCGGTGAGCGTGGCGATCGTCGGCCTGGGCTATGTCGGGCTCCCGCTCGCCCTGGCGTTCGGCCGGGGACGGGTCACGATCGGCTACGAGCGCGCTGCCGACAAGGTGGCGGCCTACCGGGCCGGGCACGACCCGGCCGGGGAGATCGACGCGGAGGCGTTCCGGGCCGCCGCGCACCTCGCAATTACCGACGACCCGACCGCGCTGGGCGCGGCGGACGTGATCGTCGTCACGGTCCCGACCCCGGTGGACGCGGCCCAGTGCCCCGATTTCGACCTGCTGATCCGGGCCTCAGACCTCGTCGGCCGGCACATGCGGCCGGGCGCGACCGTGGTGTTCGAGTCCACCGTCTATCCGGGGGCCACCGAAGAGGTCTGCATCCCGGTCCTGGAGCGGGCCTCGGGCCTGCGCTGGAAGACGGATTTCTTCGTCGGCTACTCGCCCGAGCGGATCAACCCGGGCGACCGGGAGCACAGCCTCGCCCGGGTGGTGAAGATCGTCGCCGGCGACACGCCCGAGACCCTGGAGCGGCTCAAGGCCCTCTACGGGTCGATCATTGAGGCGGGACTCCACGCCGCCTCGTCCATCCGGGTGGCCGAGGCCGCCAAGGTCATCGAGAACACCCAGCGCGACCTGAACATCGCGCTCATGAACGAGCTGTCGCTGATCTTCGACAAGCTCGACCTCGATACGCAGGAGGTCCTCGCGGCGGCGGGGACCAAGTGGAACTTCCTGCCGTTCCGCCCCGGGCTGGTCGGCGGCCACTGCATCGGCGTCGACCCCTATTACCTGACCCACAAGGCCGCGATGATCGGCTACCACCCGCAAGTGATCCTGGCCGGGCGGCGGATCAACGACAGCATGGCGGCCCATGTCGCCCGCAGCACGGTGAAGCGGATCGTCCGGCGCGGCGGGACCGGGCGGCCGCGGGTGATCGTCCTCGGCCTGACCTTCAAGGAAAACTGCGCGGACCTGCGCAACTCGAAGGTCGCCGACCTCGTGCGGGAACTCGAGGAATTCGGCTGCGCCGTGTCGGTCCACGATCCCCGCGCCGGCGCGGCGGAGGCCCGGGCCGAGTACGGCATCGACCTCGTCGACTGGGCCGACCTACCCGCCGCCGCGGACGCCGCGGTGATCGCGGTCCCGCACCGCGACTACGCCCGGCTCGGTCCGGAGGCGATCGCCGCCCGGGTGAAGCCCGGCGGCCTGATCGTGGACGTGAAGGCGCTCTTCGATAAAGCACCGTTCGCGCGGTTGGGCTACGAGGTCTGGCGACTGTGACGGCGACCGCGCCGACGCCGGGACAGCGGCGAGACGCCGGGCCATAAAGCGGCAGGAGACGCGGCGAGAGGCGCGGCGAGAACCGCCACACGACCCGCGATCATCGGGACGACGAGGGAACAGGCCATGGACGAGAAGGGGGCCGAGACGGGCCACGAGAACCGGCCACCCGCGCCCAGCGACGCGGCAGCGCTCGCGGAGCGGCACGCCCGCTACCCCGACGCGCAGATCCGCACGATCCTGAACGGCACGCGCACGATCGCGCTGGTGGGCGCTTCGGCGAACTCGGCGCGCCCGAGCTGGATCGTCCTGAAATACCTGCTCGACCGGGGCTACGCGGTGACGCCGGTCAATCCCGGCCTAGCCGGCCAGGATCTGCTCGGGTGCCGGGTGGCCGCCTCCTTGGCCGAGGTCCAGGCCGGGCTGGGCGACCAGCCGATCGACATGGTCGAGATCTTTCGCAACTCCGCAGCCGCCGGGCCGCTGGTCGACGAGGCGCTGGCGCTGACGCCGCCGCCGAAGATGATCTGGATGCAGCTCGGCGTGCGCGACGACGCGGCCGCCGCCCGGGCCGAGGCGCGCGGCCTGACGGTGATCATGAACCGCTGCCCCAAGATCGAGTACGGCCGGCTCTCCGGCGAGATCGGCTGGACCGGCGTGAATTCCCGGATCCTCAGCGCCCGGAAACCGGTGCTGGCGGCCAAGGGCGTCCAGAAGCTGACCATCGCGGAGCGTGGCCGGCGCTCCGACGGATAGCGGTATTCTGATACCTCAACCATCAAACCACTGATCGGAATAGATTTTTCGGGATCGCGCACTTCTCTATTGACCCGGCATCCGGGACGGTCTATGCACCCGGCACCGCCGCCGCGTGTGCTCCACGCGGCGGCTCGTTTTTCGGCACCCCGATGTCCGCGGATCCCGACGCGTCGGGGTCCGGTCCGTCGGAACCCCTGGGATTTGGCTATGAAGACCACCTCGCTGAAGCCCGCCGAGGTCGACAAGAAGTGGATCGTGATCGACGCGGAGGGCCTCGTCGTCGGCCGCCTCGCGTCGATCGTGGCGATGCGCCTGCGCGGCAAGCACAAGGCCGCCTACACGCCCCACGTCGATTGCGGCGACAACGTCATCGTCATCAACGCCGAGAAGGTGAAGTTCACCGGGCGTAAGTACAATCAGAAGAGCTATTTCTACCACACCGGCTATCCGGGCGGCATCAAGGAGCGGACTGCCAAGTTCATCCTCGAGGGCCGGTTCCCCGAGCGCGTGGTGGAGAAGGCCGTGGAGCGCATGCTGCCACGCGGCCCGCTCTTCCGCCAGATCCTCGGCAATCTCCGCGTCTACAAGGGCACCGAGCACCCGCATGAGGCCCAGCAGCCGCAGGCGCTCGACGTCGGCGCCCTCAACCGCAAGAACGTGAGCGCTTGATCATGGCGACCCTGCAGTCCCTCGCCGACCTCAACCGGTCGAACACCGGCGCGGTCGACCCCGCCAACGAGGCCCCCGTCCACGTCCAGAAGCTGGACGCGCAGGGCCGCGCCTATGCCACCGGCAAGCGCAAGGACGCGGTCGCCCGCGTCTGGATCAAGCCCGGCAGCGGCACGGTGACGATCAACAAGCGCCCGGTGGAGACCTACTTCGCCCGCCCGGTGCTGCGCATGATCCTGCGCCAGCCGCTCGAGATCGCCGGCCGCGTCGACCAGTACGACATCACCGTCACGGTGGCGGGCGGCGGCCTCTCCGGCCAGGCCGGCGCGGTGCGCCACGGCCTGTCGAAGGCCCTGACCTACTACGAGCCGGAGCTGCGCGCTCCGCTGAAGCGTGAGGGCTTCCTCACCCGCGACGCCCGCGTGGTCGAGCGCAAGAAGTACGGTCGCAAGAAGGCCCGCCGCAGCTTCCAGTTCTCGAAGCGCTGATACCCGGTCACACCGATGTCACGGAGAGGGCGGTTCCTGCGGGAGCCGCCCTTTCGCGTTTTCAGGCCGCTGCACGGTCGTTGACAGCCTGTCGCACCGCGCGCACCTGATTCCCGGCCGCGGTGCCCGACTCGGGCGGCGAGGCATTTTTCCTAGAGAGCGAGACGAGCGATGTCTGGCGCAGGCGCGACGAAGCCCACCGTGTTCATCGACGGAGAGGCCGGCACGACCGGTCTCGGCATCCGCGAGCGCCTGGAGCGCGACGGGCGGGTTGCCCTGCGCAGCATCGCCCCGGAGCACCGCAAGGATCCGGCGGCCAAGCGCGCGCTCCTCGCCGAGGTCGACCTCGTCGTGCTGTGCCTGCCGGACGAGGCCGCCAAGGAGACCGTGGCTCTGGCCGACAGCCTGCCCGGCGGCGGCCCGCGCGTCCTCGATGCCAGCACCGCCCACCGAGTCGCGGAGGGCTGGACCTACGGCTTCCCGGAGCTGACCCGGGAGCAGGGCGCAGCGGTGGCCCGCGCCCGGCGTGTCGCCAATCCGGGCTGCTACCCGACCGGCGGCGTCGCGCTCCTGCGCCCGCTGGTGGAGGGCGGCCTGATCCCGGCCGACCACCCGATCAGCGTGAACGCGGTCAGCGGCTACAGCGGCGGCGGCAAGAGCATGATCGAGGCCTACGAGCAGGGCACGGCGCCGCCGTTCCAGCTCTACGGCCTCGGCTTCGCCCACAAGCACCTGCCGGAATTGCAGCGCTACAGCGGGCTCACCCGGCGGCCGATCTTTGTGCCGTCGGTGGGCAACTTCCGGCAGGGCATGCTGGTGAGCGTGCCGCTCCACCTTGAGACGCTGCCGGGCCGGCCCACGGCCTCCGACCTCGAGGCGGCCCTGCGCGACTGGTATGCCGGGCAGAGGCTGGTGGAGGTGGTACCGGGCGCCGGAACCGGCGCGCACCGCGAGAAGATCGAGCCGGAGGATCTCAACGACACCGACCGGCTGGAGCTGCGCGTGTTCGGCTCGGCCGAGCACGGGCAAGCGGTGCTGGTGGCGCGCCTCGACAATCTCGGCAAGGGCGCTTCCGGGGCGGCCGTGCAGAATCTCGGGCTGATGCTTGGACTCGACGGCTAGCCGACGGGCACGCCCCATCGCCCTGCGACGGGGTCACGGGACACGCGTCCGCCTCGACAGAGTGGGCTCGGCCGGCGAAGAGAGGGGCGCGGGCCCCGGACCGCTACCTGCGCAGCGCGAGACGCGATGAACGGCGACCTGATCGATGCGGCGTTCGGCCGGCCCTGGCTCGGCGCGGCACCCGCGGCCGGCGAGACCGACCGCCCGGCGGGTCCCCCGAGCTTCCAGGTCGATCTCGGCTTCCGCTGCCCGGTCCGCCGGGTCGAGCTCGCGGCGGCCTGCGCGGCGCCGCCGCGCCTCGCCCTCTCCGACGACGGGCAGGTCTGGCGCGAGCCCGATCTCGACGCGGCCCGGAGCGGGCCCGCGGCCCTGGTGCTCGCCACTGGAGAGGGCGCCTGGGCGCGCCATATCCGCGTCGCCCCGGACGGCGCCGCCGAAGGCGAGCCGCCGGCGGTGCAGGTGCTGTGCGACCGGGCGGATTTCGACCTCATCGCCCTGCGGCGCGTGCTCGACGTGCCCTTCGACATGGCCGACGAGCGGCCCGGCGCGAACGTTTACGTCTCCTACCGCCTCGTCAGCGCCGAGCGGCCGCGCTCCCGCGCCCTGGTCGGGCTCGCGCTCCACGAGTGCGGTGCCTTCGGCAACTGCCTGATCCAGCTGCTGCTCGCCATCGGCATCGCCCGCAACCTGAACCTGAAATACATCAAACTCCCGGCCGCCGACCGGAGCGAGGTGATCGGCCTGACAGGCCCGCTGACCTGCGGCGGCCTCACCTTCATCCCCGGCTCGGAGCCGCTGCCGGAGGCGGGCGCCTTCCTGTCGGGGATGTACTTCGACCTCGGGATCCAGCAGCTCGCCGGCACCCTCGGCCCCGACGAGACCCGGGACATCGTGCGGACCTGCATCCGGCCGCTGTTCAACCGGCTGCCGGTCGAGATCCCCGCCAAGCCCGACGACGAGTTGCTGATCCACATCCGCTCGGGGGACATCTTCAGCACCTGGGTGGCGCCGACCTACCCGCAGCCGCCGCTCGCCTTCTACCAGATGGTGATCCGGCGGCTCCTGGCGGAGGGCCGCATCGCCCGGATCAAGATGGTGTTCGAGAACCGGCTGAACCCGGTGATCCCGGTGCTGGAAGCTTGGATCGCCGAGATCGGCGTGCCGCTGACGACCCAGAGCGGCTCCCTGATCGACGACGTCGCAGCGCTGATGAACGGGCGCTACCTCGTCTTCGGGCTCGGCACGTTCGGGCCGGGGGTCTGCCAGCTCTCCGAGCACGTCGAGCAGGTCTTCTACTTCGCCTCAGGCTGGCCGCAGCATTTCAAGAGCATCCCGACCATCGGGCGGGTCGTGGAGGTGCTGGACGTCGCCGGCGGCTACACGAAGGTCGGCGAGTGGGACAACTCGCCCGAGCGCCGCGCGCTGATGCTCGCGTATCCGGCCGAGAACCTCGCGTTCGATGACGCCTGAGCCCGGCCCCGCCGCGGCCGCCTTGCCGAAGCCGGCAAAACCGGTGACAAGCCCTCAAGCCACCGCCGGAGGACAGACTTGGCCAGCGCTGACCCATCCCCTGAGGCCCTGCAGGTCAACGCCTTCGACATGCACCGGGCCGAGGTGCTGATGCGGCTGCGGCGCCGGCTCCGGCCGCGCCACACCACCCTGGTCAGCTTCGCCGCCAAGTACCACTACGTCGAGAGCCAGCGGCGTCTGGTGGCCTCGGCCGCCGCCACGGGCGATTTCGACACGATCGAGAGCTGGTCCCCCGACCGGCTGCGCGCGACGCCGTTCTACCGGGAGCACCGGGAGATCCTCGACCGGTCCCGGGGCGCCGGCAACTGGGCCTGGAAGCCCTACGTCATCGCCGAGGCGCTGGAGAAGCGCCGCGACGGCGACTTCGTCGTCTTCAGCGACACCGGCATGCAGGCGGTCGGCGACGACCCGCTCCCGCCGGTGGCGCCGCTGCTCACCTGGCTCGACGGCTCGCAGCACCGGGTCGCGGTGGGCGTGCTGCACGGGAAGCCCCAGCGGGCCTGGACCAAGCGCGACTGCTTCGTGCTGATGGACTGCGACGCGGCGCGCTACTGGGACGCCGACCAGATCCAGGCCTCCTGGATCGCCTTCATGGTGAGCCCCGCCACCCGCCGGCTCGTGGCCGAGTGGCTGCGCTACGCAGGCGATCCGCGGGTCGTCACCGACATCCCGAACCAGATGGGGCTGCCGGATCTCGAGGGCTTTATCGACCACCGCTTCGACCAGAGCATTCTGTCAAACCTGATCTACAAGCTCGACTTGGAGATCCCGCCGCTGCGCCAGTCGTCCAAGCAGATCCGGACGCTGATCGACGAGCTGGAGATGGACACGCTCGTGGCGATGCGGCCCTCCGAGAACATCGCGCTGGGCAAGACCTGGACGGCGAGCTCTGCCTCGCCCTGGTCGGGCACGACCGGCACCTACGGCGAGCGCACCACCGGCGACCCGTCGTTCTTCTTCCACACCGGGCTCGACCGGAACCCCTGGTTCGTCCTCGACCTCGGCGCGGTCGAGCGGGTCTCGGAGATCCGGATCTACAACCGCTGGGGGCAGCTCAGCGAGCGGGCGCAGCTGATGCGGGTCTGGCTGGGCGAGACCGAGGGCGACTACCGCCTCGTCTTCGACGCCGTGGACGCCCATTGCCATCCCGGCCTGCCCCTCCACCTGCGGTTCGATAACGCGCGGTTCCGCTACCTCAAGATCGATCTCGACGAGGAGCAGCACCTGCACCTCGACGGGATCGAGATCTTCGCGGCGCGCTGACGCCGTCCCGAATCGCGACGGCATGAGCACGCCGATGCAGGACAAGCCGTTGTTCCCGTTCGGGCCCTTCCTATTCCTGGGCGATTCGGTGACAGCCGGATGGACGGCGCAGAACCCGCCCCTGTTCTCCGGACCGCAGGCCGTGGGCCGCGGCATCGCCGGCCAGTCGGTCCGGGACACGGCGCGCCGGCTCCGCTCGGAGATCGCCCTCTACGGCGCCAAGGGCCTGCACCTACTCTGCGGCCGCGACGACATCCTCGACGGCGCGCGCACGCCCACGCTGGACGGCATCGTGGCCGATATCGCCGCGATGCTGCGGGACACAAGCGACCTGTACGTGCGGACCTGGGTCGGCTCGATCGCGCCGGTCGATCCGACCGCGCCCGGAGCGGCCGGGCGGCCGATTGGGCTGATCGGCGCGGTGAACGCGTGGCTGCGCGACCACGTGCAGGAATACGGGGCCCACTTCATCGACTACGATCCCGTCCTGGCCACGGAGACGGGCGCGCTGCGGCCCGACTACAGCGACGACGGGATCGGCCTCAACGCCGCCGGCCGCGCGGCGCTCGAGGCGGCGACGCTGGCGGTTCTGACGGTTCCGGATCTGGAGCCGATCTGGCCGCCGCCGGAGAGCGAGGACGCCGCGCGCCGGCGCAAATTCCTGCACCATTTCGGCTATCTCGACTCGAACACCCGCTATCCGAGCCCATTCATCCAGTTCGCCGGCAAGCCGGGGGCGAGCCATTACGGCGTCCCGTTCGACGCGGATGGCTTCCTGAACGCCGTCCCGATCGTCGCGCGCAAGCAGGAGGGCGAGACCCGGATCCTGGTCGTCGGCGACTCGACCACGATCGACGGCGGCGACATCGCCAACACCCTGCCGGGCCGCATCGAGCGGATCCTGCGGGCGGACGGCCTCGACGGCGCGAAGGTCTACAATTTTGGGGTGATGTCGAGCTGCATCACGCAGATGATCCACCTGATCTGGTCGCGCCTTGTGACCTACAGCCCCGACGCGATCCTCGTGCTCAGCGGCAGCACCGACCTGTTCCAGCCCTGGACCTACGATCCCCGGCCGGGCCACCCCTACAACGCCTTCATCACCCAGCGGCTCTACGACCACTTCTTCGACACGCACGATCCCCGCGCCCGCGAGGACGGCCTGTCCTACGAGGCGCTGATCACGCTGATCTACGAGGAGCTGAAGCGGCTGCGGGCCGAGGTGGGCTGGCAGAGCCCCGGCTGGGAGGACGCGATCGTCCACAATTACGAACTGGCAGCGCACCGGCTGACCAAGCTGTCCCACGACCACGGGGTGCCAATCGTCAGCGTCCTGCAACCGACGATCCTGCGCAAGCGCCACCTCACCGAGGTGGAGAGCGCCGTCGCCTCGGGGGCGTTCCTGGCCTATCTCGACCGTCAGTACGCCAAGCTGGAGGCATTCACCGCGCAGCTCGCGGCGCGGCGCCCGTACCGGCGCACCTTCACGGCCCTCGACCTCAGCGGCATCTTCCGCGACCGGGAGGAGGGGACGTTCTACGACATCGTCCACTACGACGATCCCGCCCGCGAGATCGTCGCGACCCGCTTGGCCGCCGAGATCCGCGGCGCCCTGGACCGGGCCCGCGCCCGCACGCCGCTGGCCCGGGTGCGCCACCTCCTCGGCGGTCGGCGGCGATAGGGCCGGCCCGAAGGGCGCCGCCCCTCGTGTCGCGACGCCCCGCCCGCGATCAGCCCCGCTCGGCCGCCCGCTTCACCCGGTGGGTGAAGATCACCGAGAGCCAGGGCATGACCTCGTGCTCGACCTCGATGGAGAGCAGCACTTCGAGGTGGAGCGCGTAGGGCAGGGTGAAGCGGAAGCCGCAGCGGGCCTCCTCCATCGTGGTCGGCATGTCGCCCAGCACCGCCGCGATCACGTCCGGCCGGTGGACGTCTGCGGGGATGCGCTGGACCTCGCCGTCGGCCTCCACGATCAGCGTCGCCTTGGCGCGGTTGGCCGAGACGACCCAGCCGGCCAGCACCACCTGCCCGTCCTGGATCTCGGCCCAGACCCGGTCCTGGGGGGCCTCCAGGTTCGCGCGGGCGAAGGAATCCGGCAGCTCGCCGTCGAGCTCGGCCACCGTGCAACCGACCTCGTACTTCTTGAAGCCGCGCCCCTCGCCGAAGATGGCGGCGAACTCCTTCTGGTACTGCGCGATCCGGGCGTTCTTGATGTCCTCCGGCAGGCCCGACCACTGGCCCTTCTCCTGGACCGTGTAGACCGAGAGCAGCTCCCGCAGGAACGCGATCCGGCCCTTGTCGGCGACGTAGAGGTTCATCAGCCAGTCGGCCGCCGAGGCGTTCGCGTAATAGGCTTCCGGCACCCGGCGCAGGGCCTCGGCGCGGTAGAAGCAGCACGAGAAGTTCGCGGTGAGCGGCGAGTTGGCCAGGACCGGGAAGCTGATCGTGCCGGTCGGATAGCGGCCCTGCTCGTCGTGCGGGACGTAGGAGCCGGTCGCCGGGTAGTGGAGCAGCACCCAGTTGAAGCACATGTCCAGCTTGCGATCGTTGCGCAGCATCCGCATCTGCATCGCGATCTTGCGGTCCGACAGCCAGTAATCGTCCGCCTCGCAGAAGGCGATGTACCGGCCCGTGCAGGCGGCGAGGCAGTCCTGCATGTTGCGCAGCATGCCGAGATTGTGCGGCCGGGGCCGCACCGCGATCCGCTCCGGGTCGCGCGCCCGGTAGCGCTCGACGATCTCCGCGGTGCCGTCGGTGGACTTGTCGTCGCCGATCACGACCTGCAGCCGGAACAGCCCGCGCTGGCCCAGCACCGCGTCGAGGCAGCGGCCGATATCGGCGGCGTGGTTGTAGGCCGTGACGATGACGCTGACCGTGAGCTGCTCCATGAGCCACGCGCGCAGGGCGTCGCGGTCGCCGGTGAGCACCTCGGCGGCGTCGAGGCCCATATCGTGCAGGGCCGTCCGGGCGATGTCGGGGTTGGCGTCGATCAGGCGCCCGAGGCTCGGCACGTCCTCCTCGTCGAGATAGGCCTCGGCCAGCCGCCGGAAGATCGACTTCTGCGCGCCCTCGTAGCCCGCCGCGTAGCGGCCGCCGAAATGGCCGCGCAGCTTGCGGAAGAACGCGATCTCGGAGTTGCCGAGCTTCTTGTGGCGGGCGAGTTCAGTGGCGTAGGTCGCCCACATCCCGGCGGCGTGCTTGCGGTAGACCGCCATCACCTCCGGCAGGAAGCCGACGCGCCCGACCTCGGCATGCATCAGATGGACGTACCAGTCGCCGGGGGCGATGCCCTCGTCGAACACGAACGCCTCCTCGCCGTGGTAGCGCCAACGGTAGAGCACGCTGTTGGTCTGGACGAAGTTGTGCGCCACGAGGTCCGACAGCGACGGCTGCGGGCTGCACTGCTTCGGGTACAGCTCGTCGACCCCCGGCATGTCCTCGTAGACGACGCGCACCCGGTGGAAGCAGAGGGTGAATTCCGGGCGCGCCCGCAGGAAGTCGACCTGCCGCTGGAGCTTGCGCGGGTCGGTCCAGTAATCGTCGCCCTCGCAGATCGCCACGAACTCGCCGCGGGCACGGGCCGTGAGGTCGGCGAAGTTCCGGTTCGGCCCGAGATTCTCGCTGCGCAGGACCGCCACGAGGTTGGGGTGGCGCGCGGCGTACTCGGCGATGATCTCGGCGGTCCCGTCCGTGGAGCGGTCGTCGCCGACCAGCAGCTCGAAGGGGAAATCCGTGGCCTGGCCGAGGATGCTCTCCAGCGTCTGCCGGATGAAGGCCGCCTGGTTGTAGCTGATGCACAGGACCGAGACGACCGGCCGGTTCCAGGCTGGCGCGGGCTGGGTCTCGGCGCGCCCCCGGATCCAGGCCGCGAAGGGATTGACGAAGCTGCCGTCGAAGGTCTCGTCCGGCGGCGCGGTGAAGTCGGCCCGGGGCCGGCGCCCGAGCCGGGCGCCGTACTTCACGTAGTGCTCGAGGGGCGACAGGTCGGTCAGGCCGACATCGGGATAGCGCGTCGCGTAGCCGATATGGTCGAACAGGCCGCTGGCGTAGATCGTGGCGAAGTCGTCCTGCCACGGCTCGAGCGCGGGCGGAGCCGCGGTCGAGCCCGGCGCGCTCGCGCCTGCACCGTCCTGCATCGGTCTGATCCCTCGCACGCGCCCCGTCCGGCCGCTCCCTAGATCACGGGACGGGGAGGGTCAACGCGGCCGATAGAGACGATCGCGAAGTCTATCGGCCGTTCTTCTAATTTTATACTTGTCACGGTCGATCACGGGGCGAGTGAAGACTTTCGAGACCGGTCATCCCGCCGCGCGCCCGCGCCGTCGAGCGGCCTCACAGCGTCGAGGGCAGGCGCGCCTCCTCCGACCCGTGATTGTAGTAGTGCATCATCGGATCGGCCCCGGCATTGGCGACGTCGTCGTTGCAGGCGAGGTAGAACTGGCGGTCGAACAGGCCGGATGTCTCGAGCCACGCGAGCATCGTCTGCTCGGGCACGACCGGGGCGCGGTCCGGGGTGGCCTCGGCGGCTTCCCGGTAGAGGTGGGCGAACCGGGCGATCCGGGCCGCGACCTCCTTGGCGGCGGGGCGGCGCACCGACGAGGCGACGACGCTCGACTGCTCGCCGGGACGCCGGCGCTGGAGATCCGCCTCGGCGAGACGCACCAGCCGGGCCAGCTCGCCCTGCGCTTCCTTGAGCCGCGCCTGGGTCTCGGCGAGTTCCGCCCGCAGCGCCTCTACGTCTTCGGCCAAGGTCGGCTCCGTCTCAGTCGCGGGGCCCAACGGGTCTCGGGCACGCGGCCGCCGGCGGGAGGCCGGCGCGACTGGGCGCCCCTGTCGGGTCGAGGCCGGCTGTACGATCGGCCCCCGGACCGGTCAACCCTGCAGCCCGAGCGCGAGGGCCGTCCGGCGCGGCGGTCACGCCGCCAGCCCGACGGCCTCCTCAGACTCCGCGTCGGCCTCGTCCTCAAGACGCGGGAGCCGCCGGCCGACCACCAGCAGGAGGAGGGCGGGGACGGCGACGATCAGGGCGATGCCGAGGATCCCGACATGCCCGATGAGCCGTCCGTAGAAGCCGCCGGTGACGCCGTCGTGCCAGGAGATCACCGCCATGCCGGCACCGGCGGCGACGAGCAGCACGGGGATCTTGAACCACAGGGGCCAGGGCGCGCGCCGGGTCTGGGCGGCCGCGCGCGCGGTGGGCTGCGGTGCCGCGCGCTCCCGCTCCGCCAGGAGCGCTGCGATCTGATTCTGGAACTCCGCCTGGACCCGGCTATCCGGGTCCACGCCGCCGTGCGCCGGGACAGGCCCCGGGACAGGCTCGGCCCGCGCCTCGCCGAGCCCCCCGCCGAGCGGCCCCGGGATCTCGGCCTCGGCGGCGACCATCAGGCGCGCCTCGTGCCGGCGCATGAACAGCCACAGGGCGACGGCGCCCAGCAGGACGAAGGCCAGCAGCCCGAGGCCGACGGGACCCATCACGTTCTCGATCGAGCGGCCGCACAGGTAGGCGCCGAACCCCATGATCGAGGCCCAGGCCACGCCGCCGAGGGCGTTGAAGGCCATGAAGCGGCGGGCGTCGAGCTTGTTCACGCCGGCCAGGACCGCCGCGTAGGCCCGGAGCATCGCGGTGAAGCGGCCGAAGAACACGATCTTCCCGCCATGCCGGCGGAACAGGTACTGGCCGAGCTTGAGCCGGCCGTGGTCGAGCCCGATCAGGTGGCCCTTGCGCAGGAGCAGGGGCAGGCCCCAGCGGCGGCCGACCCAGTAGCCGGCATTGTCGCCCAGGATGGCGGCGGTCGCGGCGATCGCCACGACGACGGCGATGTTGATGTTGCCGGTGCTGCCCGCGTAGGCCGCCGAGGTCAGCAGCACCGTCTCGCCGGGCAGGGGCAGTCCGGCGCTCTCGAGGGTGATGATGACGAAGATCGCCAGGTAGCCGTAATGCGCGATCAGGTCGGCGATCGGCAGATCGTGCAGGAAGGACATGGGGTCTCCTCGCGGATCGATGCCGCGCGCTGTCGCCGACAAACGTGGCCGCTCCGGGGCGGCGTGATCATCTGGCCGGTCAGCCGGCGCCGGAGGGCACGCCAGCCGCCCGCGACCGGGCCAGGTGGGCGCGCATCCAAGTGATGGTCCCGGTGAGACCCGCCTGCAGGGGGACGCGGGGCTGCCAGCCGAGTTCCGACCGGATCAGCGCGGTGTCGAGCACGTTGGCCGGCACGTCGGCGGCGCGGCTCGGCCGGTGCACGCAGGGGAGGTGGTCCCGCCCGAAGGCCACCTTCAGCTCGGCGATGACCTGGTTGACGCTCAGGCCCCGGCCGCTGCCGACATTCAGCACCTTGTGCGGCCCCCGATATGCCACGGCCCCCAGGAAGGCGTCGCTCACGTCGTCGATGTGGAGGAAGTCGCGCACCACCGCGCCGGTCCCCCAGACCTCCAGCGGCTGGTCGGTGAGGACGCGGTGGATGTAGCTGCCGATCAGGCCCTGGTGCTTGGTGCCGAGCTGGAAGCGGCCGTACGGGTTGGCGATCCGCAGGATCTGGTAGTCGATCCCGTGAAGGTGCCGGTAGAGGTAGAGCGACTTCTCGATCATCAGCTTGCTGATGCCGTAGGCCGAGATCGGGTCG
This sequence comes from Methylobacterium sp. UNC300MFChir4.1, assembly GCF_900110155.1. Taxonomy (NCBI): domain Bacteria; kingdom Pseudomonadati; phylum Pseudomonadota; class Alphaproteobacteria; order Hyphomicrobiales; family Methylobacteriaceae; genus Methylobacterium; species Methylobacterium sp. UNC300MFChir4.1. The sequence goes on along the minus strand of NZ_FOCS01000033.1, from coordinate 22,399 downwards.
GTCGGCGCTTGCTCGGGGATCGGGATGGCGGCCGGGATCCCGTAGATCGCGCCCCCGGAGGACGCGAACACGAGCTTCCCGATCCGGGCCGAGCGGCAGATTTCCAAGAGGTGCAGCGTGGCGATCGGCGCCGCCGAGAACTCAGCCGACGGGTCGCGGTTGGAGCTCTCGGGGATCGAGCCGGCGATCAGGTGGAAGACGACGTCCTGGCGCTCCACCGCGTTGGCGAGGGCGAGGCGGTCGGAGAACTGGCCGGACACTCGGGCGACGCGCCGGTCCAGGACCTCGGCCTGCGGGTGGCTGCGGCTGAAGCACGTGACCTCTGCGCCCGCCGCCGCCAGGCGGTTGCACAGGTTCAGCCCGAGAAACCCGCCGCCGCCCAGCACGAGGCAGCGGGCGCCCGCGAGCCCCGGCCCGGGCAGCCCGCCGGCGGCGCCGCTCATGGCCGCGGATCGGCGGGGAGAGCGCCGTCGGACCCGGCCTCGCCCGCCGCGATCAGGCGCTCGAGCAGCGTCCGAGCGGTGTCCTCCAGCGCGCGCCGGGTCGGCTCCAGGGGCGCCTTGCCGGAGGCGCGGGCCGCCGCGTAGGCCGCCGCGTAGGCGGTGTCCCAGGCGGCGGCGAGGATCGGGCCGCCGGCCGCTTCCAGGTCGTCGCGGATCGCCGTCCAGGCCGCCCGCTGGGCGGCGTCCCAGGCCGCCGCCCGCACGTAGGAGCCGGTCTGGCGCAGGGTGAGATTAGCGATCGCCGCCCGCTTGCGGGCGCGTCGGAGGTCGTCGCACAGCCCGGCGAGATCCCCCAGATCGCGGATCTCGGGCAAGCCGGCGAGCACGTCGGCCTCGACGTTCAGCTTGGCGAGGTGGAACCATGCCGGCAGGTGAACGCGGACGAGCCAGTCGGCCACCATCCCGGCCCGGCGTCGCTCGACGAGTTCCGAACCGCGCGTCCCGACGAGGCGGGGCAGCAGGGGGAGGATGCGGCCGTCGCGCGCTGCCTGCGGCAGGCCGTCGCTCCACGTGCGGACGAAGGCGGCAATCACGGGCGACGCGCAGGCCGGCCGGTCCGAGAGCGGCTCCCCGGCGAGATGGGCGACCGCTTCCATGGCGCACAGCGCCCCGTCGCGCCCGGCTTGCCGGCCGGCCGCCAGCGTCCGGACCGACGCGATCCGGTCACCGCCGATCTCAAGGCTCCCCGATTCCGGCATCCGAAGGCTTTCCTCATCTCCCGCCCGCGCGCCGGCCCGACGCCGCGGGCGGCGGCCGGCGCGCGAAGCCACGGCCGACCCGTTCGGGACGGGGATTTACCAGTTCCGCGGCAGGACGCTAAGGGTGGGCTCCTGCCACGACGCCCGATGCGCGGCTCCGCTCCTGCCGGCGGCCGTCCGAGGTTGGCACCACGTCGAGGCCGGGAACGGGCCGGTCGAGCACGCGGAACATGTCACACTTCCTGGACCTGATCAGAGATCATCGCGGCGGCCAGGCCGACCTGATCGCCCGGCTCGGCGCGCTCGCGGCCGACCCGGCGGCGGCGGGAACCAATCCCGGCACGATGATCCGCCATCTCGACGCCCTGGCGTTCCGGCTGGACGGGGGCGGCGCGCCCGATCTCGCGGCCCAGGCCTACGACCTCGCGGCCATCCTGGCAGGCCGCGATGGCGGCCGCTGGGCCCTGGCCGCAGCGGAGGCGCGCCTGCGCGACCTCTGCGCCCGCGGACGCTTCGCCGAGGCGGATCCGGTCGTCGCACGCCTGCGCGCCGCGGACGCGAACCGGCTGCGCCCGCGGATCATGGAGGAGCTGATCGACAGGGCGTGGCTGCTGGAGCTGCGCGGCGAGGCCGAGGCGAGCGTCCAGTGCTACCGCCTTGCCCTGGATCTCAACGGCGGCGCGCCCGGCCTCGTCTCGCGGGACGGGGATCCGCTCGCCAAGAAGATCAAGAATCTGCGCCGGCTCCAGCTCGACGCGCTGATCGAGGCCGGGGACTTCGACGCGGCCGTCGCCCTGCACGAGACGACCCGCCGGCTGATCGGCGCCGGCCCCCTGGCCTGCTACGACATGGTCGCCGCCGCGTCCCTGGCCGGCCGGCCGGGCATCGACTACGCCGAGCTCCGGCCGCCCCGGCCGATCCAGGCACCGGAGCTCAAGTTCACCGAGCCGCCGCCGCCCCTCACTTCTGAGCCGGGGGATCTGGAGGCGCCGAGCCAGTACCTCGCGTTCGTCGACGGCTGCCACGCCTTCCCGCGCAGCAACCTCGTCGTGAAGGACAGCCACCTGATCTATGACCTCGCCGCCCATCCCCGCCGGCGGGACGTGCTGCTCCAGGACGGGGTCAACCCGGACCAGATCGTGATGGCGGCCTTCGGGGAGAGGCGGGCCCTCGTCGAGGTGCCGGAGGACAGCCTGTCGATCGAGGCCGGCCTGTCGATGTTCGGGCTCCAGAGCCGGAATTACGGCCACTGGTTCTGCGAGTTCGTGCCGCGCATGCTCGCCTACAACGACCCGTGCTGCCCGGACGGCATCCCGCTCTGCATCGACGACCACATGCCGGCGACCCACGAGGAGGTGGTCCGGCTCCTCGACACGCGCGACCGCCCGATCATCAAGCTGCCGCCCCGGCCGGTGGCGTTCGGCCGGCTCGGCCTCGCGCCGGTGCCCGCCTTCTTCCCGTTCGAGATGCGGCCGGGGCAGCCGGTCTACGACACGATCTGGCCCGCCGACATCCTGGTGGATCTGCGCGCCCGCATCCTCGACAGCGCGCGCGCGCGGGGGGCCCTGAGCGGCAGCACCGGCCGCCGGCTGTTCATCTCGCGCAAGGCCTTCGCGCAGCGCCAACTCGTCAACGAGGTCGAGATCGCCGAGGCGCTCCGGCCGCACGGCTTCGAGGTCATCACTCCGGAGACGATGACGTTCCTCGAACAGGTCGACGCGTTCCACGCCGCCGACATCATCGTCGGCTCGTCGAGTTCGGCGCTCACCAACGGACTGTTCTGCCGCCCGGATTGCCGGATCCTCGGCCTGATCCACGCCAACCTGAGCTTCAATTTCCGGGGCTATACCAGTTTCATCGAGGCCGGCGGCGCGCGGATCACGTTCCTGCGCGGCCAGACGACGAACGAGGACGGCCACGCTTTCCACGCCAGCTACCACGTCGCGCCGAGCGCAGTGGTCGCGGCCCTCCGATCTCTGGCGCAGCCAACCCCGGTGCTATCGCCGCAGGTGCCGCCCGTCGCGCCTGCGGTCGCCGGACGGTCGGTCGTGGGCCGACTGCTCGGCGCTCTTCCATTCCCGTGGCGAGCCGATGGACAATAGATCAGTAATTGCATTTGTTCGACAAGGCTCGCGGAAGTAGAGTCCGACCGTTGCGGATCGGTCGCGTTGCGCTTAGAGGGCTTCGCGACATCGGATCGCGCTCCGGACGCGAAGGGGCCTCGGCACGGTCCATGGTATGTTTCGCGGTCGAGGGTCGACGTCAGAGAGCCGGCATTTCGGCGGGGGAACGATGACTCAGCCACACCTGATCGAGTTTCGCCACATCCTCGATCATAGGGGAGCGCTGACGCCCATCGAGGCCGAGAAGGATGTGCCGTTCGACATCCGACGCGTCTATTTCATCTACGATGTCTCGCACGGCGCGGTGCGCGCGGGGCATAGCCACAAAGAGCTGCAGCAAGTCCTGATCGCGATCTCTGGCAGCTTCAAAATTCACCTGGATGACGGCCGCACGCGCCAGACGTTTCTGCTCAATCGACCCAACATCGGCCTCTATGTCCCGCGCATGGTGTGGCGCGATATCGACGAGTTCTCCGGTGGGGCAGTGTGTCTCTCCCTGGCCTCGCAGCATTACGAGGAGAGCGACTATTACAGGGACTACGACACATTCTTGCGCGCCGTGGGAAGCCGGTAGGGGAGGCCCGCGATGAAGGTTCCGTTTCTCGATCTCGGCCGCACCCACGACACCGTCCGCGCCGACCTCGACGCCGCGTGGCACCGCGTCCTCGACCGTTCGCGATACGTCCTGGGTGAGGAGGTCGAAGCTTTCGAATCGGAGTTCGCCGCCTATTGCGAGGCCGAGCATGCGGTCGGCGTCGCTAACGGCCTGGACGCCCTGATCCTGATCCTGCGCGCCTACGGGATCGGTCCCGGCGACGAGGTGCTCGTGCCGTCGAACACCTTCATCGCGACCTGGCTAGCGGTGAGCCAGGTCGGCGCGAAGCCGGTCTCCGTCGATCCGGATCCGTCGACCTACAACATGGACCCGGCCGGAGCCGCGCGGGTTGTCAGCAGCCGGACGAAGGCCATCATGCCGGTCCACCTCTACGGCCAGCCGGCCGACATGGAGGCGCTGCGCGCCCTCGCGCACCGGCATAATCTCGTATGCATTGAGGATGCCGCGCAGGCCCACGGCGCGACCTTCGCCGGGCGGCGGACGGGCAGCCTCGGCGACGTCGCCGCTTTCAGCTTCTATCCGGGCAAGAATCTGGGTGCTCTGGGCGATGGCGGGGCCGTAACCACGTCCGACACGGCAGTCGCGCGCCGGATCCGCGAACTCGCCAACTACGGCTCGCGCGAGAAATACGTGCATCGGCAGCAGGGGGTGAACTCGCGGCTCGACGAGCTTCAGGCCGCGCTGCTTCGCATCAAGCTGCGCCATCTCGACGACTGGAACAGCCGGCGCCGCGCCGTCGCGGCCGCGTATCGGGACGGCCTCGCCGATACGGACCTCACTCTTCCGCAGGTCGATCCGCGCACCGATCCCGTCTGGCACCTGTTCGTCGTCCGATCCGGGCAGCGGGATGCGCTGGCGGCGCGGCTCGACGAGGCGGGGGTCGGCACGCAGATTCATTACCCGATCGCACCGGCAGATGCCGAAGCCTATGCGGGCGTCTCGATCGCGGGGGAGAGCCGTCTGGGCCGCGTCCTCGGTCGAGAGATCCTGAGCCTTCCCATCGGGCCCCATCTTCAGGAAGAGGAAATCCGGCACGTCGTGCTCGCCTGCCGTGCGGCCATGGCCTCGAACCAGCGCCACGGCCCGGCGTGAGATCTACAGCCTCGGACCGCTGAGCCCGGGGCCGTCAGCAGTCCTAAGATCCGCGGCCGGTTCCCCGCGCCGCGCAGTTCGGGCAGCTGGAGCGTCTCGGGACCGGGACCGCCCGGGCTCGGACGCCGATTCCAAACGGAACAGGAGGCCCCCGTGTCATCGTCACCCCTGAACGCTGCCGACGGTGGGCCTCCCAAGGACGGCCCGAGTTCCTTGGAGAACCTCCGGACCGGCCGCGACGTCGATCTCGCCAAGGTCGACCTCACGTTCGAGGGATTCCGCGCCCTCGCGCAGAATCCGCACCTCTCCGCCAACGAGCGGATCGGCTTCCCGGAGACGTACCGCGACGGCTTCGAGGAGGCGATCCTGCGCGACATCGCGGCCAAGCTCCCGGCCCTGCTCGGGACCGGCGCCACCATCGTGGATATTGGGCCCGGATGCGCCGGGCTGCCGCATCGCCTTATTGATCTGTGCCGCGAGCGGGACCACCGCCTGGTCCTCGTCGATAGCGCGGAGATGCTCGAGCAACTGCCCGACGTCGCCGGCGTGACCTCGAAGATCGCCGGCGCGTTCCCGGCGAACCGGGACGCCGTCCGGAATGCGGTCGGCCAAGCCGACATCGTCCTCTGCTACAGCGTCTTCCATTACGTGTTCGCGGAGGGCAATCCCTTCACCTTCCTCGACAGCATCGTGGCACTGCTCGCCGATGGCGGCCGTGCCCTGATCGGCGACATCCCGAACATCTCGAAGCGGCGCCGCTTCTTCGCGAGCGAGACCGGCCGGCGCTTTCATAAGGCCTTCACGCAGACCGACTCCGAGCCGGACGTCCGCTACAATGAGCCGAGCCTCGGCAAGATCGACGACGCCGTGCTCATGGGGCTCATCCAGCGGGCGCAGGCCGCCGGCGCGGACGCCTACGTCATGCCTCAGGCGCCGGATCTCCCCATGGCCAACCGGCGCGAAGATCTCCTCATCATGAAGGCGTAATCGATGAAACCGCTGATCATCTTCGGCAACGGCGAAATCGCCAGCATGGCCTATGAGTACTTCACCCACGACAGCGGCCATGAAGTGAAGGCTTTCTCGATCGGCGAGGCGTACATCACGCAGCCGCATCACCACGATCTGCCGGTGGTCCCGCTCGCCCAGGTGCAGCAGGCCTACCCGCCCGAGGAGTACGACGCCTTCGTCGCCATCGGCGATTCGAAGCTCAACCGCGTCCGTGCCGATCTCTGCGCGCAGGTCAAGTCCATGGGCTACAGGTTGACGTCGTATGTCAGCACGAAGGCCTTCGTCTGGCACAATGTCACGATCGGCGAGAACTGCTTTATCCTGGAGCACAACGTCGTCCAACCCTTCGTTGAGATTGGAAACAACGTCACACTCTGGAGCGGCAACCACATCGGCCACCGCTCGGTCATCGAGGACAATGTCTTCGTGAGTTCACACGTGGTGATCTCGGGCTTTTGCCGGATCGGGGCCTACAGCTTCCTCGGCGTCAACGCCGCCATCGGACACGGCGTCACAATCGCGCCCGACAACTACATCAGCATGGCGTCGAGCCTCGCGCAATCCACGGAGCCGGACAAGATCTACCAAGGCAATCCGGCAGAGCCGCGCAAGATCGCCGCAACGCGCTTCTGCCGAGCGCGCTAGCGATGACCGTGACGGTCCGGCGGTTCACCCAGGATCAAACCTCGGCCTGGAACGCGCACAATGGCACGGCTCTGAACGGACATTTCCTGTTCGATCGCGGCTTCATGGATTACCACGCCGACCGCTTCACGGACGCCTCGCTGCTCATCATCCGCGACGATACGCTGGTGGCGACGCTTCCCGCGAATGTCGACGGCGACACGATCCATTCCCATCAGGGCCTGACGTTCGGCGGACTCCTGACCGGCCGCCTGTCGACCGACGCCACCCTGACGCTGTTCGAGGATTGCCTCAACCATTACAGGCAGGCCGGCGCCAGGAAGCTGATCTACAAGCCGGTCCCGTCGATCTATCACCGCCGGCCCGCCGAGGCCGACCTCTACTGCTTGTTCCGTGTCGGCGCCCAGCTGGTCCGGAGGGACGTCACCACGACGATCGACTACCGGCTGCCCGGCGAACTCTCGTCCCGCCGCCGCCGGGGTGTCGGCAAGGCGCAGAAGGCCGGCCTCACCGTCCGCACCGACAGCCTCTGGCCAGAGTTCTGGGACATCCTCGCGCAGACGCTCCGGGAGCGCCACGGCGTCGCGCCGGTTCACACCCTGCCGGAGATCGAGATGCTGGCGGGGCGCTTTCCGGACAACATCAAACTGTTCACGGCCGAGCAGGCGGGCGAGACGGTGGGCGGCGTCGTGATCTTCGAGACCGCGGACGTCGCGCATGCGCAGTACATCGCGTCCAACCGGCAGGGCCGGGACGCGGGGGCGCTGGATCTCCTCTTCAGCACGCTGATCAAGACCTACCAGCCGACGAAGCGCTATTTCGACTTCGGCATCTCGACCGAGGAGGGCGGCCGCGTCCTGAATCAGGGCCTTCTCACCCAGAAGGAGGAGTTCGGCGGCAGCGCCGTGATGCACGACACCTACGCAATTGCATTGTAGCGAGGCGAATCGTCCGAGGTCCTGGCCAACCCGAGCCCCGCGGAGGCGGTGATCGCCCCGCCGACGCGTTCGGCCTGGCCATCGGGGTCGGGGGCCCTGCACCGCTCCCGAAGCCGTTGTCGATCAGGTCGCGGCAGCGCCTGTCCCAACACGCGGCCGGGCTCACATTCTTCGAAATCCGTCCTCGGCCGCGGCCGGATCCCGGTAGGCCAGACCGAACCCAGTTCGTCCGAAGCCGTTGCCGTTGTAGAAGAGCAGGGTCCGCTCGCCGACTTGGCAGGTCGCACCGAAGCACGTCATCTCGGACGCCCATGCCTGTCCTGCGGTATCGATGACCGGAACGAGGCGGGACGGATCGACCGGGCCCTCGTCCCACGGGCACATCATCAGCCTGTAGCTCTGTTCGGTCCGAACCGAGACCATCAGAACAGGGTCCTGCCCGGGGAGCGTCTCGACGCGCGGACGGCCGAAGCCGATCTCGCCGCGCGCCTCATCCGGCAGCAGCACATCCTCCGCCGGGGCCGCCCAGTTAATCCCGTCCGCGGATCTCGACCGGCGGATGGCGTAACGCGGGAGCATCTTCCCGGAGGGGCTACGAACGAAGCGGTTGCCGCCGATATAGAAGATCTGGAAGCCTTCCCCCACCCGCCGGACAAACGGAGCAGTCCGGAAGTAGCCCTCGTCGGGCGTCGCCGGAAGGACAGGCTCCGTCTTCCACCGCCTGAAGGTTTTGCCGCGATCTTCGCTCACCGCGAGGCCGGCCAAGAGGGTATAGGGAACGTCCTCCGACAGCCTCTGCCAGCCGACGTAATACAGCCGCCAAATATCATCGACGCGTTCGAGATGACAGGGATTGACGCCGTCTGCGTCGAAACACCCCGCGGCTCCGAGATCGAGAACGGGTGCGGGATCGAAATGGATGACCGGGTGCGGATGGTCCAAGCTCAGGTCAACGGAGTAGATACGCCCGCGCAGATCGGCATCGCAGGACGAGAAATATACCCGGACACGGTCCGCCAGCACGATCGGCGTGGGCAGCATGGCGTGCGTCCGGAGCAGACCCGAGCCCGGCGCGGCGAACCGCAGGCCAAGATCGGTCCATGGCGTCTTCATGCTGTCATCCCTGTCGATCAAATCGCGACGACGTGCGCCGGCACAGCCAGATTTCAAACATTGGTCCGCAGCACGGTATCCAGGTAATCGAGATCGATGCGGTAATTGCCGTGCGTCAGCTCGAGCGAGCGGCGCCGCGTCTCGGCCCCGGGGCGATAGGCCCCGTGCTCACCGGGGACGGCCAAGTAGCGACACCCGGCAAACCTCGCGAGGCTGGCGAACGTCGAGAACTGCACGGCGAACGGCGACACGAGTCCCAGGACGAGGGTGCCCGGGGATGCGAAAACCAGATTGGCGAAGGCGGCGCCGATCGGCCCGGCGATGCAGCGCGCAGTCCTGAAAGCCTCGACCTGTTCCGCGAAGCTGAGCTGCCCCGGGTTCACGATCTCGAAACCGTGCCGGCGAAACACTGCCTCCACCTCGGCGGCGTTCGTGATGTTACGCCCCGCGGATCGCCCGAGATAGAGCTTCCGGACCGCCGGAGTACTGGGCGCTGGAACGGCCTCGATTACTCGCTCACGCAGCCATGAGAGGCTCGCGTGATTGACAGCGGCGACCGTCCAGAACTCGACGTCAGGCGTATCCGGAATGAAGGTCATCAAGGACGGAACGTAGAGCGTCTTCACGTCCAGCCGCTGCCCGTGCGGCCGGACCGTGAATGGGCGGCCCGGGAAGAGCAGCTTCAGGGCGTCCATTTCCTGCGGAAACAGATCGTCGCTCAGGATGAGCGGCACATCCTGCGGTATCGACGCATTGTCGACGATGTAACCCTTCGTGGCGTACTCGATCAGGAAGTGAAAATAGTTCGCACCGCATCGCCCGATCAGAAGGATGCCCGCATCGATCGCCCGATCCGCCTCCTGCGGGACACGGGCCAGGACCCGGTCGCCCTTGGGGCCGAAACAGGTGATGACGAACTCGCACTGGCGGCTCGTGTAGCGGAACGCCGGGTCCGCCTCCGGCTCGTAGACCACGAAGGCGGAATGGGAGACGATCTGAGCGAAGCCGAAGAGCGACGCGTCCCGGATCGTCGCGCACCAGAGTTCCGGCCTGCGCAGTCGACGGGCGGTCGGCGGCTGCGCGGACAGAGCGACCTCTGGATCCGTGAAGTCGAACACGCCGGCTTCCGCGATGCCGCGGCAGTCGATCCAGGGCACCGCATCCTGCCCGATCCGCACCACCGGGTAGATCGAGCCGAGACCGGTGCCCGCTCCGCCGCTCGGACGTGCGTGCGATGCGGACCGCACGGCGAGGAAGCGCGCGAGCGCGAGGGCGAGCCGAAGCTGCAGGCCGAAACCGCGCCGGGTCGCGAGTTGGTTGATGCGGTAGCGGAAGCAGTCCGTGATGTCCTGACGGCTCTGCCCGAGCATCGCCAGAACGGCGACGAGCACGGGCGACCACGCGTAGATCCGCGCCTCCATGCGCGCGTTGGGCGCGCGCAATGGCGCCGCGGACCAGTGCCGCGCGAAATGGGCGACCGGATCGACGCCTGCCGCCGCCACGTCGGCATTTCGTGTCAGATAATAGTCACTGTCGACGATCCGGCGCGCGATCCGTAAGGCAAGCCACTCCAACATCGCTGAGATATCTATCCTCGACGTCGAACGGCGCATCGTGCAGCTGAGATCGGGTGCTCAGCACAGTCGCTCGCCGCTCCGATCAGGAGGCCTGTGACAAGGCGGAGTGGCGCTCGATGGTCGACGCGTGCGCCGACCTAAACACGTCATATGCTTCGCGGCTGAAGTGAAAGAAATAATCTTGTTCGCCCTCGTCGACGATTTTCGCGCCCGAACGGAGGTGGAAATTGATCACGCTCTCATTCTCACGACGCACGTCGAAATGACAATGCTCGAAGCCGAGGTGCTCGAACCCCAGTTCGTAGATCGCGAGGGCGGAGTAACCTGCCAGGCCGACGACCGGAGGGGGGGCGATGATCCAGCTGCCCCAGCAGAACGACTTCAATCCGGCGATGATCCGAAAATCGTACATCCGGACCGTGCCGCGATCCTGGCCATCGGAAACGATGATGAAATAGTACTGTCTGCCCGCGGCCTCGTCGTTCTTGTATCGCGTGAGCCACGCTGCCTGCTCTTCCACCGTGGTGGGTGGCGCGTTGAGGAAACGGCTGAGACGGTTGTCGGAGCGCAACCGGTAGATCAAAGCCGCGTCGCTCGGCTCAGCCAGCCGCAGATTCGAGCGCCGCCGGCTGTCCAGCGGACGCGCTTCACGGATCCGGTCGATGGGCATGTGCATACGGGGTGGATACGTCTCTGTGGCTGGAACGCGACGAACGCACGGATCTCGGCAAGTCCTGCCACGCGCGAAGGCCCTTGTCACGCGACGCTCCGGGGCCGGTCTGCCGCGGTGCCGACACGTCGTGTGCCCGTCGGTCCGACGCGGAGAGGGTCACGCATCCCGACATCAAACGACCCGGGCTGAGCCGGACCCGTACAGCGGGCGAAGCCACCTACCTTCCGCGGAAACCAACCGTCTCAGGCTGGTACGAGCCACGTCCTCAGCAAGCCGTCGAGGCGCCGCGTGTTGATGGCATAGCTTCCTTGCCGGAGCGAGATCTTGTTCGCACGCAGGCGAATAAAGTCACGCTTTCGCTTGTCGCTCAAGAGATGGATGCAGTCGCAGCCCATCAATTCCGCCAGATTCTGGAACAGCGACGAGGTGACGGCGTAGCGTGATCCGAGACCCAGCACGGATGTCCCGGGCCTGCAGAAGATCGTGTTCGAGAACGCTGCGCCCAGGGGACCGGCGACATGGGTCGCGGCAGCGAACAGTCTCACCTGCTCGATGAAGGACAGAGTGCTCGGATCCACGATCGCGAAGCCGTGCCGCGCGAAGACAGCCTCGACCTCGTCGGCGTTCACGATGTTTCTGCCGCGCCGCCGGGCCAGAAAGATCCGGGACGGTTGGGACGGTGCGTCGTCTTCGAGGTTCAGGGCCTCGTAGGCACGCCGCCGCAGCCAGTCCAGGCTCGCGAAGCGGAGCCCCTCCTTCTTCCAGTCGGTGACCTCAAGCGCGTCCGGGAGATACGTCATGAGGGACGGAATGTGGAGCCTTCCGACGTCGAGCCGCTCCCGGCTGGACGCCGCGACGAACTTCCGACCCGGAAAGAATAACTCGAGAGCCTCCATCTGCGATGGGAACAGATTGTCCGAGATGACCAGCGGGATCTCGTCGGGAAGACCCAGGCGATCGATCAGGTAGCCTCGGGAGAGATACTCGATGAGGAAGTGGAAATGATTGTTGCTGCACCGGCCGCCCAGCAGGATCGCCTCGTCGAGGCGGCTTGTCGCGGCGTCGGGCAGGCGCGCCACGATCTTGTTGTCCTGTGCCGCGTAGCAGGCGATGACGTGCCGGAACTGGCCGGCCGCGAAGGACAGACTCGGATCGGCGGCGGGCTCGTAGCTCACGAAGTGGCCGCTCGCCGCGACCTGCATGGCTCCGAAGACGCTGGCGTTCTGGACGCTCGCGCACCAGAGCGGGGGTAGCTTGACCTCGCGCGCGACGAGCGCGCCGCGCCCTTCCCACACCCGCGGGGAGCTGAATCGATGCGTCTCCGGCGGGTCCATCCTCCGCAGCGTGAGCCAGGGATGCTCGTCGCCGATCCGGGCGATCGGGAGCGTGGTGCCGACGATCCGCTCCAGATTCGCAGCGTCGGGCCCGGACCCCATAGCCCGGGCCGCCAGGAGACGCGCAACCCAGCGGGCGAAGCGGAACTCTAGTCCCAGGTCGCCGCACCAGAGCTCTTGATAATGGGCGACGAAACACTGGACCCAGTCGTCGCGCCGGATCTGCAGGAGCACGGCCGCCAGCGCCAGGAAGGGCGAGAGCCTGATGATGGCCCGCTCCATGGACGGGTTCGCCGCGCGGATGGGGACGGCATAACCGCATTCGGCGAAGTGTCGGACCGGATCGACACCGGCCGCGCGGACGTCAGGATAGCGGTTCAGATAATACTCGGCATCGACCAGTTTCCCCGCGAGAAACAGGCTGACGCGCGCGCGCAAACTGGAGATGAGGACGGCACTCATACCAGCCCCTCCGGGCATCGGGCGCTCAAGGGCCGGATCCAGAAACACTCATTGTCCGGACGCCGGCCGATCTCAGGCTGCGTGCACAGCGCCGGCGGCGCCGTCCATCACGATGTGACGGAGGATCTGGCAGATCCGCTCCGCGTTGGCGGTCCCGAGCTCGCCGTAGAAGGGCAGGCAGAGGACTTGGTCGCCGACCCTGTTGGCGACCGGCAGATTGTCGATCGCGCTGTCGGGAAAGAGACGGTACGGCTCGTACTGGCTGCACAGCGGATAGAAATAGCGGCGCGCGAAGACATTGTAGTGCTTGAGGCGGTCGTAGACCTCGTCACGGCTCACGCCGGCGACGGCCCGGTCGATCCGAAGGCAGTAATACTGCAGGCTGTCGGTATCGAGGTCGAGCGGCCGCGAGGCGGTGATGCCGGGCACACCGCCGAGGTGATCCCGGTACACATGCGCGAGGTCAAGCCGCTTCGCCTTCTCGGCCGCGACCGCATCGACCAGGCACAGGCCCATGGCGGCCTGGATCTCGTTCATCTTGCTGTTGATGCCGACAGCCTTGACGGTCACCTCGTCGGCGATTCCGAAATTCTTCAGCAGCTCCATCCGCCGCTTCACGTCGCCGTCGTTGGTGACCACGGCCCCACCCTCCGCGGTGTGGAAGAGCTTCGTGGCGTGAAAGCTGAACATGGTCGCGTCGCCGTAGCTCGCGATGGGCCGGCCGTTGACCCGGGTCCCGAAGGCGTGGGCGCCGTCGTACAGCACCTTGAGGCGGTGCTTGCGCGCGATCCGCTCGATCGCCTCGACGTCGCACGGGTTGCCGTAGACGTGAACCGCGAGGATTCCGGTGGTGCGCTCCGTGATCGCGGCCTCGATCCGGGCCGGATCGAGAGTCATCGAATGCTCCTCGATGTCGGCGAAGACTGGCCGGATGCCGTGCCAGGCGAGCACGTGCGGGGTCGCCGCGAAGGTGAAAGGTGTTGTGATGACCTCGCCCGAGAGATCGAGGGCCTTGACCGCCGTCATCAGGGCGTTGGTGCCGTTGTTGAACAGCGCGATGTGGCCGTCGCCCAGATGGGCGTGGAGCCGCTTCTCCAACTCCACGTGCTGCGGTCCGCCATTCGAGAGAACGGCACACTGCCAGATCGCCTCCAGATGCTTCGTGAAGACCGCGAGTTCGGGCAGCATCGGACGGGTCACGTAGATCGGCTGCTCGAACGATCGCGGCTCAGCGCTCATGGAACCTCCTCGCGATGTTCGGACGCGAGGCCGACCATCTGGACACATCGAATTCGGGAAGACTGAAATGACGTAGCAATCGGGCGGAGCTGAGGCCGATCAGGCCGGTTTCGGCGCCGGGGCGACGATGTCCGCCCGGGGCCAGATCGTGGCGTGGTCGGGCAGGGCGCGCAGGACGTTGCAGCCCATGCCGACCGTGACGCCCCGACCGAGGGTGAGGCCCTGGAGGATCTTGGCGAGCGGCCCGACGAGGCTGTCGGCACCGATCGCGCAGCGGCCGCCGACGAAGGCGCCCGGTGAGATCGTGGTGTTGTCGCCGACGACCGTGTCGTGGCCGACGATGGCCGCCGAGTTCAGCACGCAGAAGCGCCCGAGCCGGGCGTCGGCGTTGACGATCACGCCGTGCGCCACGAAGGCGCCGTCGCCGATTGCGACGTCCGGGCTCACGATCGCGCGGGGCGAGACGAGGGCGGGGCAGGGGAGGCCGTGGCGGTCGAGCCACGCGATCAGCTCGGCCCGCGCCCGGATCGCGCGCCGGCTCACGCCGCCGACCGCCAGGACGACGCCGTCATACGCCGCCCGGTCGGCGAGCAGCGCGTCGAGATAGCCGCGGTAGCGGCCGACCTGGACCTCCGGAGCGGTGGAATAGGTATCCTCGACCGTGTGGCCGAGGGCGCGGGCGATCTCGGCGATCTCCTTTGAGAAGCCGCCGCCGCCGATCAGCGCGAGCCGCTGCGCCGTCCCGGTCACAGCACGGCCCCGCCGTCGACCCGCAGGATTTCGCCGGTGACGTGCCGGGCCTGCGGCGACATCAGGAACGCGATGGCGTCGACCACGGACTCGACCGTCGCGGTGCCCGCGGGGCTGCGCTTCTCCAGCGCCTCCTTGAACTCCGCGCCGTAGAGGCGGGCATGGGCCTGGGTCATCTCGGTGTCGAGCCAGCCGGGGGCGACGCCGACGGCGCGCCGGGGGGCAAGTTCCCGGGCCAGCCCCTTGATCAGGGCGTCGAGGCCCGCCTTGGAGGCGGCGTAGGGCACGATCGCCGGCTCGGGCCTCTGCGCCGCGACGGACGAGACCGCGCAGAACACCGCGTCGCGGGTCGAGACGCGGGCGCTGCCGAAGGCGGCGGCGAACAGGGTCGGCGCGACGAGGTTGGTGCGATAGAGGCGCTCGACCTCCTCCACGCCGAGGCTGCGCATCGGCTTGATGACCTGGACGCCCGCGCAGTACACGAGCCCGGTCAGGAGCCCCCGCTCGGCCACCGCCGCCTGCAGCACGCCGCCGATCGCCGAGAGGTCGGTGACGTCGGTCGCGACCGCGGCGCAGCCGAGCGCCTCCAGCTCCGCGAGCCGGTCCACCCGCCGGGCCAGGGCGGTGATCCGCGCCCCACCCGCGAGCAGGCGCTCGGCGACGGCGCGGCCGATGCCGCTGCTGGCCCCGACGACGAGGACGTGCCCACCCGACTCTGCGATCGGCTCCGGCATCGGCTCAGGCCTGCAGCTTCGCGCCGGCCAGCGCGATCAGGTCGTCGGTGGTCGCCGCCCCGGCGATCCGCTGCGGATCCACCTCGAGGCCCAGCGTGTCGTAGAGCGCCATGATGTTGAGGATGCCGAGCGAGTCGAAGGTCTCGATCTCCCTGAGGCTCTGCCCGCGGGCGAGCGGCCCCGGCTGGTCGAGGATCGTGCCGAGTTCGTCCAGGAATGCGCCCTCGGTCATCGGGTGGTCTCCTCGTAGGTCATGACCGGGGGCGCGAAGATCCGGTCGGTGGTGATCGTGCAGGCTCCCCAGCTCAGCCCGACCCCGAAGCCGGCGAGCAGCGAGCGCACCCGCCGGCCCGCATAGGCCTCCGCGAGGAAGCCCGAGATCGTGCCGGGGATCGAGGCTGAGTTCTGGTTGCCGTAGACCGACTGGGTGCCGGTCGGGAGCTTGCTGTCGTCGAGCCCCAGGCGGCGCTGGAGGTTCTTGAGGATGTACTTGTTCGGCTGGTGCAGGACCAGGAAATCGACGTCCTCGGCGCGCGTGTCCGAGAAGGCCAGGATGCCCTCGATCAGCGGCGGGACGCGCTTGAGGGTGAAGTTGAAGACCTGCGCCCCGTCCATGTGCATGGTGCCGGGCTTGCCCGCATCCTCGGCGTCGGCCCGGAGGCCGCTGTGCGGGATGAACAGGGCCTTCTCGCCGGAGCCGTCGCTGTGGAGCTGGAAGAAGCTCTCGCTCGCGCGCCGCTCGATCAGCACCGCGGCGCCGGCGTCGCCCATGATCGGCGTGATCGACCGGTCCCCGGTCGCGACCATGCGGCTCGCGACGTCGCCGACGCAGAGGAGAACGCGCTCGAGGCCGGATTCGACCAGGCTGTAGGCGACCGACAGGCCGTAGACGAATCCGCTGCAGCCGAGACGGATGTCGAAGCAGAGCGTGTCGGTCCGCATGCCGAGTCGGTGCTGCATCCCAATCGACGTGGAGGGCGAGCTGTAATCCGGCGTCTGGGTGACCAGGATCAGCCCGTCGACGGCGTCGGGCTGCAGGTCGAGGCCGCGCAGGAGCTGGCGCGCCGAGTGCAGGCAGAGATCCGCCGTCGTGGTGCCGGGATCGGCGACGACGTGGCGGGTCGAGAAGCCCATGGCCCGCTTGAGGCGCTCCGCCTCCTCGGGGGCGAGCCCGAGGCCGGCCGCCTCGTCGTCGAAGGCCTGGACGCGCGCGCCGACCGTGGTGACGAGCCCCGCGAGGGCCGCGCGCGAGAACCGCAGGTCAGCCATGCTCGACCGTCTCGGCGACGTAGTCGATCCAGCCCTGGAAGCGGCGGAGCGGCGACTTCGTGCTGTCGAGGATGCTCTCGTTGGCGAGCGGCACGTAGCGGCCGACCGTCCGCTCGATCTCGGATTCCGTCTCGAGGAGGAGCTCGACCACCGCGAAGGAATCGAGCCGCTCGTAGACGTCGTCCTCCGGCCCGGGATTCTCCAGGTCCGGGCGCCCCCAGGTCTCGACGAGCCGCGCGAAGGTCGCGCGGGCAGCCGCCTCGACGGCGCCGCGGTCACTCCGCGACGATGTGGATGTAGGGGGTGTCATCCGGTCCTCGTGTCAGTCGGTACGTCTTGCCCTCGGGGCCAGCGCTCAAGGGTTCGAAGCCGTTGTCGTCGAGGAAGCTCTCGACCATCCGGTTCTTCGCGCTCGGGCGATACCGGGCCTTCAGGTCCCGATCGCCCTCCTGCTGGCAGACGTGGCGCAGAATTTGGGCCTCGATGCGGCGTCCGAGCGCCCGGCAGCTCATCAGGAACGTCTCGAGTTCGCCGCCCCGGACGATGGCGACCCCGACGATGCCCATGTCGCCGAACCGGTCGACCACCCGGGCCGCGTAGACGCCGCCCTCCCGCATGGCGGTGGCGACCTCGTCCTCGGTGTAGCGCCGCGTCGTCAGGTTGAACTGGTTGGTCTTGTTGATCAGCTGCGTGACCCGCCGCAGGGAGCCCGGGTTGTTGCGGGCGATGTGCACCCGGATCTCGAGGGAGGCGAGGTACTCGTCCATCGAGGCGGCGGAGCGCTGCAGCTCCTGGCGCTGGGCCTCGCCGCGGTACTGCTCGGTCTTGGCCAGGTCCTCGGCGGTGACGTTCCGGGCGCGCAGCGACGCGATGCCGTCGAGGAGGGTGAGCGCCTGCTCGGGTCGCGTCCGGTCGAACAGGTGGCACTCGACCCCGGGGAGCCGGGCGCGGACCTCCTCGATCTCGAAGGGGTTGTCGTCGAGGAAGATGAAGCTGTCGAGGCCGAGGTTCAGGGCCGCGGCGAGGTCGCGGATGTTCTCGCTCTTCTCCGTCCAGTTGCTGCGGTAGGCCACGAAGTCGTCGAGGCGGAGCGGCATCGCGCGCTGGGCGAAGACCGCGCGGAAATCCTCCTCGTTGTTCTTGGTCACCGCGCAGAGCAGGATCCCGAGGCCTTTCAGGCGCAGGAGCTGGCGCTGGAGCTGGGTGTGGACGATCCCCGGATAGTCGCTGTCGACCTCCAGGTTCTCCACGCCGTCCTCGCCGACGACGCCGCCCCAGAGGGTGTTGTCGGCGTCGACCACCACCACCTTGCGTCGCGCCCGCAGCCGCGCCGCGACGGCGTCGGCGTAACGCTCGCTGAGCGCGTCCACGGCGGCCGGGGCGTAGGGCATCTGGTACATGTACCGGTTGCGCTCGCGGAAGGCGTTGGCGAAGCCGAGCAATGCCAGGGCGCCGGCGGCGTCGACGACGCTGACCCGCTCCTGCGCCCGGGCGAGGTCGAACAGCACCGCGTTCACCCGCGCCAGTGCCTGAAGCTGGTCGTGGAGGTCGCTCTCGACGGAGGAGACCGGCACGAACGGAACGGTGTTGAGGATGATCGTCCCCGGCGCCCGGGCGAGCCGCGCCGAGACCAGTTCGGCGAGGCCGCGCGCGCGGTCCACGGCCGCCTCGTCCGGGGCGACGTCGAAGAACCAGCGGTGGTCGAGATGCACGATCAGGACGTCGGCGGCGGCGGGTCCCGCCAGCACCTGCTCGATCTGTCCGATAGGGAGATGCTCGCACGAGACCGTGGCGAGATCCGCGAGGCGGCCCGCCACCTTCCCGAACGGGTTGGTGACGACGTTTCCGACGAAACCGATCGACAGGGCGCGAGCCGTGGTCATCCTCGATACCGGTCCCTGCGACACCCTGCGGATGCCTGCCCTCCGGCGATCGACCGGCCCCTTTCCGTGCGTGCGAGCGCCGCCCTCTTGCGAGATCGCGTGCCATAAAGCAAGGGGCCGGGCATCCGGCGGCCGGCCAGCCCGGCCGGGGCGGGGGCCGGGCGGGGACCGGCCGAGGAGGAGCTGCGCGATGAACGGATCCGGTTCGGACGAGGCCGCCGCGACGACGCGGACCTGGACCGAGGCCCATCAGGTCGCCTTCGCGCGGGCGACCGGCGACGTGAACCCGATGCACATGGACGCGCGGATGGCGCGGCGGACGCTCGCCGGCGAGCGCGCCGTCCACGGCGTCCACGCCGCCCTCTGGGCCCTCGATGCCTGCGCCGACGCCCAACCCCTCGACCGGCTCGCGACGCTGCAGATGCGGTTCGAGCGGTTCGTGCTGGTCGGGGACCGTACCGTCCTGACGGTCCACGAGGCGGACGCGCGGCAGCTGCGCCTGTCCGTGGCGGTGGACGGCGTCCGCACCCTGACGATCCAGGCGACCTTCGCGGCGGACCGGGCCCCGGCCCGACCGGTCGAGGCGGCGCCGACGGCGATCCCCGCGGAGCCGGTCGCCCGCGATCCGGCGGCGCTGCCGGGCCTCGCCGGGGCCTTCGCGCTGCCGGACCCGGCGGCGATCGCCGCGCTGGCGCCGCGCCTCGCCCGCGCCCTCGGTCCCGGCCGGGTCGCGGCCCTGGGCGGCCTCTCGACCCTCGTCGGCATGTTCGTGCCCGGCCTCCACTCGATCCTCTCGAAGATCGACGTGACCGTCACCGAGGGCGGCACCGGCTCGAGCCTCGGCTACGCGGTGAAGCGGTTCCAGCCGATGCTGCAATCGGTGACGCTGGACGCCGTCGGCCCCGGCCTCGTCGCCCGGGTCGAGGGCTTCGTCCGCCCGCGGCCGGTGGAGCAGGAGAGCCTGCGGGACCTCGCGGCGCTGGTGGAGCCGGGCGCCTTCGCGGCGGTGTCGGCGCTGATCGTCGGCGGGTCGCGGGGCCTCGGCGCCGCGACCGCCAAGCTGATCGCCGCCGGCGGCGGGGCGGTCTGCATCACCTACGCGTCCGGCGCCGACGAGGCGGAAGCGATCGCCCGGGAGATCCGCGACGCCGGCGGCCGCTGCCAGGTCCTCCGCTACGACGCCGCCGAGCCGGCCGCCGCGCAGCTCGCGGCGCTGGCGATACGCCCGTCGCAGCTCTACCATTTCGCGACGCCCCGCATCTTCCGCCAGAAGCGCGCCCCCTTCGAGCCGGCCTGCCTGGACGAGATGATGCGCGTCTACAACACCGCCTTCTACGAGCTGAGCCAGTTCTGCCTGGAGCGCGGCGACGCCGTGGCGGCCTTCTACCCGTCGACCAGCGCCATCGCCGAGGCGCCCCGCGACGCCCTGGAATACGTGATGGCCAAGATCGCGGGCGAGACGCTCGCCGCGACCCTGGCGCGCACGCTCCCGAACCTGCGGACCGTGATCGAGCGGCTGCCCCGGGTGAAGACCGACCAGACCGCCACGATCTTCCCCGTGCCGGCCGCCGCGCCGAGCGCGCTGATGCTGCCGATCATCCGGCGGATGTCGGCGGCCGCCTGACCCGGAGGCGTGCCGGGTGCGGGACCGTATCGGACGGCCCTGTCCGAGCCGGGCGCCGGGATCACTCCGCGGCGGCGTCGTGCCGGACCTCTTCGTCCGTGTCCGGATCCGCCTCGACCTCGGCGTCCCCGTCCTCGGCCCCGTCGGGCGCCGCGGCGGCGGTGAAGAAGTCGCCGTTCCGGATCGCCTCGCCGCCGGTCACCAGCATGCTGAGATAGGTGTTGAGGGTGTTGGGCGCGACGTCGGGCAGCCGCTCCGCGATCTCGGCGTGCGACAGGCCCTGCGGGCCGGCCGAGCCGAGCAGCGCCTTCAGCCGCCCCTTGGCCGAGTTGGCCCGGGGACCGCGGGCGCCCCGCCGTCCGCCGGAGACGGGCGCGGCGCGGTCGGCCGCGGCGGCCCGTGGTCCCTCGGGTGCGTGGAGACCGGAGGCCTCCAGCGGGATCCCCTCGACGATGGAGGTCAGCGCGGCCTCCGCCGCCCGGAGCTTGGTCAGCTCGGCCGCGATCCGGTCGTAGTCGCTCTGCAGCGCGGCCCTGCGCGCCCGAACGTCCACCAGGGCCTTCGTTAGGGTGTTGTCCTCAGCCACCGGACGGCCTCATCCCATGATTTCGCTGGCTGACGGCATACCTCACAGGTGCCTCCCGGCGTCAACAGCCGCGGAGAGGCGCCCCGACCGCGCCCGGCCACGGGCGCCCGATCCCCGCGCGAGTTGTGAGGACAGCGCCCGATGGCTTAGAGACATTCCTGAAACGCCGATGCCGGCTCGGAGGCATCGGCGCGACCGCCGAATGTCGACGGATCCCGATCTCGGCACGCCGATACCGTAATCGTCATGTCAGAAGGCGAGCTTCCTTCCGCGGGTTCGATGTGCGGCCGTCCGCTCCGGGGCGTCGGCCGCGCCGCACCCAGGGGCGTTCATAGATCCCGCAGAGCGAATTATGTCTTTGAATATCTTCGACAAAGGGGAGAATAATGTCATCGACATTGATTCGCGGGATCAGCACAGCCAAGCGGGAAAAATCTACGTCAACGGCGACAACAACTACATCCGCATAGGCAGGGGCTGCGTGTCCGACAAGGACATGCACATCGTCATCGAGTCGAATTGCCGATTCGATGTCGGCGAGGACGTGCGGCTGTCGATGGCCAACATCTATATCGGCCCCGGCTCGGTGCTGCGCATCGGCGACCGGACCGGCTTCACCGGGCTCGTCCATCTCAACCCCGTCGAGGGAAAGGCGATCGAGATCGGCACGGACTGCTCGATCGCGTCGGGCGTCTGGATGACGACGAGCGACTTCCACTCCATCGTCACTCGGGACACCGGCGCGCGGCTGAACCCGGCCAAGCCCGTCCGGGTCGGCAATCACGTCTGGATCGCCAATCAGGCCACGCTCCTCAAGGGCACGGTCATCGGCGACAACGCGATCGTCGGCGCGCACGCCGTCGTCACCGGGACGGTTCCGCCCCATTGCGTGGCCGCCGGCAACCCCGCGCGGATCGTGCGGGAGAACGTGACGTGGCGGTCCGACCTGATCTGACCGCGCCGGCGGGTCGCGCGGGACGTCGGGCAGGGCGTGCGGTTGTTTACCCCGCGCGCGCGTTCCGTTAGGGCGATGGGCCGGCGGCGCGGCACCCTGCCCGGCGCGCCGAGACGCCTTCGATCCAGCCCGCGCGAACACATGCTCACCCGAGCTTCAGGCCTCGAACCCAGCGCCGACTCCGGCACGCCCTCCGACGGCGATCGGCGGCCGTCGCGCGACAGAGCGGGCGCCGCGCGTTGAAGCAGATCCGCGGCCTGTACCATCGCTGGGCGCGCTCCGGCCCGGTCCGCGCGAGCGGCAACCCGCTGATCCGGCTGGCGGCCCGCCGCGGCCTGCCGGCGGCGGACGATCTCGTCACCGCGGACGCGCAGGTCGCCGCCCTGGCCCCGCACTTTGACACGGCGTTCTACGCGAGCTGGTACGGGATCACGGCCGACCCGGTGCGCGACTACCTCGTCCACGGCTGGCGCGCGGGACGCGACCCGCGCCCCGACTTCGACTCCGCCGCCTACCTCGCCGCCCATCCCCACCTCGCCCGCGCCGGCATCAACCCGCTCCTGCACGCCCTCGC
>NZ_FOCS01000005.1:0-293749 GCF_900110155.1 Methylobacterium sp. UNC300MFChir4.1 | reverse complement strand
AGCACCCGGTCGAACACGCCGGCCTTGCGCCACCGGTAGAACCGGCTCGACACCGTTCCCACAGCACCGTAGCGCGCCGGTAGATCCTCCCAGGGTGCGCCCGTGCGCAGGATCCAGAGCATGCCGTTGAGGACTTGCCGGTGATCCTCCGCAGGCCGGCCCGTGCGCGGCTTCTGCGGAGGCAGCAGCGGGGCGATCTGCTCCCACTGCGCGTCGGTCAGTTCAAAGCGTCGCATCAAGCCCACATGGGCCTGACCACCCAGCCTGTGAACCCCTTTGCAGAGACGCCCTAGTCCTGTGGCACTTCCTCGATGTGGCCGGGAACGACCGCCACCGGGCCCTCCTCGACGTCTCGGTGCTGTTTCCCGGCGGCGCGATTGCCTCCGATGCCGTGCCGTGGCTCATGCCCGACGGCGCGACCTATCTCGGCGATGCATGGCCGTTACCGGCCGAGGCAGTATCCCATCCCCGCTCCAGCGGGACCTTCACACGCTTCCTGCGCGAGTGGGTGCGGGAGCGCGCGACCATCCCGTTACTCGAAGGTTTGGCCAAGTGCACGCTCGTCCCGGCGCAAATCCTTGAATCGAGCACACCTGCAATGCGCCGTAAGGGCCGAATCCAAGTGGGCTGCGATGCCGACATCGTCTGTCTTGATTGGCAGTCCCTGACGGACAAAGCCGACTTCCGCCACCCGAACCGTCCGTCCGAGGGCGTGCGGCACCTGATGGTAGGCGGCGCGTTCGTCATTCGCGATAGCGCGCTCACCCTCGACATCCGGCCGGGTCAGGCCATCCGGCGGGCGGTCCTTCCGTGACGATCCCGATCGTCCTCATCGCCGGCTTCCTCGGTGCCGGTAAAACGACCCTGGTGAATGGGCTCCTGCGGGAACCCGGCGGCCGACGCATCGCCGCAATCGTCAACGACTTCGGCACAATCGATGTGGATGCGGCGCTGCTCAACGGTGAAGGCGACGGCGTCCTCAGTCTTAAGAACGGCTGCATCTGCTGCAGCCTACAGGGCGATCTCCTGCGGACATTATCGTCACTAATGCGCCGGTGCCCCGCGCCGGAGGCCGTAGTCATCGAGACCAGCGGCGCGTCCGATCCGGCCGAGATCGTCCGGTCGCTGCTCGACCCCGTCATTCATGGGCAAATGCCGCTCGACACGGTCGCTACCGTGATCGACGCGCGCCACCTCGCCGATCGGCCAAGCCTCTTCGAGGATCCGTTGTGGCGCTCGCAGCTCGACGCGGCCGATCTCTGCCTCGTCACCAAGATCGACGTCGTGGACCGCGATCACCTGGCCACTGTGCGAGCGGAACTCGCACGGCGCAAGGGGCGGAACGTTACCTTCGACGTCGTGGACGGCGCCATCAGCTCCGATCTCCTCTTCGCCGGCGGCGGACACACTCCAGCCTCGGCCAGCCAGCGCCAAACCTCTGTCGCGAGCGAGCGTTTCGAGAGCCTGAGCTGGACCTCGGCGCGATCGCTGTCGCTCGGTCGCTTCCAAGCCGTGATTGCGCGCCTGGCGCCGCGGCTGTTGCGGGCCAAAGGCTTCGTCACTTTCGATACTCGACCGGACGAGCCGATGATCTTCCAGCTCGTAGGAACCCGGGCCACAGTTGCGCCAACGGAAACGCCGATGCCGCCGGGCGTAGCGGCTAGCCTCGTCATTATCGCCGAATTGGGGAGTCTTAATTCGGAAGAAGTGACAGCTTTCCTGAATTCCACAACTTGCTCCTGACGAACAATAATTCCCGTCAGGCAGAGTCCGGTTCTTCAGAACAATCCAATACGTGCATTTAACGTCAACATTGTCCCCAAGCACGGCATGCCGGCCACCACGCGCCGGAAGCTGCCAAATTTTGGATATCCGACGATGAACGTCAAAGCAGCAACCTCCCCCGTTGTCATGTCAATCGATACGAGTTCAGCTCTGTATCGAAAGATAATGCTACGGTTCGTTCCATTGATTATGATTTGTTATGTCGTAGCTTATCTCGATCGCGTCAACATAGGCATAGCAAAGCTCAATATGCTTTCTGATTTGCATTTCAGTGAAACAGCATATGGCCTTGGCGCAGGCTTGTTTTTTATCGGCTATCTCATCTTTGAGGTCCCCAGCAACCTGATTATGCATCGGGTGGGCGCACGCCTCTGGATTGCCCGGATTATGGTCTCGTGGGGCGTGATCTCAGCAATGATGGTCTTCGTCACCCAACCCTGGCAGTTCTACAGCCTCCGCTTTCTGTTGGGCATCGCCGAGGCAGGCTTCTATCCCGGCGTCATACTCTATCTGACCTACTGGTTCCCCAACAGCCGCCGGGGAAAGGTTACGGCGATCTTTCAGTCCGGTGTCCCTGTGGCAGGTTTGATCGGATCACCGTTGTCAGGCTGGATCATGGTCTCGTTCGACAAGGTATGGGGCTATGCCGGCTGGCAGTGGATGTTCGTGCTAGAGTCGCTTCCGACACTCCCTCTCGCCATCTTCGTCATCCTGATACTTGACGATCGGGTCGACGATGCGACGTGGCTGACGCAGGACGAGCGCAACACCGTCAAGAGAGATCTGGCAGCGGACAACGTGGCACGCGAGCATGTCCCTCTGCGGGCACTGATCACCGATGTTCGGATCTGGAAGATCATCATCGCGGGCTTGCCCGCTATGGCGGGGATCTACACGCTCGGCTTCTATATGCCGACGATCATCAAGGATGCGGGGGCGTCGAGTTCGACCGAAGTAGGGCTGCTCAGCGCGATCCCCTACGTTGCGGCCGTCGTCGCGATGATCTTGGTCGGGCGAAGCTCCGATTTGCGCCAAGAGCACCGCTGGCACCTCGCTTTCGTGCTCACGCTCGGCGCAGCGGGCCTCGTGGCGAGCGTCTTTGCCGGCCAGCAGATGCCACTGGTGATCTGCGCTCTCTGCGTCGCCGCCGCGGGAATCTTGAGCTATTCGCCGATCATGTGGATGGTGCCCACCGCTTTCCTCGGCGGTGCGACCGCAGCCGCCGCGATCGGTGCGATCAACTCGACGATCAACATCGGTGGTTTCCTCGCCCCCTACCTTATTGGCTGGGTGAGAGATAGCTATGGCAGCAGTGCACCAGCCCTCTTCGTCGTCGCCGGCGGCCTGATCCTCTCGGCCCTTACCATCCTCAGTCTTAACCCAAAAACCTCCACGGCGGACGGCGAGGCCTAAGTCTAGAGACGACAGGTCTTTGAATGTCAGTCCGGAGGAGATGCGAGCGACCCTTACGTCGTAATCGAGACGCCGTGCGGTGCGATTTACACACGCAAGCCGATACCTCCCTAAGCTCGACTTTGGCCATTCATGCGGCGTGGCAGAGCGCATAGGCCCAGGGCGCTGGCAAACGGAAGCGGGGTTTTGTTCGAGCGCGTCGGCGCGGTGATGTTGCCAAAGTCCGCTCGCACCACATCGCGCAGCGCGCGGCGGCCAGAGCGTAGGCGAAGGTCGGGCGCGGTTTCGGGTACCACGCAGCTGCCGCGACGCGTCGCCGTTGGCGAGCCGAGAGGCGTGCGGCCAGCAGTGTGACGATCGAGAACAGGGCGAGCAGGCAAGGCGTGGTGCGGGCGATCGCCGTGTCGGACCACTGCCGCTGCGTCTCGATCCCGAGATGGGCACGCGCTTCCTGGAAGGTGACCTCGATGGTCCAGCGCCGCACGAACCACCCTACGATCTGCGTGGGCTCGCGCGTCGGATCCGTGCAGAGCAGGGCCTGGGGTGGGAAAGCGCGCCTCGGGATCGCGGATGAGCACCCAACGGATCGGTACGACGGGCAAGCCACCGTGCCGCCACACCGCGGTGTCCGAGGCGATCTCGATCGTGCGCTCGCCTGCCCCGTACCAGCCGGGCACCACGACCGCGTGCCAGCGCGTGTCCTTGGCCGCGAGGCTCGGGGTGAGCGTCGGCAGCCGCGCGCCTTTGGTCCGCGGGCGCCCGATCGTGCCGGGCGGGCGCGGCGGCGCGGGATCATAGAGTGCTGCGTCGAGCCGCAAGCGGGTGATCGCCGTGATGCGAGCGCGGCGCATCGCGTCGAGGAACAGCAAGGCCGAGAAGCCGCTGTCGCCCACCAGGACGAGGTCGCGCCCCGGCAGCCAGCCGTCGGGCCTGGAGGGCGAGTTGGCCACCGACGTTGAGCAACGGCTTGTGCCGACGGCCCCGTTCACGACAGGCGCGCTCTGACGGCACCAGCGCGGTCAGAAATGGCAACGCCCAGACGCGCCCCGCCCAGGGGATCGGGGCGAGCAACATTAGGCTCATCCAGCGCAGCCCGCTCCCCTTGACGAAGTGGCTGTCGGAGGAGCGAACCGGATCACGGTAGATACCCTTGGCGGCGATCCGCTTGCCGCGGCGGCGCTCGATCGTATCGTCCAGTCCCAGGACCACGGGACCGCGTTGCGCGAACGCATCGACGAGGAGCCCGAGCAGGATACGGCTGCCGGAGCGCGGGCACCACGCCGCCCGGTTGAGGATGCGGTGGACGTTCACGAACCGCCGCTCCTGCGCGCGGCCGATGATGCGCAGGATGCTTGTCACGGTGCGCTGCCCCGGCGTGAGGATCGCGCCGACCAGCAGGTTCTGGGCGTGTCGCCACGAGCGGTGGACGAACAGCGGTGCGAACGCCAGGATGATCGCGGCGAAGCGGGTGGGCAGGGGGAGCATGGCGGTGTCTCTTGGCGGGGACGCCACCAGCCTATCCCTCACGCCCCCTTCGTCACCTCCGCACACTCGACGCGCCGCAAATGGCCAAAGTCGAGCTTAGGCGCTCAAGCATCCAAACGATCGCCCTGTAAGCTGCAGCCCTGTCGAGAGCTTGATGCGGTTCACACACAGCCAGCCGAGATGATTGGGCCGTAGTGCCTCGCCATACCGCTCACCCAAACTTTCGTTGCCGAAATACCCAATCAGTCCGGCAAAATACCCAAACTCACGTTACATCCACAGACGGGAAGGCCCCGGCCGTCCCGGTGGCGACCGTGCCGATCTTGCCCGGCACCCAGGCGGCGTTGGCGACCGTGTCGTAGCTCAGGAAGCCCCGCGGGCGGCTCGCGCCGTTGCCGGACACGAAGGCGACGCCCTCCTGCTCGGCGAAGGCCGTCTCCACCTCGGCCGAGAGCCACGCGTCGAGATCGACCACGGAATCGTCGAGGAGCGTCTGGGTGGCGGCCGGCATCGCGTAGAGCTCCATCGCGGGGAACGCGATCTCCGACAGGGCCGGCGCGGCGGTCTCGGGGCGCGGCGCGGTCTCGGCGGCCCAGCCGGTGACCGGCGCGCCCACCGAGACGGCGCGCTTGTACTGGGCGCCCGAGATCGGCTGCACGCTGGCGATCGACCGGATCGGCGAGACCTGCCCGAGGCGCGCGAGCACGGTCCGCTCGATCGTGTCGGGGACGAGGTAGCCGCCGTCGGGCCCGGAGCCGGCCGAGAGCGCCTTGGCCTCCAGGCGCTTGAGCCCGGCGCTCTCGCCCGCCCGGACGTAGAGGTCGAAGGCGGCCTTGTGCTCGTGCGCGGCCCCCGTCTCCCGGACGTCCGGCTGCCCGAGGGGCGGCCGGGCCCGCTCCAGGGCGATGCGGTCGAGCCGGGTGCGGGCGGCGTCGAGGGCCGCGTCGATCCGGGCGAGCTTCTCCTCGGTGAGCACGTCGACGCCGAGGCGGCCCTCGATCCGGTCGATCCGCGCGTCGTTCGTCTCCTTGAAGGCCGCGAAGGCGGCGGCGAGCTCGTCCAGGGCGGAGCGGACCGGGCCGCCGTCGGAATGGGCGGCCTTGTTCTCCAGCGGCGGCAGGCCGCCCAGCGGGGCGGGATCGGCGATCGGGGTCTGGGCGTCCATGATGGGCCTCGTCGGGGGTGGAAGTCAGGACCGCGCGGCCGGCAGCGGCCGAGCGGCAGGTCTCGCGGCGGGTCCGAGGGCGCCCGGCGGCGCGATCAGGCCGGCGAGGCCGCGGATCGCGTCGGCCTCCGGGTCCGGAGCCGGGATCGACGCGGGGCTCGCCCTGGCCCCCGGCTGCAGCGGGAAGGTCACGAGCGAGATCTCCCAGAGATCGACCTGCTGGAGCCGGCGCTCGCCGCCGGCGCCCTTCCGGGCGCGCAGCGTGCGGAAGCCGATCGAGAGCCCGTCGAGGCCGCCGCCGCGCATCAGGGCGTCGACCTCGCGGGCGCGCTGCACCGCGAGGTTGAGCGCGCCCTCCGCGAACAGGCCGCGGCCATCCTCGCGCAGGGCGAGCCAGCGGCCGATCGGCTCGGCGGGGTCGTGCTGGAACAGGAGTCGCACGCCCGCGGCCCCGCGGCGGGCGAGGCTCGCCGCGAAGGCGCCCGGCACCACCACGTCGCGGCCGAGATCGGGCACGCCGAACAGGCTGGCATAGCCGGAGAAGTGGCCGTCCATGGGGGGATCCTCGGATGGGACAGTGAGGGCGCGCCCCGCGCCTCAGGGTGTGCCCGGCGCCCCCGGCATCGCGGGCGGGTAGCCCACGGCCTCCCGCTTCTCCGCCACCGACAGGAAGTCCGCGGCCTGGACCCGGCGCCACAGGGATTCCCGCTCGCCGGCCAGCGCCTCGATCCGGTCGAGGTCGGGCTCCAGGTCGATCGCCCCGAAGGCGGGTTCCAGCCAGCCGGCCAGCGCCCGGGCGGTGCGGGCCGCGAGGGGGATCAGGGTCTGGCGGTAGAGGGCGCGGTTGGCCTCGGCGTAGTTGGCGTGGGTGTTGTCGCCGGGGAGGCCGAGCAGCAGCGGCGGCACGCCGAAGGCCAGGGCGATCTCCCGGGCGGCCGCGTCCTTGGCCGCCACGAAGTCCATGTCGCGCGGCGAGAGCGCGAGCGGCTTCCAGTCGAGGCCGCCCTCCAGCAGCAGCGGCCGGCCGGCATTGGCGGCACCCTGGTAATTCGCCTCCAGCTCCGCCTTCAGCCGGTCGAATTGCGGCTCGGACAGCGTCGCCCCGGCGAAGACCAGGGCGCCGGACGGCCGGGCGGCGTTGTCGAGCAGCGCCTTGTTCCAGGCGCTGGCGGCGTTGTGGATGTCGAGGGCGGCGGCCGCCGCCGCGATCGGGGCGAGCCCGCCGGTCTCGTCCTCCGGGTGGAACAGCGTCAGCGCCAGGATCGGCGCCACGGCGATCCCCGGCTCGGGCAGGTCGAACCGGCGGCTGCGCCCGCCCGCCGTGTAGAGATAGGCCGCCGGCCAGCCGTCCGGGCCCGGCAGCACCCGCATCCGTCCGGGACGCAGGACCTGGAGCGCGGCGACCCGCCCGTCGAGGCACACCGCCTCCAGGTAGGCCGTGCCGGTGAGGAGGAGGTCGGCGTAGAGCGTCTCCAGGAGGTGCGGCCCGCTCTCCCGGGGGTTCGGCCGCGCCAGCAGGGCGAGCAGGTCGCCCGCGCGCTCGGCGCCGGGGCCGGTGGCGATCAGCGGCAGGCCGGCGGCGCTCTCGGCGACGAGCCGCACCGCCCGGTGGACGACCGGGTTGGCCTGGTAGCCGGCCCGGGCGAGCGCTGCCGGATCGCGGGGCGTCCAGCTGGCCCGTCCCTCGGCGTAGAGGGCGAAGGCCGGGGCCGCGGCGGCCTTGGTGGCGAGGGCCGGGCCGCCGGCGGCGCGGCGCGCGACCCGCGCCAGGCGTTCGAGGAGGGTCGACATGCCGGTCCGTTCCTGAGCTATGGTCACGCGATGCAGCCCCGGATCCCCACACGGCCCCAGGCGCGGCCCCAGGCGCGATTCCGGGGACGGGTCCGGGGACGGGTCCGGGCGGGGACCCGCGTCGCGGCGCGGGTCGCGGCTCTGGTCCCAGCGCTCGTCGTCGGGCCTCTGTCCGGGCCTCTGGCCGGGCCCCTGGCCGCGCCCCCGGCCGCGCCGGCCCGGGCCGCGGATGCGCCCGCACCCGCGCCCCTGTGGCCGGAGCCCGACGGGACCCTGATCCTGGCGCGCCCCTTCGGCCGGTCCGAGATCAGCCTGCGCCTGTCCCGGCGGGTCGCCGGGGCGGTGGACACGCTGACCTGGGACGGCGTCACCTTCCTCGCCGACACCGAGCCCGGCGACGCCCTGCAGGCGCGGGCGGAGATCGGCTCCGGCGCCGCCTGCCGCCGGGCGAGCGAGGCCGGCACCCCGCAGGACGGGTCCGGCGCGCCCGCGGCCCGCCGGCTCCGCGCCCTGCGCGCCGGCCGGAGCTGGGCCGAGACCGAGACCCGCATGGCCTGGGACGGCCCCGCCGACCCGGCCGACGAGCCGCCTGCGGACTGCCCGACCGCCTCCGCGAGCCCCGCGATCCCGGCCCCGCCCCCGGCCCCGCTCCTGCGCAAGCGGGTCGCCCTCGGCCTGCCGGGCCTCGGCAACGCCGTGGAGGTGCAGGCGAGCTTCGTCCTGACCGAGCCCGCGGCGGCGCTGCGTCTCGAACCCCTCGCCGCCGCGGTGCCGGCGGAGTTCTCCGCGGCCTGGCGCTTCGACCCGTCGACCGGCGGGCTCGCGCCCCTCGGCCCCGGAGCGGGGGAGCGGCCGGACCCGGTGATCCTGGCGACGCCGGAGGGCTCGCACGCCGTCGCGGTCTGGGCCCCGGGTCCGCCGGAGCAGGAGCCCGACGCGCCGCGGCCCGGCTTCGCGGTTGCGCCCGAGGCCGGGGCGAACCGCCTGAGCTGCCGCTTCCGGCTGGCGAACGCCGCCGCCGGCGCGCACGATTTCGCCTGCTACGCCCTGGTCGGCACCCTCGCCGACGTCCGGGCCGCCCTGCGGAGCCTGACCGCGCCGCCGTGACCGGCCCGGGGCCGACCTGTGCTAGACTGTCCGGACCGACGAACCGATGGAGGTTCCGATGGACAGGAAGCAGGCCCTCGAACTCGCGATCTTCGTCATCGCGCTCGTCCCCTTCCTCCGCTGCCTCATGCCCTCCGCGACGCGCTCCCGGGGGCCCCGCCGCTCCGGCTCCCTCAGCTACGATTCGGGCTCCGGCGGCGACGGCGGCGCGATCTTCGGCGATGGCGGCTGCCACGGCAGCGACGGCGGCAGCTGCGGCGACGGCGGCGGCGGCGGTGATGGCGGTGGCGGCGGCGATTGAGCGACCGCTCGGGCGTCCAGGAGCCCGGCACGCCCAGGAGCCCGGCACGCCCAGGAACCCGGCACGCCCAAGAACCCGGCACGCCCAGGAACCCGGCACGCCCAAGGACCCGGCATGCCGATGTGCCGGGGTCGGGCAGCGACGACGGTTCGGGTATCGGAGGCGGGCCGCGGCGCCCGGGAAGGACGGCGGGGATCAACCCGACAGATGCGCCGCTCAATCCGCCCGCCGTCGCCGCGCAATACGGAGAATTACGGTGGGGATTCCCAGCTCAGGACCGCGTGCCGTGGCCTGATCGCTACAGATTTGGCGCACGACATTGTGTATACAGCATGCAGTTCGTTCCAGAGACCACGAACCGACTCCGGCGCGCTTCACCCGAAGCGCGCCGAATTGTTTCCGGCGACCGCTGTCACAACCGCCGGATCCGGGGCTCGGCCCGGGGCTCCAGCATCAGGTGCGTGAGCGCCCAGACCAGGGCATCGAGCCGGTCGGGCGAGGTCCCGCCGGACAGGCCGTCCGGGCCGAAATCGCACAGCTCGTCCTCCAGCGCCGGGAAGGCGCCGACGTGGTGGACCAGCCCGCGGGCGTAGAGCAGCGAGACCGGCTCGGCGCGCAGGTACTTGCCCCGCGTGGCGTGGACCCGGGTCACCGGCACGGCGGGGTCGCACTGGCCCAGCACGGCGGCGGCCATCTCGCCGCCCTGGTTGACCTCGACCACGAGGGCGTCGGCCCGGAGCCGGTGGTAGAGCGCCAGCGCCGCGGCCGCCCAGGCCTGCGGGGTGGCGCGGGCGAGGCTCGCGTCGGCCAGCACGTAGGCGTGCCCGCCCGCGCGCCCGGCCGCCACGATCCCGCAGGCGTCCGAGCGCGCGCCCGAGGCGGCGGGGGGATCCACCGCCACGACGATCCGCCCGAGATCGGGCGCCGCGGCGAGGCGGCCGGCCTCCAGGGCCGCGCGCGTCCACAGGCCGTCGTCCCGGTCGGCGATGAGCTCGCCGTCGAGTTCCTGCCGGCCGAGCCGCGTGCCGGCGTAGCGCCCGACCACCTGCTGGAGGAAGTCGGGCGCGAGATGCGCGGCGTTGTCGTGGGTCCGGGCACGACTCACCACCGTGCGCGGGTCGGCGAGCAGGCGGCGGATCAGCGGCACCGGCCGGGGCGTCGTCGTCACGAGGTTGCGCGGCCGGGCGCCGAGGCGCAGGCCGAACTGCAGCATGTCGAAGGCCGCCTCGGGCCGGCGCCACTTGGCGGCCTCGTCGCACCACGCGGCGCCGAATTGCGGGCCGCGCAGCGCGTCGGGCTCCTCCGCCGAGAAGGCGAGCGCGACGGCGCCGTTGCTCCACTCCACCCGGCGGCGGCTCGGCGACCAGGCGGGCCGGGCCCGTCCCCGCGCCGGCAGGCCGAGGAGGCCGGAGGGCCCCTCGACCATCACGTCGCGCACGTCGAGATGGGTCTCGCCCACCAGGGCGATCCGCCCGACCGGCGCGCCCGCGAAGGCCGGGTCGCCGCGCGCGAGGGCGTCGACCCACTCGGCCCCGGTGCGGGTCTTGCCGCTGCCGCGGCCGCCGATCACCGCCCAGGTGGTCCAGGGCGCCGCGTCGGGCGGCGGCAGCTGGTCCGGCCGGGCCTGGTGCAGCCAGTCGCCCGCGAGCGCCCGGAGGAGGTCCGGCGGCAGCGTCTCGAGGAAGTCAGGCAGCCGCCCCGCCGCCGACAAAGCCAGCAACGCGTCGCGCGATCTCCGCGCGCAGGGCGGGCAGGTCGGGCTCGGTGTCGGGTTCGGTGTCGCGTCCAGTGTCGCGTCCGGTGCCATCGCCCCCCTCCCCCGCGGCGCCGCGCGCGCCCTCCGCATCCACCGTGTCGAGGAGCCGCTTGAGGCCGCCGAGGTCGCGCAGGATTCGGGCGGAGTCGCCCGCGCCCGCCCCCGCCCCGCTCAGAGCCGCGTCGAAGGCGGCGATCTGCCGGGCGATGTGGGCGCGCAGACGCGCCCGCAGGGTCGCCGGGTCGGCCGCGGGGTCGCCGCGACCGGTGACCGCCGGCGGCAGGTCAGCCCCGAAGGCCGTGGCCATCATCGCCGGGTCGAGCCGGCCGAGACCGAGGATCTCGGTGACGTCGCCGGGATCGGCGCCCGGCGTGCACAGCAGGCGGATCAGGGCGGCCCGGCGCGCCGCCGGCCAGCGCCCTGTCAGGAGCCGCGGCCGGTGCTGCCGCGGCCTCGGCCAGCCGGCCCGGGCGTTCCAGGTGTGCACGGTCTTCGGGTGGACGCCGAGACGGGCCGCGATCGCGTCGCACGTCAGGTCGGTCTCGCGCAGGAGCGTCAGGGCCTCGGCGCGGCTGTCCGCCCTGCTGGGAGGGGGTGGCCACATCGGGGTCTCTCCGCACACGTCTCGACCGTGCCTGGTTGATACCCCGGCAGCGCGCCGGTGTCAAGCGCAAATTCCTATTTCTCGGGCGATATAGGACTTAAGGCACAGTCCGGTCTCAGCCCTCCCAGTGCGCCACGCCGCCGTGACCCGAGCAGGTGCCTCGACGGGTGTGGCTGAAGCTCCACGTGCCGTCCCGGCACTTGGCCGTGGCGCCCGCGGGCTTCCTGCCGTCGAGGCTCTTGGCCGGCCGGTGGACGTCGGACCCGTCCCGGCTGCGGTAGTGGCCGTGGCGGTCGAGGTTCCGGTCGTCGGGCTCCGAGAACGGCCGGGCGACGGCGCCGCCCGACAGGCCGAGGAGGACGAGGCCGGCGAACACCGGCCAGCGGGCGGCGTTCGTCGCGGTCAGGACAGGCAGCACGGCACCCTCAAGGTTGTATCATCTGCCAAGAGACACAACCGGATCGGGGCGTCACGAACTATCTGTGGTTATCCAGAAGCCAGCTACAGGTTGTGCGCGCGGGTCACGGGCTGCGCGCGGGCCGGACCTCGGCCGGGGTCGTCCGACCGGCTCTCCGCCGCGTCCGCGCGCCCGGTGCGGCCCTGCATGTCGGCGGGATGCTGAACGGGCTCGAAAGGTATTGCCGCTAATGTCCCGGTGAATGGCAGATCTGAACGCGGTTCAGGACCGGAACGGCCGTCCGGTCGACACGTTGACCGGCGCCATCCGCACGCAGGCGTCGCCTTTCACGCAGTTCGTCAGAGTGAATCGGGTACAGAATGGTCGGTGAGCCACCAGGGTCCGGCGCGGAAGACCCGCTGGGCAACGGCCCCGCGGGGGATCCTGGTCGGGGCCCGGCGCAGGGCACCGCGGAAGCCGCCGCCCTCAGCGACAGCTTCAGGCGATTCGCCGACGTGGTGCCGCTGATGATGTGGCGCTCGGACGAGGCCGGTCACGCGATCCACCACAACGAGTGCTGGCTGGAATTCACCGGGCGCCCCCTGGAGGCGGAGCTCGGCCTGGGCTGGCGCAGCGGGCTGCATCCCGAGGATTTCGAGCGGCACGCCCGGATCGTCGCCGAGGCGTTCGAGGCGCGGGCGCCCTTCACCGTCGAGTTCCGCCTCCGGCGGCACGACGGCGAGTACCGCTGGCTGCTCGACACCGCCCGCCCCCTCGTGGAGGACGGCCGGTTCCAGGGCTATCTCGGCTCCTGCTTCGACATCACCGACCGCAAGCACGCGGAGGAGCACATCGAGCACGCGCTGGCCGAGAAGGAGGCGCTGCTGGCCGAGGTCTACCACCGGGTCCGCAACAACCTCCAGGTGATGGTCAGCCTGATCGGCCTCTACGGGCGGGCGGCCCCCGACCCCTGCCGCGGCAGCTTCGAGGCGCTGGGCCAGCGGGTCCGGGCGATCGCGCTGGTGCAGCAGCACCTGCACGAGGCGCCGCACATCGCGTCGATCGACCTCAAGGACTACCTGCACCGCCTCGCCTCCGGGCTCGGGCAGCTCCGGCGGGCCGGGCGGATCGGCGTCCAGGTCGGCGGTTCGGGGAACGGTCTCGTGGAGCCGCGCACCGCCAACGCCCTGGGCATGATCGTCGCGGAGATCGTGGCCGAGTGCCTGGACGCCACCGCCGAGCACGTCGCCTGCGCCATCGCCATCGACATCGAGGCCGCCGCGCCGCTGCGCCTCTCGATCGTCTCGAAGGTGAGCGACACGGCCGAGTCGGGCCGACCGAACGTCCCGAAGCTCGGCCCCCGCCTCATCGCCGCCTACGCGGCCCAGGCGGAGATCAGCGTGGCGGGCGATGCCAGCCCGGGCGATCCCCTGTGGCTGACCCTGCCGCCGGCGCGCCCCGGCGCGCCATGAGCGCCCGCGGCGCCGGACCCCGTCGCCACAACGGCGCGGCCGGCCTATAGCGGCCCAGACCTTTCCGGACCCGGCCGAGCATGCTCCCTCCCATCGACACCATCATCGAGAATTTCGAGATCGTCGAAGACGACGACATGCGGCTCGAGTACCTGATCGAGCTCGGCCGCGCCCTGCCGCCGATGCCCGAATCGGAGCGGACCGAGGCGAACCGCGTCCACGGCTGCGAGAGCCAGGTCTGGATCGACACGCGGGCGGAGCCGGCGGACGGCACGCCGCGCCTCGTCCTGCACGGCTTCAGCGACTCGTTCATCGTCCGCGGCTTCGTGGCGCTGATGATCGCGCTCTACACCGGCAAGACGCCCCAGGAGGCCGCCGAGACCGACGGCCTCGACCTGTTCCGGCAGCTCCGCTTCGGCGCCCACGTCACGTCGAAGCGCTCCAACGGCGTCCGGGCGATGGCGGAGCGCATCCACCGCGACGCGGTCCGGCTCGCCGCCGAGGCCTGAGCGGCCTCACCCGCGCCAGAGGCGCAGGCGGGCCCGGTCCGGACCGGTCGCCTCCCGTTCCAGCCCGTAATGCTCGGCGAGCCGCCCCAGGGCGATGCGGGCCACGACCTTGGCGGAGCGGGCCGGCCAGCGGCGCTCGGCCTCGATCCGCTCCAGGCCCTTGAGGAATCCGCAGAGGTCGATCAGCAGGCCCGAGAGGTCGCTCCCGACCGCGTCGAGGGCGCCGCGCACCCGCTGCCGGGCCGCGATCACGTGGTCGGCCGCGGAGGCCGGGTCGCGTGGGCCGCCACCGTCGATCCGGGGCGCCCCGAGATCCGCGCCCATCCGCGGCAGCAGGGCGGCGGTGGTCATGTCCCGCCGCAGCCGCTCCCCGGCCTCGAAGGCGGCCGCGTCGATGAGCGGCGCGCCGTCCCGGTCGCGTCGGCGCACCATCCAGGCCAGGGGGTTCTCGGCGGCGTTGCGCAGGGTCGGCCCGGCGCCGCCCTCCACGACGGCGAGGTCGCGGTGCTGGTTCGCGAAGGCGAGGTCGCCCGGCCGGGCCTCCCGGCGCAGGCGCGCCCGCCCGGCCTCGCTGATCGTCAGGCGTGTGCCGGCCGCGTTCCACGTCGCCAGATCGGCCGCCGCCAGGGCGCGCCCGGAGGTGGCCGCGAAGCGGCCGCTCCCCACCGAGATCCCGTCGCCGCCGCGCCGGGCGACCAGCGCGTCCTCGACCAGGGGGTCGGGCCGCGCGTAGGCGCCGGGCTCCCCGAGCCGCGCCAGCAAGCGCCCCGCCTCCGCCGGGAGATCCCCCGGAGCGGCGCCGCGGCGACGCGTCCCCGCGGAGGCGGAACGGCCGCCCTTCACTCGCATGTTCATGTTTTGTTCCGTGTGTGCTACGACGGACGTGCGAAGCCTCCAGTGTCCCAGGAAAAATCAGAAGGTCAAGGCTTTTTTACCTACAACCCACAGCTATCTAGCGACGGCCGCGCGCGTCGGCGGCCGGTGCAGGATGTCGGCGATCTCGCCCTCCGACTTGCCGCGGACCTCGTAGCCCATCGCCTCGAACCGGTCGATCAGCGCGGCGCTCTCGGTGGCGGAGCGCGCCGCCCAGGCGGCGAGGATGTCGTTCACCCGCTCCAGGTCAGCGGCGGGGTGATCGTCCTGCGGATCCGGCTGCGGATCGGGGATCGCGTCCATGTCGGCACCTCGGGATCGAACCGGCGACCATGGTCGACGCCACGGCCCGCGGTTCAACGCCCCAGGCCGGAACCGGCTCCCGGCCGAGCCGGCATCGCCGCCCGCCCTCCTGGATCACCCCGGATCCGCAGCCGCCCTCAGAAGTCCCGCTGCACGCGCGCGCGGACCTGGATGACGTCGACGTGGCGGGCGGTCGAGACCGGGTTGGCGAGGTTGTTGACGTAGGCCGCGTTCTGGTTGGGGTACCGGCCCAGGTCGAGGATGCGGCCGCTCTGCGGCCCGTAGCGCGTGTAGATCGCCTCGACGCCGATATCGAACTCCTTCACCGGCGACCAGATCAGGTTGCCGCCGACCACGAAGCGGTAGCTGTCCCGCAGGACCTGGCTCAGGTCGAAGAACCGCGTGCCAGGGGTGCCCGGCCCGGTCCCGGTCACGCCGAAATAGGCGCCCTGCGCCGCGCGGGCGCCGCGGGCGAAGCTCAGGGCGCCGTAGGAGCCGAAGAAGGCGGAGCGGACCGCGGGCGTCCAGTAGTGCAGCATCGCCGCCGTGAACGAGTAGCTCGTCGACAGCTCCAGGCGCTGGGTGAAGGGGTTGATCACGCCGTCGCTGAAGAACTGGGAGAAGGCCGCCCCCTGCACCGCGGTGGCCGATTGCGCCCAGGGGCCGTTATAGGCCGGCAGGCCGGTATACAGGGCGGTGCCCTCCCCGTAGGCGCCCTGCAGGTAGAGCGTGTCGCCGGTCGCTATCGCTGGCAGGTTGATCTTCACGCCCCCCTGAACGGCCCAGCCGAGGGCGGAGGCCGCGCCGCCCGGGGTGCGGTTATTGCCCACCGAGACGGGCGCCCCCAGGTTGGTGCCGGCGAACGAGACGCTGCTGAGCAGGCCGTGGTTGACCTCGTGCACGGCCCCCGAGAGCTGCGCGGAGCCCCAGGACTGGTCGGAGCGCAGGACGCCGACGATGTCGGGCATGCGGCTGCGCTGGACCGTGTCCACGAAGCCCACCCCGGTCGGGCGGCCGGCGGCGTCGTAGCCGACGAAGACCGGGGCGACGGGGTTCCCGGGCGAGAGGATCGCGCCGGGATTCGGGAACGCCGAGGCCGCGGCGTTCTGGGACGCGTAGACCGGCGTGCGGCGGAATACCGGGTCCTCCATCGACAGCGATGCGGACAGGCCCTTGCCCAGCGTCGCCGTGTAGGCGGCGAGGTTGGTCGAGGGATTGTCCGAGCCGATGGAGGCGACGATGAACTCGAAGTCGTGAGCGTAGAAATCGAAGAACGAGGAGGCGCGGCCGGCGG
This sequence comes from Methylobacterium sp. UNC300MFChir4.1, assembly GCF_900110155.1. NCBI lineage: Bacteria > Pseudomonadati > Pseudomonadota > Alphaproteobacteria > Hyphomicrobiales > Methylobacteriaceae > Methylobacterium > Methylobacterium sp. UNC300MFChir4.1. The sequence goes on along the minus strand of NZ_FOCS01000005.1, from coordinate 277,494 downwards.
TGATGCCGGCGAACTGGATGAAGGCCTTGTCGACGTTGAACTGCTGCTGGGCCCGCCCGAACTGATCGACGCCCAGGGCCGGGAAGGCGCCGCCGATCCGGTTCAGCGCGCCGGCATGCATGGTGGCGAAACCGGTCCGGCTCCCGGCGTCGAGGCGGAGGAAGGCGCGCAGGGTGCCGTAGGACGTCTGGGACCGGGCGTCGAGGTTGATCCGGAGGCGGCCCTGGTAGCCGCTGTAATCCCCCGGGGTGGCGGTCGCGCTCCCCGAACGGCTGTAGGAAGGCTGGTAGGCGTACTCGTAGCGCGCGCGGCCGGAGAGGCGCAGGCAGGTATCGGTGCCGGGGATGAAGAAGAAAGCCTGGCCGTAGGCCGAGCAGATCCGCACGTGCTCGATGAGCTGCGATTTTCGCCGATCGGGAAGTTCCGCCGCCTCCACCGGCAGACTCAGCAACCCCGCAACACCCGCCAGTACGCCCGTTGTCCCCCGCTTCGCACGATGTTTCCGGTACTCCGCACACAAAACATGCATCGAATCGGCCATTCCACCATCCGCAAGTCCCCCTTCATGTCGGACGGATCGCGGAGCCGGATAATCCCAGAGCGATTTTCTCAGGTCTGTGCTCGGCTCGACTTGTCAGGATCTGTGACGCACCCGCGGCGTTCCGGTGCCGCGTTGAGGCCGAAATCGGCCGCTGCGCCAAGTCCCTGGCGGGTTCGGGGCCTTCGCCGAGACCGCACGATCGGGCCGCCCCGGCGCGGCTCCCGACGCCGCTCCGGCGCGGGTCCGCGCCGGCGGATCGCGTCGTCGGCCGGACCGTTTCCCGCGCCACCGATGCCGGAAAGCAACGGATCGGCCCCGGTCCCGCGACCGCGCCGTCCCGGCCGGCGATAGCGCCGCCCGCCCCGGCCGCGCCCCCGGACGCCTTGCATCCGCGCGCCCGGCGGGACACATCCCCTCACCCGGACGCGACACCCGCGCGCGACGGGACCCGACGGGAGAGATGATGACGGAGATCGGCCACGGCTTGCTCGCTCACAGGACCGGCGCGCCGGTGGCCGAGGTCCGGCCGCGACGCTTCAGCGTCCACGGGCAGGAGATCACCGACGACTACGCGTGGCTGAAGGCCGAGAACTGGCAGACGGTCCTGAAGGACCCGGCCGCGCTGCCGGAGGACATCGCCGCCTACCTGAACGCCGAGAACGCCTTCGCCGAGGCGGCGCTCGCCGGGAGCGCGGAGCTCCGGCGGCAGCTCGTCGCCGAGATGCGCGGGCGGATCCAGGAGGACGAGAGCGGCGTCCCCGAGCCGGACGGGCCCTTCGCCTACTACACCCGCCACCGCGAGGGCGGGCAGCACCCTCTGATCTGCCGGCGGCCGGCCACATCACCCGACGTGCCCGAGTCGGGCTTGGACCCGGACGAGACGATCCTCATCGACGGCGACCGCGAGGGTGAGGGCCTGCCGTTCTTCGAGATCGCCGCCGCGGTGCATTCCGACGACCACGCCCGGCTCGCCTGGAGCGCCGACACCAAGGGCTCGGAACTCTACACGATCCGGGTGCGCGACGTCGCCACCGGCCTCGATCTCGACGACCGGGTCGAGGCGACCTCCGGCGAGGCGGTCTGGGCCGCGGACGGCGCGAGCTTCTGGTACGTGGCGGTGGACGCCAACCACCGCCCCGCCAAGGTGATGCGCCACCGCGTCGGCACTGGGCATAGCGAGGACGAGACCGTCTACACGGAGGCCGATGCCGGCTACTTCGTCCACATCGGCAAGACGCAGTCCGGCGCCTTCCTCGACGTGACGGTGAGCGACCACGAGACCTCCGAGGTCCGGCTGCTCGACCGGCACGCGGAGGACGCCCCGTTGCGCCTCGTCGAGCCGCGCACGCCGCTGCTGATCTACGGCGTCGAGCACCGCGGCGACCGCCTGTTCATCCGCACCAACGCGGACGGCGCCGAGGACTTCAAGATCGTCACCGCGCCGCTCGACGATCCCGGCCGCGCCAACTGGACCGACCTTGTGCCGCACCGGCCCGGGGTGATGATCCGCCACCTGCACCTGCTGGCCGGCCACTTGGTCCGGCTGGAGATCGAGAACGCCAAGCCGCGGATCGTGGTGCGCGACCTCGCCGACGGCACCGAGCACGTCGTCGCCTTCGCCGAGGAGGCCTACTCCCTCGGCCTGCGGGCCGGGCTCGCCTTCGACACGGCCACGATCCGCTTCGTCTACTCGTCGATGACGACCCCGTCGGAGACCTGGGACTACGACTGCGCAACCCGAACCCGGCTCCTGCGCAAGCGGCAGGCGGTACCGAGCGGCCACGACCCGGCCGCCTACGTGACCCGGCGGCTCTTCGCCACCGCGCCGGACGGCGAGCAGGTGCCGATCTCGCTGCTGCACCGCCGGGACCTCGCCCTCGACGGCGGCGCGCCCCTGCTGCTCTACGGGTACGGCTCCTACGGCACGCTGATGCCGGCGGCGTTCCGCACGAACCTCCTGAGCCTCGTCGACCGCGGCTTCGTCTACGCGATCGCCCATATCCGCGGCGGCACCGAGAAGGGCTGGCGCTGGTACCTCGACGGCAAGCGCGAGAAGAAGCCCAACACCTTCACGGACTTCATCGCCTGCGCCCGCGCTCTAATCGACGCGCGCTACACGTCCGAGAAGCGCATCGTCGCCCATGGCGGGTCGGCGGGCGGGATGCTGATGGGGGCTGTGGCCAACCTCGCGCCGGAGCTGTTCGCCGGCATCGTCGCCGACGTGCCCTTCGTCGACGTGCTCAACACCATGCTCGACGCGGAGCTGCCGCTGACGCCGCCGGAATGGCCCGAATGGGGCAACCCGGGCGAGAGCGAGGCCGCCTTCCGGACGATCCTGTCCTACTCGCCCTACGACAACGTCGCCGCCAAGGACTACCCGGCGATCCTGGCGCTCGGCGGGCTGACCGACCCGCGGGTGACCTACTGGGAGCCGGCCAAGTGGGTCGCGCGGCTGCGCGCCACCATGACGGGCGGCGGGCCGGTGCTCCTGCGGATCAACATGGAGGCCGGCCACGGCGGCGCCGCCGGCCGGTTCGACCGGCTGGAGGAGGTGGCGCTGATCTACGCCTTCGCGCTCATGGCGGTGGGGAAGGCGTAGAGCCGCCGCCCGTGCGGGCGCGGCGCTCCAAGGGGTGCTGCGCCTGAGGCCGTCACGCTGGCCAGCCCCACCCCCGCCCTCAGGACGCGGCCGGCCTCACGGCCGGGCCTCGGCCGGCGCCGGTGGCTGGGCAGCACCCTCCTCCGGGTTGCGCGGCCGCCTCGCCGCCTCCTCGGCGGCCTTGTCGGCGGCAGTCCTGTCCGCAGCGGCCTTCTCGGACGCGGCCTTGAGGGCCGCCGCGCGGGCCCGATCCATCTCGATCCGGGCGCGGCGGCGCTGCCGCTCCACCTGGTCGGCCTCGGTCAGCTCGATCGTCTCCAGCTCGCGCTGCAGCACGAAGGCCGCGAGGCCGTTCGACAGGGTGCCGACGTCGAGCACCCGCTCGGGCGCGCCGAGCGGCCCGGTCAGGCCGAACTGGACCGCGGGCGGCCCGGCATTCCAGCCGCGGGGCACCGGGCCGCCCGCGAGCGTGCCGCGGGCGTCGAGGCGCCCGGCGCGCAGGTCGTAGCCGACGGTGCCGACCCAGCGGGCCGGCCCGAGATCGAGGTCGAACGGCCCGGCCCGCAGCACGCCCCCCACGATCGTGGCGGCGGCCCGGGTGGATCCGCGCGCCTGCGCTCCGCCCCGGGCGAGTTCCTCGGTGACGAGCGCCTGGAGCCGGCCCTCGCGGAGCGGGTCGTCCATCTCGGCCGCGCGGGCGAGAGCGCGGCCGAGCGCCGCGGGATCGGCCGCGGGCAGGCTCAGGTCCGTCAGGGTGAGCGCGCCGCTGCCCGAGAGGCTGTCGGCGAGGCCCGGCAGGGTCTCGGCCGTGGCGGCGAAGCGCAGGTCGGCGCTCAGGCGGCCGCCGAACGTGCCGCCGGCCAGGGTGGGGAGCGCCGCGCCGTCGAGGCTGCCCGAGCCCGAGACCGAGGCGCCGGCCCCGAGCCGGGCGATCGTCACCGAGCCCGCGAAGCGGCCGCCGGCGAGCTTGCCGGTCAGGTCGCGCAGGATCAGGCCCGCGTCGGCGAGGCCGAGGGCAGCGGTCGCGTCGGTGGCGACGAGGCCGCGGCCGAGATCCAGGCTGGCGACGCGGGCGTCGAGGGACAGGGCCGGATGAACGGCCGGCGGGCCGAACGCGCCGTTCGCCCCCGGCGGGATCACCAGGGCGGCCGCGAGCTGCGGGATCGACAGCCGGTCGAGGGCGAGGCGGCCGTGAAGGGCACCGCCTGCCGACCGCAGCAGCGTCCCGTTCACCCCCGCGCCCGCGACCGTGCCGGCGAGCGCGGCGGCGGCCTCGCCCTGCTGCCGCGACAGCGTGACGGTGAGGTCGGCCGGCCACGCCCCCGGTGCCAGGGTCGCGGCGCCGGCCAGCGTCAGGAACGGCGCCAGATCGGCCGTCTCGGCGCGGAGCGTGCCGCCGGTGGGGACGAAGTCGGGACCGACCAGGATCGGGCGGCCCGTACCGAGGCGCAGGCCCGCGACCGTGCCGTTCGCCGTCAGGGCGAGGGTCTGGCCCTCCGGCCGCTCGGCTGTCAGGCGCAGCTCGGCAGGTTGCTGCAGGCCGGCGAGGTCGGTGCGGCCGAACCACGCCCCCGCCCGCGGCGCCGTGAGGGTGGCAGCGCCGCCCTCGATCCGCGTGCCGCGGCTCGCGAGCGTCAGGTCGAGGGTGCCGCCGCCGGCACTGCCCCGGGCCTGGGTCCGCAGGGCCGCGGCCGCGCCGCCCTCCCGGTCGAGGGTGACGGCGAGGTCGAGGGGCGCGTCCCGCAGGAAGGCGGGCAGCAGGCGGATCTCGCCCACCCAGACCCGCTCGAGCAGGCCGAGCAGCGGCGCCGCCGCCGGCGCCTTGAGGCGCCCGGAGACGCGGCCGGTCCCGTCCGCGCCGATCTGCCCGGACAGCCGGGCGCTGGCGCCGGCGAGGTCGGTGACGTCGAGGCTGTCGACCGTCAGGCCGGCGCCGTCCGACTGGATCCGCGCCGCGATCGTGCCGGTACCGGAGCCCGCGGTGCCGAACCGGACGTCCTTCGCCTCGAGCGTCAGGGCGAGGTCGGTGTCGCGCAGGGTGCCGAGGGTCGTCCCGAGGGGCGGCAGGCCGGCGATGTCGAGGCCGGTGGCGCGGATCTGGGCCTCGAACCGCCCGCGCTCGGCGCCCTCGGCGGCGGTGTAGCGGGCGTTCCCGGTGATCCGCGCCGGCCCGAGGCCGAGGCGCATGTTGCGCAGGGATAGGCCGGTCCCGGCGGCCGACAGGTCGGCGGCGGCCTCGATCTTCCGCCCGTCGAGCAGCGCGACGAGCGGCCCCTCGGCGCCGAGGCGGCGCAGGTAGCGGCCGAGCGCATCCGAGTCGGGGGCGGCGAGCGCCACCGGGCCGGAGAAGCGCAGCGGCGCCGTCTCGACCTGCCCGCTCGCCGTGACGGTGGACTCGGCCGGGCCGGTCACCGCGAAGCGGCGCAGCAGCAGGCCGCCGGCCCGCTCCAGGGTGCCGGTGAGGGCGAGGTTCGACCATTCCTCGCCGCCCAGCACGGCGCTGCCCACGGTGAGGTCGAGGTCGAGCATCGCCGGCAGGCTGCCGGCCGAGCGCGGCAGGCCGCGGGCGATCAGGCTCTGCCCCTCCGCCGAGGCCAGGAAGGCGTCGAGGTCGAGGCGGCGGGCGTCCAGGGTCAGGCCGGCGCGCCACTGGCGCAGGTCGAGCCGTCCGGTGCCGCCGAGCCGCAGGGCCCGGCCGCCGGGGTCGATGGCGAGGTCGACGGCCTCGAAGCGCACCTGCGTGCCCCGGGCCTTGAAGGTGCCGGCCAGCGAGAACGGCAGGTAGGCGCCGGCCGCCTGGGTCGGCGGCCCGACGACGAGGCGGGCGGAGCCCTCGGCCTCGACCTGGGCGCCGCCGGATTCGGCGGGGACGAGGCCGAACCGCGCGTCCGCCTCGAAGCGCGGCATCGCGTCGCCGCCGCCGGAGATCTTGGCGGCGAGGCGCCCGTCCGGTCCCGGCGTGCCGCTGACCGCCCGGAACGGGACGCCGCCGCTCGTCCCCTCGATCCGCCAGGGCCCGACCAGGGCCGGCGCCTGCAGGCGCAGGTCCTGGACGTAGAGCTGGTCGGTCCGCCCGGTGGCGGGGACCTGCGTGGTGACGAGGAACTGCTGGATGTGCAGGTTCTCGATGGCGAGGTCGCGGTCGCGCAGGGCCCCGCCGAAATCGGGCGGCAGCTTCAGCGTGTCCGGGCCGGCGACCGGGAGCTTGATCTCGGCCCGGCCGATCCGGGTCTCGGTGAAGCGGAACTCGCCCTTGAGGAGCGGCGCCAGGGCGATCTCGGCCTTGACGAACCGAGCATCCAGGCTCGGGCGGTCCGGATCGGCGCCGAGGTGGAGGCGGTCGACGCGCAGCCGCGGCGAGGGCAGCAGGCGGACCTCGATCCGGCCGTCGGTCCGGACCGGAACGCCCAGGGACCGGGCGAGCGCCCGCTCGACGAGCCCGCGATGGGCCTGCCAGTCGACGAAGGGCGGGACTGCGAGCGCCGCCACGAGAACCAGGATGACGGCGCACGCCAGCGCGGTCAGAAGATCACGCAATGGTCCCGTTCCGCACCATCTCTGCGCGAGGCCGCGACCTCACCGGGCCGCCGTGCCCCGCGTGCCCCCGCGAGTCAGTCGCCACGGCCATAGCACGATAAGCCGCCGGGGGCGCCAGCGGCGATGCCACGGTCCCGAGCGGCGGTCGGGGCACGCGCGAGGTTCCTCGGGCATCCCGGGCCCGCGGCCTATGGATCGCGCGATCGGCCGCGGAACGCGACCAGCCCGAAGGACGCGGATCACCCCGGCGCGGACAGCCGCGCTTAATGGCTCCGCGCCCCCGCCGCGGCGCGAACGGCCTCGACGCCGTTCGCGATTTGGTCCAGGGAAGCAGGATGCAGAACCGCCCGCATCCGCAACCCGCCGGGGACGGCGCGCCCGCCACGTCCATCGCCGCCCGCGCCATGGGCGCCCTCCGGCGCGACGCGGCCGGCTACCTCGAGGGGCTCAACCCCGAGCAGCGCCGCGCCGTCGAGACCACGGAGGGCCCGGTCCTGGTGCTGGCCGGGGCCGGCACCGGCAAGACCCGGGTGCTGACCACCCGCATCGCCCACCTGATCGCCACCAACCGGGCGCGCCCCTTCGACATCTTGGCGGTGACCTTCACCAACAAGGCCGCCCGGGAAATGAAGCACCGGATCGGCGCGCTGATCGGGCCGGCCGGCGAGGGCATGCCGTGGCTGGGCACCTTCCACGCCATCGGCACCAAGATCCTGCGCCGCCACGCCGAGCTGGTCGGGCTGAAATCCGACTTCACCATCCTCGGCACCGACGACCAGCTCCGGCTGATGAAGCAGGTCATCGCCGACCAGAACGTCGACGAGAAGCGCTGGCCGGCCCGGGCCCTGTCCCACGCCATCGACGGCTGGAAGAACCGCGGCCTCGGCCCCGAGCAGGTGCCTCCGGGCGAGGCCTCGGCCTTCGCATTCGGCAAGGGCGGCGCCCTCTACACCGCCTACCAGGCCCGGCTGGCGACGCTGAACGCCGTCGATTTCGGCGATCTCCTGCTGCTCTGCCTCAAGCTCTGGCGGGAGAACCCCGACGTCCTGGCCAATTACCAGGACCGGTTCCGCTACATCCTGGTCGACGAGTACCAGGACACCAATGTCGCTCAGTACCTGTGGCTGCGCCTCCTGGCGCAATCCCGCAAGAACATCGCCTGCGTCGGCGACGACGACCAGTCGATCTACGGCTGGCGCGGGGCCGAGGTCGACAACATCCTGCGCTTCGAGCACGACTTCCCGGGCGCGGTGGTGGTGCGCCTGGAGCGCAACTACCGCTCCACGGGCCACATCCTTGCCGCCGCCTCCGGGCTGATCGCCAGGAACGAGAGCCGCCTCGGCAAGACCCTGCGCACCGACGACGAGCCGGGCGAGCGCGTCACCGTGACGGGCGCGTGGGATTCGGAAGAGGAGGCGCGGATGCTCGCCGAGTCGATCGAGTCCCTCCAGTCCAAGCAGCATCCCCTGTCGGAGATCGCCGTGCTGGTGCGGATCTCGGCGCAGATGCGCGAGATCGAGGACCGGTTCGTCCAGCTCGGGCTGCCCTACCGGGTCATCGGCGGCCCGCGCTTCTACGAGCGCGCCGAGATCCGCGACGCGCTGGCCTACCTGCGCGCCACCGTGAACGTCAGCGACGACCTCGCCTTCGAGCGGATCGTGAACACGCCCAAGCGCGGCCTGGGCGACGCCACTCTGCAGCAGCTCCACACCTACGGCCGCGCCAACCGGCTGCCTCTGCGCATCGCCGCCGCGCGCCTGTGCGAGACCGACGAGCTGAAGCCCCGGGTCCGCTCGACCCTGCGGGCGCTGACCGAGAGTTTCTCGCGATGGGCGCGGCTCGCGGAGACGCAGCCGCACAGCGAGGTCGCGCAGACCATCCTGGAGGAGTCCGGCTACACCGAGATGTGGCAGAAGGACCGCTCCGCCGACGCCGCCGGCCGGCTGGAGAACCTGAAGGAATTCGTCCGCTCCATGGAGGAGTTCCCCGACCTCGCCGCCTTCCTGGAGCACGTCTCCCTGGTGATGGAGGCCTCGGAGGCGGAGGGCGCCGAGCGGGTCTCGCTGATGACGCTCCACGCCGCCAAGGGGCTCGAGTTCGACACCGTGTTCCTCCCCGGCTGGGAGGACGGCCTGTTCCCGAACCAGCGGGCGCTCGACGAGAGCGGCCGGGCGGGCCTGGAGGAAGAGCGGCGCCTCGCCCATGTCGGGCTGACCCGGGCGCGCAAGCGCGCGAAGCTGTCCTTCGCGGTCAACCGGCGCATCCACGGCCTCTGGTCCTCGACCATCCCGTCCCGGTTCATCGACGAGCTGCCCGAGACGGCGGTCGACGTGGTCGAGGCCCCGGCGCACTTCTCCGCCGGCGCCTCGCGGTTCGACCGCAACCCGACGCCGTTCGGATCGAGCTACGGCACGCCGGGCTGGCAGCGCGCGCAGGCCAACACCGCGCCGGGCGGCCGGTCCGGGTTCGGATCGGGGTCCGGAAGCGGCTTCCGCTCGGCGGGCCCGGGCGGCCGGTCCGGGGGCCAGTCCGGCGGTCCCCGCCAGATCGAGGGCGAGCTGATCGCCAAGTCGACGGGCGCGCCCTCGGCCTTCCAGGGCGGCCAGCGGGTCTTCCACACCAAGTTCGGCCCCGGAACGGTCGCGGCGGTCGACGGCAACAAGCTGACCGTTGACTTCGACAAGGCCGGCCGGAAGATGGTCCTCGACAGCTTTGTCCAGGCCGGATCGAGCTAGTCCCGCCGACCAAGCCCGGACGTGTCAGGGCGGCAGGGTCGGCCGGCTTCGCCCGCGCTGGCGGGGAGGATCGCGACCGTGCCGGATGCCGCGTTACCGCGACACCACCGTCCCGAACCTGATGCATCCGCGCCAGCCGCGCGGCTTTTTCGAAGCCCCTTCACCGACCGTCACCCCTTAGTCACACCCGGCGCGCAATCGTCGGGCGCGAATCGCACTGGTGCGCCAGTTGCATCGCGTATTCGGCCGCGCACGGAACGTCGTGACGCTCTCCACAGGCGGACGAGCGCGGGGCGGAACCTTCGGCCTTGGGCCGGTATTAAGTTCCGCAAGCGAGTAGAACCGGGAGCAAGCAGGTAAACGGCAGTTCAGAAACAGATCCAGGTTGGCAAGTCCCGTTGGAGTGTACATCCATGAAGAGACGCCGCGCACGACTTGAACTGGTTGAAGACCGCACGTCCCGCATTCATCGCACACGCTTCGACGAAGAACGCAATCTCGCTCCCATCCAGCCGCTCACCGAACGCCAAGCCGAGTACCTCGACGCCCTCGCCCGCTCGCCGCAGGTCATCGTCCTGGGGCCCGCCGGCACCGGCAAGACCTTCATCGCCGGCACCCGCGCGGCGGACCAGCTCCGCCAGCGCCGCATCGCCAAGGTGGTCATCACCCGCCCGAACGTGCCCTCCGGCCGGTCGCTGGGCTACTTCCCCGGCACCCTGGAAGAGAAGATCGCCCCCTGGGTCGCCCCCCTCACCGAGGCCATGAAGGAGCGCATGGGCGCCGCCGCCTTCGAGATCGCCCTGAAGACCGGCGACATCGAGATCGTCCCCTTCGAGGTGATGCGCGGCCGAACCTTCAAGAACTGCCTCGTGATCCTCGACGAGGCGCAGAACACGACGATCAACGAGATCAAGATGTTCCTGACCCGGATCGGCGACGATTGCCAGGTCATCATCAACGGCGACGTCTCGCAGACGGATCTCCGCGAGACCTCGGGCCTGCGCACCGTCATGCACATGGTCAAGAGCCGGATGATGCCGATCCCGGTGGTGGAGTTCACCCGCAACGACATCGTCCGCTCCGGCATCTGCGCCGAGTGGGTGAAGGCGTTCGAGGAAACGAATCTCTAAATCGGAAGTTGATGGCGGCGGGTCCTCGCAGACCCGCCGTGCCGTCCCCCGGCACGAGACGACTCTCCGCACCTCCCTTTCGGGAGGATGAACCGGGCGCCGAGCCCGGCCTTCAGAGAACTGGAGTCTCCTCGTGAGGAAACTGACCTTCGCCTTCGCCGTGCTGGCCTCGCTCGGCGGCGCTGCCCTCGTCCAGCCGGCCTCGGCCGCCCCCGCGATGCCCGGCGCCGTGTCGGCGCCCGACGCGGTGACGCATGTCCGGATGACTCCCATGGAGCGGCGCATGATGCATCGCCGCATGGAGCGGCGCATGATGCACCGCCGCATGGAGCGCCGGATGATGCATCACCGCATGCACCGCCGCATGCACCGCATGTGATTGAACGGCGGAGTGGGGTCTTCCGGCCCCGCTCCGCTCGCCCGGCCGGAACCGGGCGTTGCTCCCCGTTCCGAAGATTCCTATCTCGTCGTCTCGAATCGCGCCGTCAGGCGGCCGCCGCGGCAGCCGGCCGATCCGGGAGACCCCGATGCCCCCCTCCAATCGACTGTTCGACGACCTCGCCCGCCTCATGACGGACGCCGCCGGCGCCGCCCAGGGCGTCCGCCGCGAGGCCGAGACCGTGGTCCGGGCGCAGCTCGAGCGCGTCGTCCGCGACCTCGACATCGCCTCCCGCGAAGAGCTCGACGTGCTCCGCGACCTCGTGACCCAGCTCCAGGCGCAGAACGAGGCCCTGACGGCCCGCGTGGCGGCCCTGGAGACGCGATCCGGGAGCGCCGGAGCGGGCGCCGCGGGCCTGAGCGAGGTGGTCTGAGTCTCCGCGGCAACGCCGCGGGCTTTTACACAGGAAGCGGCGTCGACGATCCGGTTTCCTGTTCACTGAATGTGACCTGCACTTTGTGTCGCGAGTCACGGCCGGTCTATAGTCGGGCATAGGGTGATTCGGGGGCTGCGGGGCGATGTCCGCAGAGCTTCGACAGTCGATCGCGTCACCGCCGGCCTAGATCTGCCGGTCGTTCCAGTTCTCGGAGTGTTCTCGCGCTCCGGTTTCGCGTCACCGCCACGTCGGGCCGGATCTCGTCCGGGTCGTCCTTTTGGATCGTCATGCCGCTTCTCAACGTCGACTTCCACGACCCGGACCGGAATGAGCATCCGCTCGACGTCGTCGAGCGGCTGGCCTCCCTGCGCGACTGGATCTTCGACCGGGCCGAGACCGACGAGATGTCGGTCACGAGCCCCGGTCGCTGGACCGACTACAACGTCGCCTTCACGTGGATCGAGGACGTCGAGGCGCTCCACGTCGCCTGCGCCTTCGACCTCAAGGTGCCGGAGCGGCAGCGCACCGAGGTGATGCGCCTGATCGCGCTGATCAACGAGCAGCTCTGGGTCGGCCATTTCGACCTCTGGACGACCGACAGCGTGGTGATGTTCCGGCACGCGCTCCTGCTGACCGGCGGCGCCGTCCCGACCCACCCGCAATGCGCCACGATGATGAAGACGGCGGTCGACGCCTGCGAGCGCTACTTCCAGGCGTTCCAGTTCGTCCTCTGGGCCGGCAAGAGCGCCCGCGAGGCCCTCGACGCCGTCCTGTTCGAGACCGAAGGCGAGGCGTGACCGCCCCCGGCGCCTCCACGGCGCGGATGCCCGCCTCCCTGGTCCTGGCCGGGGCCGGCAAGATGGGCGGCGCGATGCTGGCGGGCTGGCTGGAGGCGGGCCTCGATCCCCGCCGCACCACCATCATCGACCCGGTACCCGTGCGCCCGATCGTGGATCTCTGCGCCGAGCGGGGCATCGCCCTGAACCCGTCCGATCCCGAGCCCGGCGACGTTCTGGTCCTCGGGATCAAGCCGCAGGGCCTGGACACGGCGGCCCCCGGGCTCGATCGGCTCATCGGCCGCGACACGCTCCTCGTCTCGATCCTGGCAGGCAAGACCGTCGCGGATCTCCGCGGCCGGCTGCCGCGGGCGCGGGCGATCGTCAGGGCGATGCCCAACCTGCCGGCGAGCATCGGCCGGGGCGCCACCGGTGCCTGTGCGAGCTCGGAGGTCACCCCCGCGCAGCGGGCGGCCGCCGAGGCCCTGTTCGCGGCCAACGGCGCCGTGGCGTGGCTCGCCGACGAGGCGCAGATCGACGCCGTGACGGCGGTCTCGGGCTCCGGACCGGCCTACGTCTTCCTCCTGGCCGAGACGCTGGCGGAGGCCGGCATCGCGGCCGGCCTGGAGCCCGACGTTGCCCGCCGCCTCGCCCGGGCGACCGTGGCGGGAGCCGGCGCGCTCCTCGATGCCAGCCCGGCCGAGGCGGCGGAGTTGCGCCGCAACGTCACGTCGCCCGGCGGCACCACCGCGGCGGCCCTGGACGTGCTGATGCGGGAGGACGGCCTCGGCGCGCTGATGCGCGAGGCCGTGGCCGCGGCCCGTCGGCGGGCGGGGGAACTGTCCGGCTGACATCGGGCGTCGGCATCGGGGACTGACATCGGGCGGCGCCCGTGCGGCATGGCCGCGCGACGGACCTGCCCTTCGCGGCCCGCCCGCCTACATGAGGCCACACGACCGATCAGACCGGGCGACCGATCCATGACCGACAGCAAAGCCCCCTCGAAGCGGCCCCGCAAGGCCGCGAGCCCCGCCAAGGCGGGCGACGCGCAGGAAGGCGCTGCCCGAGAGAGCGCTGCCCACGCGAGCGTCGCGCAGGAGAGCGAGGCGCGGGGGAGCGGCCAGACCGGGACAGCCGATTCGGGGGAGCAGGGCGGCGCGCCGAAGCTGTCGCCCCGGGAGGCCGCCGTCGAGGCCCTGATGCGCCTCGCCGCCGAGCAGCCCTGGAACGACATCGAGGTCAGCGACATCGCCCGAGAGGCGGGCCTGACGCTCGCCGAGCTGCGCGACCTGTTCCCGTCGAAGGGGGCGGTCCTCGGCGGGCTGACCCGCATCATCGACCGCAAGGTTCTGGAGGGCGATCTCACGGGTCTCGAGGAGGAGCCGACCCGCGAGCGGCTGTTCGACGTGCTGATGCGCCGCCTCGACGCCATGGAGCCCTACAAGCCGGCGCTGCGCCGGATCGCCTACGCGCTTCGGGGCGAGCCGCTCTCGATGCTGGCGCTGAACGGCGTGATGCTGAACTCGCACCGCTACATGCTGGCGGCGGCCGGGATCGACACCGAGGGGTCGCTCGGGCAGCTCAAGCTGCAGGGCGTGGTCATCGCCTTCGCCCGCGTGACCCAGGTCTGGCTGGACGACGACGATCCGGCGCTCGCCCGGACGATGGCGCGGCTCGACAAGGAGATCCGCAACGGTGAGCGCATCATGGAGCGGGCCGAGGACGTTCGCCGCCTGACGGCGCCCCTGCGCGCCATCGGCCGCTCGTTCCTGGACCGGCGGCCGCGCGACCGGCGGAGCCGCGACGGCGACGGTGACGAGAGCGACCCCGCTGCCGCCATCTAGACCGGTCGCTCACGCGGCCTGGATGTCGCTGAGGAAGCTGTCGACCTCGCGCTTGACCGTCAGGGACTGCGTCGCCAGTTCGGCCGCCGCGCTCTGAACCTGCGCGGCGGCGCTCCCGGCCTCCCGGGCGGCGGCCAGCACGCGCGCCACGTTGGCCGAGACGCCCTCCGTCCCCCGCGCCGCCTCGCCGGCATTGCGCGAGATCTCGCCGGTGGCCGCCGTCTGCTGCACCACCGTCGCCGCGATGGCGCCGCTGATCTCGTTCACGGAGGCGATCGTGCGGGCGATCTGCGCCATCGCCTCCGCGGCCTGCCCGGAGGCCGCCTGGATCGCGGCGATCTGGCCGCCGATCTCCTCGGTCGCCCGCGCCGTCTGGGCAGCGAGCTCCTTCACTTCGGAGGCCACGACGGCGAAACCGCGTCCCGCCTCGCCGGCCCGCGCCGCCTCGATGGTGGCGTTGAGGGCGAGCAGGTTGGTCTGGTTCGCGATGCCGGAGATCATCATCACGGCGGCCCCGATCTGCTCGGCGGCGGCGTGCAGGCTCGCCATGGCGGCGTTGGTCGCCTCGGCCTCGTGGGCGGCGTGACCGGCCACCGCGTTCGAGCGCACGACCTGCCGCTCGATCTCCTGGAGCGAGGAGACCATCTCCTCGGCGGCGGCCGCGACGGTCTGGACGTTGGCCGAGGTCTGGGCGGCGGCCGAGCTCGACGTCACGGCCTGGCTGTTGGTGTTGTCGGCCACCCGGGTCATCGCCTGCGCGGTCGCGTCGAGTTCGCTGGTCGCCGCCGTGACGATGTCGAGCGAGGCGGCGATCTTCGCCTGGAAGGCGTGGACACGCTGCTCGACCCGCTCGGCCCGGCGCAGGCGGGCCTCCCGCTCGGCGGCCTGCGCCGCCTCGAGCTCCGCCCGCGCGACCGCGTTCTGGCGGAAGACGTCGACGGCCTTGGCCATCGCGCCCATCTCGTCGGTCGCCGCGCGGTACGGCACCGCGACGTGAAGATCGCCCTCGGCCAGCCGCGTCATCGCCTCCGTCATGCCGGCGACCGGTCGGATGACGCTGCGGGCCAGCACGAAGGCCAGGACGCCCCCGAGGAGCAGGGCCGCGGCGACCAGGCCGATCAGGATGTACCGGGCCCGCCTCGCCGCCAGGGCGGTCTCCCGGGAAATCGTCTCGCCGGCGGCCACGATCCGGTCGCGCAGCGCGATGCCGAGCCGGTCGATCGCGTCGGCGTGGGGCTTGATCCCGGTCTCGAACGTCGCCTTCGCCGACGCCACCGCCCGATCGTACGTGCGGAAGCCGGCCGCGGCGGCGATCAGCGCGTCGCGGACGGCCCTGACCTGCTGCCCGAAGACCGCGCCGCCCTGCGCGTCCTTGAACGCGTCCAGGGTCGCCAGAGCCTGCTCGACCCGCTGCTCGAAGGCGTCGCGGTCTTGTGCGTCCAGGCCGATCACGAAGCGGGCCGACGCGATGCGGGACCGCAGGACGGCGTTCTCGACGTGCTCGACCCGCGCGAGCATCGTCTCGCCGGCCCGGGCGCGCACGTCCGCGAGCAGGCTCGCGAGAAGGGTGGTGAGCGCGTTGCCGGTCTCGTAGAGCTTCGTCCTGGCCTCGCGCAGGCTCGCCCCCGACGCCGCGAGGCGTTCCAGCTCCGGCTTCATCGCGCGGGCGGCCTCCCGCACGTCGTCGTAGAGCTTCCGCCCCCCGTCCGTCATGGCCAGCGAGAAGTACCGGTCGCAGGTCTGCTCGATCGCCTGTCGGGCCTGCTCCATCGCGGCGATCAGGTCGGGATCCGGCTGGAGCCGGTACCGTTCGGCCGTCCCGACGAGGCGTGCGGCGTGACCGTCGATCATCAGGACCGATTGCGCCCCCCGCTCCACGCGCTCCTGAAGCGCGTGGTCCGCGCCGATGACAGCCTGCTGGTAGATCGCGAATGCGCCGATGATGCCCGTGATCATGACGAGCATCGCAAATCCCGTGTAGAGACGAGCGCGTATCCCAGTTCTCACAGACGTATCTTCCACAGAAGAGGCCAGACTTTCGGCCTTACGATAGACGATACGATCATGACAACATCGTGTCGCGCGATCAAGTTCAACTTGTATTATAGATGATAGACGACAATACTTAGAGACAGACCCGATATCTCGGGCGCTCGAGGTGACCAAACCTGCCGGGCTGCGCGCGCAAACGGCAATCGGTGCGTTCTCGTCGCGATGGATCAGTTCTGACGGCGCCTCCCGGTCCGCCCGGAAGCTTCGCCCTGCGCGTGTCCGCTGCCGAGCGGCGTCGAGACTTCCCGCGGTACACGCTCGCGCTGGATCACGCGGGCGATGCACTTGCATTGCGGCACGGTCCGGCCCGCGTTGCTGACATCGGGCAGGAAGACCCGCGCTACAGTTCCGACCTTCGGGGCGACATGGCGACGGCCTGAAGCTCGTCGGCCGCGATTCGATCGACGGGTCGCGCAGACCCTCGGCTCGCGGGCCGTCCGGGTCGATCAGGCCTCGCGCCGGAGTTCAGGCGGCGCGGCTCGCCAGCGCCTCGCGCATGGTCGTGGCGATCATCCCGTTCTGGAACTGGTCGCGCGGGACCAGCAGCGCGTCGGGCACGCGGACCGACGCCTCCGGCCCCATGGCGTCGACCGGGTCGCTGGCGAGGATGATGCGCAGGGCCGGGCGCAGGGCCCGGGCCTCGACGGCCAGCTGCGCGCAGCACAGGCCGCCCTGGAGCGCGGTATCGACCACCAGCACGTCCACCGGCAGGCCCAGGGCCAGCACCGTCATGGCATCGACGCCGCGGTCGCAGGCGGTGACCTGGTAGCCCAGCATCCGGACCTGGGCCGAGACCTCGTCGCGCCAGCGCTTGTGGCGGCCGACGACCAGAACCTGGATCCGGTAGCAGCTGCCCTGGGGAAGGCTGCTCGAGGCAGTCTCGTCGTCGGCTGGGGGCATTCCGCACTCGACTTCGCGCTGGCTTTGCGATGCAGCATGCTAAGCTGGGATGCAATCCACACGCAAGCCCGGCGCCGTCATCGCGCCGCATTCGGCGCCTCCGTTGCACAAAGGCGAAGCACTCCGGCGGCCTGATCATAGGCTGGGCACGGAGTTGACGCCGGCGGGGTCGCGCGGGCAACACCGGGCCGCCGCGGGACCTGAGCCGCGCGCTGCCGGAGCCCGAGCCGATGTCGTCCGCGAAAGCCCCTCCCGTCTCCCCGCTGGCGCCCACCGCGATGCCCGATCTGCCGCCCCTGCCGGGCGTGCGAATCGCGACCGCCCAGGCGGGGATCCGCTACAGCGGCCGCACCGACGTGCTCTACGTGGCGCTGGAGGCCGGGACCCGGGCAGCGGGGGTGTTCACCCGGTCGAAGTGTCCCTCGGCGCCGGTGGATTGGTGCCGCGACGCCCTGGCCGACGGGTCGGCGCGGGCGCTCGTGGTCAATTCCGGCAACGCCAACGCCTTCACGGGCCGGCTCGGGCGCGACGCGGTGGCGCGCACCGTCGAGATCGCCGCGGAGGCGGCGGGCTGCGGCGCGCGCGAGGTCTACGTCGCCTCGACCGGCGTGATCGGCGAGCCGCTCCCGGCGGAGCGGTTCGCGGGCGTGCTGGCGGACTGCGCGGCCCGCGCCGAGGACGGGCCGGCCGCCTGGACCGCGGCGGCCCGGGCGATCATGACCACCGACACCTTCCCGAAGCTCGCCACCCGCACGGCCGAGATCGGCGGCGTGCGCGTGACGATCAACGGCATCGCCAAGGGCGCCGGCATGATCGCCCCCGACATGGCGACGATGCTGTCCTTCGTCTTCACCGACGCGGCCCTGCCGCAGGACGTGCTGCAGGCGCTCCTCTCGGCCGGGACGAAGACGAGCTTCAACTGCGTGACCGTGGACGGCGACACCTCCACCTCCGACACGCTGATGCTGTTCGCCACCGCCAGGGCCGGCAACCCGGCGATCAGCGATCCCGCCGACCCGCGGCTCGCCGGCTTCCGGGAAGCGCTCGACGGCCTGCTGGTGGAGCTGGCCCAGCTCGTCGCCAAGGACGGCGAGGGCGCGCGCAAGTTCGTCACCGTGCGGGTCACCGGCGCCGAGAGCGACGCCTCCGCGCACCGCATCGCGATGTCGATCGCCAACTCGCCGCTGGTGAAGACCGCGGTGGCCGGCGAGGACGCCAACTGGGGCCGCGTGGTGATGGCCGTGGGCAAGGCCGGCGAGCCCGCCGACCGCGACCGGCTCGCGATCTGGTTCGGCGACGTGCGGGTGGCGGTCCAGGGCGCCCGCGACCCCGATTACAGCGAGGCGGCGGCGAGCGCCGTGATGCGCGCGCCGGAGATCACGGTCCGGGTCGATCTCGGCCTGGGCGACGGCACGGCCCGCGTCTGGACCTGCGACCTGACCAAGGCCTACGTCGAGATCAACGGGGATTACCGCTCGTGAGGGCGGTCCTGTCCGGCGCCCTCCTCGTCCTGAGCCTGGCGACCGCGGCGCGGGCCGACGACGCGGCGTGCAAGCGCCACATCAGCGTCGTCGGGCGCGCGTCGGAGACGCGGGCGCCGGACTTCGCCGAGGTGACGATCGGCATCGAGGCGCGCGGCGCGAGTGCGGCGGCCGCCCTCGACGCGGCCTCGGAGGCGGTGGCCGGGGTCTCGGCGCAGGCCCGCGCCCTCGGGGTCCCGCCCGCCGATCTCGGCACGGCCGCCGTCACCCTGCAGACCGCGACCCGCACCGTCGCCCGGCCGGGGGGCGCCGTCACCGAGGAGCCCGACGGCTACCGCGCCAGCAACCTCGTCACCGTCCGGCTCGCCGACATGGACCGCCTCGGCGACCTGCTCCGGCAGGCCCTCGAATCCGGCGCCAACCGCATCGACGGCGTGAGCTTCGGGCTGCGCGACCCGGACAAGAGCGAGGCGGCCCTCCAGGTGGCGGCGACCCGGGACGCGCGGAGCCGCGCCGAGGCCCTCGCGGAGGCGGTCGGCGCCAAGCTCGGCCCGCTCTGCACGCTGAGCACAACCGCGGCCGGCACGCCGTACCGCCCGGCGCTGGAGATGGCCCGGGCGGCGCCGATGGCGGCCAAAGGACGGCGGGTGCCGCTGGAGGCGGGCACGATCCCGATGTCCTCCGAGGTCTCGGCCACCTTCGCGGTGGCGCAGTGAGCGCGCCCGAGAACGCCCCCGACGGCGCCCCCGCTGCCGCGCCCCTGCGCCTGCTCCTCGTGGTCGCCGTCGCCCTCGTCGACGTCGACGGCCGCGTCCTCGTGAGCGAGCGCCCGGCGGGCAAGCAGCTCGCCGGCCTGTGGGAGTTCCCAGGCGGCAAGGTCGAGCCCGGCGAGCGCCCCGAGCAGACGCTGATCCGCGAGCTGGCGGAGGAGCTCGGCATCCGGGTCGAGGAGCCCTGCCTCGCGCCGCTGACCTTCGCGAGCCACGCCTACCCGGACTTCCACCTGCTGATGCCGCTCTACATCTGCCGGCGCTGGACGGGGACGCCGCGGTCGATGGAGGGGCAGGCGCTCAAGTGGGTGCGCCCCAAGGCCCTGCGCGACCTCGCGATGCCGCCCGCCGACGCGCCGCTGATCCCGTTCCTGATCGACCTGCTGGATTCCTGACCCCGTCGCGGGCCACCCTCACAGGGTCAGGATCGACTCGACGACCTCCTGCACGTCGAGCGCCTCCGCGAAGGTGGCGAGGTGGTGGGGCTCGCCGCGCGCCATGCGGACGACGCCCTCGAGCTGGCGCCGGAGCGTGATCGGCCGCAGCTTCTCGTTCGGGATCGCGTCGGGCTCCGGCTCGAAGCGCCCGTCGGCGCCCCGCCGCTCGGCGATGGCCCAGTCGCGCAGCCGGACGGCGCCCGCGTCGCCCTCCAGCGTCCACGTGTTGTGGTCGTCGGCCGCGACGCCCCCGACCCGGCCTGTCAGGGTGACGGGGATCCCGCCCGCCGTGAGCGTCATGTCGATCGCGCGCTCGGACCGGCCCGGTTCCGGGAAGGCGATCCGTCCGGCGAGCCCGGCGAGCGGGCCGAGCTGGCGGCGGGCCAGGAACAGGAAGTGCGAGACCACCTCGCGGGTGAAGCCGCCCTCGCCCCGCGCGTCGAGCCAGCGGGCGGCGTCGGCCTGCCAGGGCCGGGGCCAGCGGGCGAACGCCACCGCGACGGTGAGCGCCCGTGGCGTGCCGACCGCGCCGGCCGCGATCCAGCGCTCGATCGTCGCCACGCCCGGCGACGAGGCGAACGGGAAATTGACCGCGCCCGCGCCCCTCGCCTCCGCCACGAAGGCGCGGGCATCGGCGCGATCGATGGCCAGCGGCTTCTCGCAGAAGACGCTCCGGCCGGCCGCCAGGGCGGCGCGGGCGTAGCCGAGATGCGAGGCGGGCGGCGAGGCGACGTAGACGCAGTCGCTCGCCGCCACGACGGCGGCGGAATCGGCCACCCGCGGCACCGCCGGGAAGGCCGCGCCGATCCGGTCCAGGGCCGCCGGGGCCGGATCCCAGATCGCCGCGACCCGCACGGGCGAGTCCGTCGCCCCGTGGATCGCGCCGAGCAGGCGCTCGGCCATGATTCCCGCGCCGATGATCCCGATGGTGAGCGGTGCGTCGGAGGTCGGCATGCGGGGATCCGTGCGGCTTCTGGCGTCTGACGGGCCGCGGGGCGCGGCCCGTCGCAGGCTTTAGGAGCCCGAACCGGCGTGGGGAAGGCCGCCGGTCAACGCGACCCGGGATCTCAGCCGTGGATGAAGGCGAGCAGGTCGGCGTTGAGCCGGTCCTTGTGGGTGGCGGCCAGCCCGTGCGGGGCGCCCGGATACTCCTTCAGCACGGCGCCCGGCACGAGCTTGACGGCGGCGCGCGCGGCGGCGTCGATCGGCACGATCTGGTCGTCGTCGCCGTGCACGAGCAGGGTCGGCACGTCGATGCGCTTCAGGTCCTCGGTGAAGTCGGTCTCCGAGAAGGCCGCCACGCAGGCGTGCACGTTCCGCAGGCCCGCCATCATGCCCTGCATCCAGAACGTGTCCCGCAGGCCTTCGCTGACCGCGGCGCCGGCACGGTTCGCGCCGTAGAACGGGCCACTCAGGTCCTTGAAGAACTGGGATCGGTCGCGCAGGACCGAGTCCCGGATGCCGTCGAACACGTCCCGGGGCAGGCCGCCCGGATTCGCGTCGGTCCGGACCATCTGGGGCGTCACGGCCCCGACCAGCACCGCCTTGGCGATGCGCGCCGTCCCGTGCCGCCCGATGGTGCGGGCGACCTCGCCGCCGCCGGTGGAGTGGCCGACCAGCACCGCGTCGCGCAGGTCGAGATGGGCGATCAGCCCGGCGAGGTCGTCCGCGAAGGTGTCCATGTCGTTGCCCGACCAGGGCTGCCCGGAGCGACCGTGCCCGCGCCGGTCATGGGCGATGACCCGGAACCCGCGCTCCGCGAGGAACAGCATCTGGTCCTCCCAGGCGTCGCCGTTGAGCGGCCAGCCGTGGCTGAAGACCACCGGCTGCCCGGCGCCCCAGTCCTTGTAGTAGATCTGGGTGCCGTCCTGCGCGGTGAAGTAGGGCATCGTGGTCTCCCGAGGGTCGAGAAGGCAGAGGGCGAGAAGCAGGGGTCGCGCGGACCGACGGACCGGTCAGGCCCGGCCCTGCCGCGCGTCGAGGCTGAGCGGGCCGGCCCCGAAGGCCGCGACCTGAAGCAAGCCGCCGGCCATGGCGAGGTTCTTCAGGAAGTGGAACATCTGGTTCTGGTCGCCGAGGGCCGCGTGGAAGGTCACCGCGGTGGCCACCGCGAAGAGCGCGAGGGCCAGGGCGACCAGCCGCGTGCGGTAGCCGGCGACGAGCAGCAGCCCGCCGACGACCTCCACGGAGGTCGCCGCCGCGTAGGCGAGCGGCGGCAGCGGCAGGTGGGCGGCCTCGATGGTGGCGAGCGTCGCGGCCGGGGCCGCGAGCTTGCCGGCGCCGCTCACGAGGAAGATCGCGCTCATCAGGACCCGGCCGGTCACCGGCAGCAGGGCGGTCGCGCTGGAAGAATAGATCGGGGGCATCGTCGAACGCTCCGTCCTGTCGTGCGCGGCCGGCTCAGGCCGCTTCGGGAAGTGTGAGGCCGCGAAGCCAGTTCAGCGCCAGGCCGATATCGGCCTGCGACAGGCCGTGACCCGTCGGCAGGATCCGGTGCTCGACGCGGGCTCCGGCCGCGGTGAGCTGCTGCGCGAGGCACCGCGCGTTCTCGGCGGGCACGATCGGGTCCATCGCCCCGGAGAGGATCAGGACCGGCCGGCCGGCGAGATCCGCGGCCGGGGGCTCGGCGAACGGCACCATCGGGCGGATCAGGACCGCGCCCGCCAGGGTCTCCGGCCGGAGCAGAAGCAGCGAGGCTGCGATGTTGGCGCCGTTCGAGAAGCCCAGCGCCACCGGCGCCCCGAGCCCGTACCGCGTCCGGGCGGCCGCCACGAAGGCCGCGAGGTCGCCGGTGCGGCGGCGCAGGTCCGCCTCGTCGAAGACGCCCTCCGCCAGGCGCCGGAAGAAGCGCGGCATGCCGTTCTCGCTGACGGCGCCGCGGGGCGCCAGCAGGGCGGCCTCCGGCGCGACCGTGCGGCCGAGGGGCAGGAGGTCGGTCTCGTCGCCGCCGGTCCCGTGCAGGAGCAGCAGCGGACGGGCGGTGTCGGGACCGGGCTCGAAGCGGTGGATGAAGCCGGCGGTGTCCTGGGTCATGGTGGCCTCACGGGTGACGGGGGGAGGTCCCGCCCCGCGCGGGCGCGGGGCGGGCGTGGAGGTCGCGGATCAGGCGACCTTGGGCAGCACGGCCTCGATCTCGGCCCGGCGCGGCTCCAGGCCGGCGGGGAGCTTGAGGGCCTGGCCGAGGGCCTCGATCGGCTCGTCGACCGCGAAGCCGGGCTCGTCGGTGGCGATCTCGAACAGCACGCCGCCGGGCTCGCGGAAGTAGATCGAGCGGAAGTACTGCCGGTCGCGCTGCTCGGTGACGTGGAGCCCCCGCGTCGCGAGCGCCCGGCCCATCGCGGCCTGCGCGGCGTCGTCCGCCGCCCGGAACGCGATGTGGTGGACCGAGCCCGCCCCCGGGCGGCCGGGCAGGAACCCGCCGACGGCCCGCAGGGTGACGAGACCGCCGAGCTCGGCGCTGCCCGCGAAGCGGATCAGGTTGCCCTCGCGGCCGACCTCCTCCAGCCCGAGCACCTCCGTGAGGATCGCGGCGGTCGCCTCGGCCCTGTCGAGGAGGAGCGTGACGCCGTGCAGGCCGCGGATCGCGTGCTCGGCCGGCACCTCGCTCGACGCCCAGCCCTCCGCGTCGCCGACATCGACGCCCACCAGCGCGAGCATCATGCCGTCCGGGTCGCGGAAGCGCAGCGTCGGCGCGCCGAAGACCTGGACCAGCGGCTCGTGGGCCACGCCCTTCTCGATGAGCCGGTGGGTCCACCAGCCGATGGAGGCGCGGGGAACCCGGAAGGCCGTCTCCTGGGTCTCGCCGATCCCGACCCGGCCCGGCGCGGCGTGCTCGACGGGGAAGAAGGTCAGGATCGTGCCGGGCCGCCCGGCCGCGTCGCCGTAGTACAGGTGGTAGGTGCCCGGATCGTCGAAATTGACGGTCTTCTTCACCAGACGCAGCCCGAGGATTCGGGTGTGGAAGTCGAGGTTGCGCAGGGCCGGCCCGGAGAAGGCCGTGACGTGGTGGAGGCCGGTCTGAACCATGGCGATGTCTCCCGACGGAAGGCCGCGGCGGGCGGCCTGTTGCGATGACGGGAATGTGCCCCTTGCCATGGGCGGCGAAAATAGAAACGGTGGAAACCTATCGTTTCCGGATCTGATCGATGAGACTGCCCGATTTCGAGGCCTGGGCCGTGTTCGCCAAGGTGGTGGAGACCGGCTCCTTCGGCCGCGCCGCCGCGGAACTGGGCCTGTCGAAGGCCACGGTCTCGAAGGCGGTGAGCCGGCTCGAACTGCGGATCGGCGCCCGCCTGTTCAACCGCACGTCGCGGAAGCTCGCCCTCACCGAGGCCGGGCAGGCCGCCAAGGACGGTGCCGCGCGCATCCTCGCCGAGGGCGAGGCCGCGGAGGCGCTGGCGACGGCGGGCGCCGCGGAGCCGCGCGGGCTGGTGCGGCTCGCGGCGCCGATGACCTTCGGGGTGATGCACGTGGCCCCGATCCTGCCGGCCTTCCTCCGGGAGTACCCGGCCGTCTCGGTGGATCTCCACCTGTCGGACGCGGTCGTCGACCTCGTCGGCGGCGGGTTCGACATCGGGCTGCGCATCGCGGCCCTGCCGGATTCCTCCCTGCGCGCGCGCCGGCTCTGCGACGTCCGCCGCTCGCTGGTCGCCACCCCCGCCTATCTCGACCGGCACGGCCGGCCCGAGCACCCGGACGACCTCGTCCGCCACACCTGCCTCGGCTACGCCTACCTGCCGACACCCGACCGCTGGCGATTCGTGGACGGGAGCGGCGCGGAGGCCGTCGTGGTGCCGGCGGGCCAGCTCCGGGCGAACAACGCCGAGGCGCTGGCGCCGGCGCTGCGGGCCGGCCTCGGACTCGCCCTGCAGCCCGACTTCATGATCTGGGACGACCTCGAAGCCGGGCGCCTCGAGCGGGTGCTGCCGGCCTGGTCGCCGCCGCCGATCGCCCTGCACCTCGTCACGCCGCCGGGCGATCCGCGGCCGGCGCGGGTGACGGCGCTGATCGCCCATCTCGCCCAGACCCTCGGCCAGGCGCCCTGGGCCGCGCCGCCGCCGCGAGGCCACGCGGCGGACCGGTGAGTCCCGCGCCGGCGCGCGCGATCCAGGCACGTCATTCACCTGGATCAATGCCGTCTACGCGAACGTGCGTTACCGGCGAGCACCGTGCCTCCGAAGACGGCCTGCTCCTTGCGGGTGCATCTGTCGGAGAACGGCCGAGACTTGCCGCTCGGCCGGGAATCTCGGCCAAGCAAACTTCAGGTTTATCCAGGACAATCTGGCATTGGACAGCGGCGCATTTTCCGGTCAGTAAGGCGCCTTGTATACATGTATACGATTCTGTTGAGGCGTCGATGTCCCCTTTGATTCCCGGACGCCCCGCACCCGACCGGTTGCGGCACAAGACTGTGGCGGCGGCCGTGGCGGACTCGCTCCGCGAGCAGATCCTGAACGGTGAACTGCCGCCGGGAGTGCAGCTCCGCCAGGACGCCCTGGCGGAGGAGTTCGGGATCAGCCGGATCCCGGTGCGCGAGGCCCTGCTGCAGCTGGAAGCCAGCAAGCTCGTGCGGATCGTGCCGCACCGCGGGGCGGTCGTGACGGGCCTCTCGCTGCAGGAGGTCGAGGACATCTTCCAGCTGCGCGTCCAGCTCGAGCCGGAACTGCTCCTGCTCTCGGCCCCGCACCTGACCCCTGACGACATCCGCGATCTCGACGCGCTCTCGAAGGAGTACGGCGCGGCGCTGGAGACCGGTCAGGTCCTCCGGTGGGGCGACCTGAACAGCCGCTTCCACCTCGACCTGATCCGGCACGCCGGCCGGCCGCGGTCGCTGGCGATCGTCTCCGCGCTGCTGCAGGATTGCGAGCGGCCGACGCGGCTGCAGATCGCGACCTCCGAGGACGCGACCCGCGCGGTCAGCGAGCACGCGCAGATCCTGGCCCTGTGCGAGGACCGCGCGTTCGAGGCGGCGGCCGCGTGCCTGCGGCGCCACATCGAGCATGTCGGCGCCTCGCTCATCGCCCTCTATCGGGGGGCGCTCGCCGAGGCCTGATCGGTCGCGAGGCGGCTCAGTCCGGCTTGGCCGACCGGCCGCCGATCCGGCCCGGCAGGCGGGTCAGGCGATCCTTCATCTCCAGGACCTTCTGGACCTTCGAGCCGAGCGTCAGGAGCTGGACGAGGCGCTCGGTGTCGAGGCGGCGCACGTCCGCGTACCAGCCGGCGAACAGCTCGAAGAGGTCGTGCATCTCCCGCAGGCGCGCCTGGGCGTGCCGCTCCTCCTCGGTCGCCGGCTCCTGCATCAGGAGCTCGCGCAGGAGGGTCAAGGTCGGGTCGACCTCGCGCTTCTTGCGCTCCTCGACCAGCGTGCGGACGATCTGCCAGATGTCCTCGGGCGTCGTGAAGTAGTCGCGCCGGTCGCCGGGCCGGTGCTGGAGTCGGACGAGGTTCCAGGCCTGGAGCTCCTTCAGGCCCATGCTGACGTTGGAGCGCGACACCCCGAGCCGCTCGACGATCTCGTCGGCGTTGAGGGGCCGCTCGGCCACGAACAGCAGGGCGTAGATCTGCCCCACGGTCCGGTTGATGCCCCAGCGCGAGCCCATCTCGCCGAAATGCAGCACGAAGGTCTGGACGAGCGGGGGCAGTTGCACGGCAGGGATCCGACGCGGGCAATAATCGGGCGGGCGCCGCCCCGGTCTATCAGCTCTTGAGCCAATACCGCAGGACCGTCGCGACGAAGCCGAGGCCGACGATGCTGGAGGCCCAGAGCCCCGCGAACCACGCGAGGCGCTTCCAGAGGGGCTGTGCTGCTGCGGGTGCCATCAGTGATATCCGTGCGCGTCGACCTTGCCGCGGAAGACCCAGTACGCGTACGCGGTGTAGGCCAGTATGATCGGGATCAAAACCGACGCGCCGGCCAGCAGGAAGATCTGGCTCGCCTCGGGGGCGGCCGCCTGCCAGATCGTGATCCGGCCCGGCACGATGTCGGGGAAGATGCTGATGCCGAGCCCCAGGAAGGTCAGGGCGAACAGCCCCAGCGCGATCAGGAAGGGCGCCCGCTCGGCGCCGCCCCGCAGGGTGCGCCACAGGGCGTAGGCCGCGAGCGCCACGAGCAGCGGCACCTGCGCGGTGACGAGCACGTTCGGCATCGCCAGCCAGCGCTCGTAGTAGCGGCCCTGGAGGAACGGCGTCACCGCGCTGACGAGGGCGATGGCCGCCACCGTCGCCGCGGTGAGGCGCAGGGCCAGGCGCCGGGCCCGCAGCTGGAGCAGGCCCTCGGTGCGCATCACCAGCCACGTCGCCCCGAGCAGCGCGTAGGCGACGACCAGGCTCGCGCCGACGAGGACGCTGAAGGGCGTGAGCCAGTCCCACCAGCCGCCGGCATAGGCCCGACCCTCGACCGCGATGCCTTGCAGGAGCGCGCCCAGCGTGATGCCCTGGGCGAGGGCCGCCACCAGCGAGCCGCCCGCGAAGGCCACGTCCCAGGCGGCGCGGTGGCGGGGGTCGCGCCAGCGGAACTCGAAGGCGACGCCGCGGAAGATCAGCCCGAGCAGCATCGCGATGATCGGCGCGTAGAGCGCCGGCAGGATCACCGCGTAGGCCAGCGGGAAGACGGCGAACAGGCCGCCGCCGCCCAGCACCAGCCAGGTCTCGTTGCCGTCCCAGACCGGCGCGACCGAGTTCATGGCGGTGTCGCGCTCCGCGCCCGGCGGCAGGACCGGGAACAGGAGGCCGATGCCGAGGTCGAAGCCGTCCATGACGATGTAGGCGAAGACCGCGAAGGCGATCACGAGCGCCCAGACCACCGTGAGATCGACGCTGTAGGCCATGGGTCCCTCACTCGGCCGGCTGGAGGTGGCGGTCGGGATCGATCGCCGGGGCGGGCGTGATGCCCGCCGTCCGGATCGGCGCGCCGGGCTCGATCCCGCTCTCGCCGGCATGCGGGGGCTGGCCCATCAGGCGCAGCATGTAGCCGGTGCCCATGGCGAAGACCGCGAAGTAGATGACCACGAAGGCGGTGAGCGAGGCCGCCACCGCCGGCGCGTGCAGCGGCGAGGCCGACTGCGCCGTGCGCAGCAGTCCGTAGACCGTGTAGGGCTGGCGCCCGACCTCAGTGGTGATCCAGCCGGCCAGCACCGCCACGAAGCCCGCCGGGCCCATAGCCACCGCGAAGCGGTGCAGGGGGCGCCACGCGTAGAGGGTGCCGCGCCAGCGGGCGAGGAGGCTGAGCGCGCCCAGGAGCAGCATCAGCATCCCGAGGCCGACCATGATGCGGAACGACCAGAACACGATCGGCACGGGCGGCCATTCCGACCGCGGCAGGCTGTCGAGCCCCTTCAGGGGCGCGTCGAGGGCGTGCTTCAGCACCAGCGACGACAGCTTCGGGATCTCGACCGCGTAGCGCACGGTGCCGGCCTCCTGGTCGGGCAGGCCGAACAGCACCAGCGGCGCGCCGTCCGGGTGACTCTGGAAGTGCCCCTCCATGGCCATGACCTTGGCGGGCTGGTGCTCCAGCGTGTTGAGGCCGTGCGCGTCGCCCGCGAGGATCTGGACCGGCGCGACCAGGGCGGCCATCCACATCGCCATCGAGAACATCGTCCGGGCGGCCGGGTTGGCCCGGTCGCGCAGCAGGTGCCACGCGCCGACCGCGCCCACCACCAGGGCCGTCGTCAGGTAGGCGGCCAGGACCATGTGCACGAGGCGGTACGGGAAGGACGGGTTGAACACGATCGCCCACCAGTCCAGCGGCACGAACTGGCCCTCGGCATTCGTGCCGTAGCCCGCCGGCGTCTGCATCCACGAGTTCACCGCCAGGATCCAGAACGCCGAGAAGCAGGTCCCGACCGCCACCATCAGCGTCGCCGCGAAGTGCAGCCGCGGCCCGACCTTGCGCATCCCGAACAGCATCACGCCGAGGAAGCCCGCCTCCAGGAAGAAGGCCGAGAGCACCTCGTAGGCCATCATCGGCCCCAGCACCGGGCCGGTCTTGTCGGAGAAGACCGACCAGTTCGTACCGAACTGGTAGGACATCACCAGGCCGGACACGACGCCCATCGCGAAGGCGATGGCGAAGATTTTGAGCCAGTACTTGAACAGATCCATGAAGACCTGGCGCCCGGTGGCGAGCCAGAGCCCTTCCAGAACGGCGAGGAAGCTCGCGAGGCCGATCGAGAAAGCCGGGAACACGATGTGGAAGGCGACCGTGAACCCGAACTGGATGCGGGCGAGGATCAAGGGATCGAGGTTGGCGAGCACGTCGTGCCTCCGGCTCTGTGCGCGACTCGGCGTATAGCAATTTCAGAAATTTCTGAAAAGTCAAAACATCCTGTGCCGCCGGTGCGGCGCCCCGGCCATGCGCCGGCGTCCGGGGTCGGTTTGGCCTCGGGGTCTGGACGTCCGCGCCCGAACGCGTCAGGGTCTCGGCATTCACTACAGGTCGGGACCACGCGGGGCCCTGGACGCGCGCCGCGCGACGGGACGCCGCGTCCCGACGCACGGAGAGCACGCGCCGCCATGGCCGACACCCTCGTCTCCGCCGCGCCCGTCGATCTCGCCGCCGCGCTGTCGGCGCGCATCCGCGGCATCGGCACGAGCCAGATCGGCCTCGTGGCGGATCGCGGGCGGGACGACCCGGAGGTGGTGAAGCTGTGGATCGGCGAGGGCGACCTGCCGACGCCGCCCTTCATCGTCGAGGCCGCGCACCGGGCGATGCTCGACGGGCACACCCGCTACACCACGTCGCTGGGGCTGCCGGCGCTGCGGGCGGCGCTCGGCGCCTACCACGCCCGCCACTGGGGCGTGGAGATCCCGCCGGACCGGTTCGGCGTCACGGCGGGCGGCATGAACGCGATCATGCAGGCGGCCCAGGTGCTGCTGGAGCCGGGCGACGAGATGATCATCCCCTCCCCGGCCTGGCCCAACCTCGGCGAGGCGGTCCGCATCGCCGGCGGCGTGCCCGTGACGGTGCCGTACCGCCGCCTGCCGGACGGGCGCTTCGCGCTGCCGCTCGCCGACATCGCGGCGGCGATCACGCCGCGCACCCGGGTGATCATGGTGAACTCGCCCTCGAACCCGACGGGCTGGACCATGCCGCTCGCCGAGATGACGGCCCTGCGCGACCTCGCCCGGGAGCGCGGCCTCTGGATCCTCTCGGACGAGGTCTATGCCCACTTCACCTACGGCAACCGGATCGCGCCGTCCTTCCTGCAGATCTGCACGGAGGACGACCGGCTGATCGTGACCAACACCTTCTCGAAGAACTGGGCGATGACCGGCTGGCGGGCCGGCTGGGTGATCTATCCCCGCGGCCTCGCACCGACCTTCGCCAAGCTCGGGCAGTACAGCACCACCTCGATCCCGACCTTCGTCCAGCACGCCTGCATCGCGGCCCTCGAGGAGGGCGACGGCTTCATCCGCACGATGGTGGATCGCTGCGCCGAGGCCCGGGCGATCCTGGTGGAAGGGCTGTCGCGCCTGCCGGGCGTCACGGTCGCGCCGCCGGACGGGGCCTTCTACCTCATGGCCCGGATGGGCGGCGACGAGCCGAGCCTCGACCTGGCGCTGCGCCTGCTGCGGGAGGCCAAGGTCGGCGTGGCGCCGGGCACCGCCTTCGGGCCCGAGGGCGAGGGTCTGGTGCGGATGTGCTTCGCCATCAGCCCGGACCTGGCGCGGGAGGCGGTGCGCCGGCTCGCGGGCGTGCTCGGGACCCGGGCGCCGGCCGCGGCGGCGCACTGAGTCGGGCGGGGGCGGCTCAGCGGCCCCAGCGCAGGACCAGCGCGTCGTTCCGCCGGGCGAGCTCGATCAGGCCGGCCCGCGTCGCCGGGTGCAGGGGCTGGATCGGCAGCCGCGCGGTCTCGCTCGCGATCACCCCGCCCTCGGCCATCAGCGCCTTGCAGGCGAGCAGGCCGCACTGCCGGTTCTCGTAGTTGATCAGCGGTAGCCAGCGCGCGTAGGCGTCCATCGCCTCGTCGCGACGCCCGGCCGCGTAGGCGTCGGTGATCTGGCGGATGCCGTCCGGGTAGCCGCCGCCGGTCATCGCACCCGTCGCGCCGGCGTCGAGGTCGGCCATCAGGGTGATCGCCTCCTCGCCGTCCCAGGGGCCCACGACCGCGTCGCCGCCGAGCGCGATCAGCTCGCGGAGCTTGGCCGCGGCGCCCGTGGTCTCGATCTTGAAGTAGGCGACGTTCGCGATCTCCCGGGCCATGCGCGCCAGGAGCGGTGCCGAGAGCGGCGTGCCG
This sequence comes from Methylobacterium sp. UNC300MFChir4.1, assembly GCF_900110155.1. Classification (NCBI taxonomy): domain Bacteria; kingdom Pseudomonadati; phylum Pseudomonadota; class Alphaproteobacteria; order Hyphomicrobiales; family Methylobacteriaceae; genus Methylobacterium; species Methylobacterium sp. UNC300MFChir4.1. The sequence goes on along the minus strand of NZ_FOCS01000005.1, from coordinate 246,643 downwards.
GCCACCGGCGCGTCCTGGATCATGATCGGGATCGCGATCGCGTCCGAGACCGCGCGGAAGAAGTCGACGAGGCCGAGCTCCGGCACCCGGATCGTGGCGCCGTGATAGGGCGGCATGACCATCACCATCGCGGCGCCGGCCTCCTGGGCGCGGCGCGAGCGCTCGGCGCAGACCTGCGTGGCGAAGTGCGTCGTCGTCACGATCACCGGAACGCGGCCGGCCACGTGCTCCAGCACGGCGTGCATCACCCGCTCGCGCTCGTCGTCGGTGAGGACGAACTGCTCGGAGAAGTTGGCCAGGATGCACAGGCCCTGACTTCCGGCGTCGATCATGAAGTCGACGGCCCGGCGCTGCCCGTCGAGGTCGAGGGCGCCCGACGCGTCGAAGACCGTGGGGGCGACCGGGAAGACGCCGCGATAGGCGGGGACGGACGAGGTCATGCGCGGTCCTTCTGCCGGGATCGCGCATCCCGGCGGACGACCGTGTCCGCGGGCGGGATCCGGCCGCCTCTTAGCACGCGGCCGCGATCCTGGCGCGTTCGGGGCGCGCAACGCGCTGTCGACAAGCCCACCGGCTTTCCTGTACGGCCGAGATCTTCTTTGCTTTGTCCATCGACAGCCGAGATCGGGCGCGGCGGCCGCACGAGAACGGCGTTTTCTTTTCGGAGCTACTGTAATGCGATTCTTCTCTGCGAGCCGCGTCGCGGCGCTCGTCGCGGCGACGCTCCTCGGCGCAATCGCCGGCGCGCCGGCGCGGGCCGACGATCTCGACGCGATTCGCGCCGCCAAGACCCTGCGCATCGGCACCGAGGGCACCTACGCGCCCTTCACGTTCCACGACGCGTCCGGGCAGCTCGTCGGCTTCGACGTCGAGATCGGCCGCAAGGTCGCCGAGCAGCTGGGCGTCACGCCGCAATTCCTCGAGGGCAAGTGGGACGGGCTGATCGCCGGCCTCGACGGCAAGCGCTACGACGTGGTGATCAACCAGGTCGGCATCACCAAGGAGCGGCAGGCGAAGTTCGACTTCTCCGAGCCCTACATCCGCGCGCGGGCCGTGCTGATCACCCGGGCGGACCGGTCCGACATCAAGTCCTTCGCGGATCTCAAGGGCAGGAAGGCCGCCCAGAGCCTCTCCAGCAACTTCGCGCGCCTCGCCGAGCAGTCCGGCGCCGAGCTCGTCGGGACGGACGGCTTCGACCAGTCGATCCAGCTCGTCCTCACCGGCCGCGCCGACGCCACCGTCAACGACAGCCTGTCGTTCCTGGATTTCCACAAGCAGAAGCCGAACGCCCCCGTGAAGATCGCCGCCGAGCAGGCCGACGCGGACGCCTCCGGGATCATCATGCGCAAGAACAACCCGGCGCTGAAGGCGGCGATCGACAAGGCGCTGGAGGCGATCAAGGCCGACGGCAGCTACGCGGCGATCGCCCAGAAGTACTTCGGGGCCGACGTCTCCAAGTAGACCGTCCGCAGAGGGCCCGCCCGGACGAGTCCCGCCCGGGGCGCCGCCCCGTACAGCCCCACGCTTCGATCGCCCGGTAGGAGACGCCGCCCCGTGCCGCACTGGCTCGACCTCATGCTCCAGTCGCTGGGGCCGCTGCTCGCGGCCGGCCTGCACTTCACCGTGCCGCTGACGCTCATCACCTTCGTGCTGGGCCTCGCGCTCGGGCTCGGGACCGCTCTCGTGCGCCTGTTCGCGCCCCGGCCCCTGGCGGCCCTGGCCTGGTTCTACGTGTGGATCTTCCGGGGCACGCCGCTCCTCGTGCAGCTGTTCGTGATCTTCTACGGCCTGCCGAGCGCCGGCATCCTGATCGACGCCTTCCCGGCCGCCGTGATCGGGTTCACCCTCAACGTCGGCGCCTACACGTCGGAGATCGTCCGCGCCGCCATCGCCTCCATCCCGAAGGGCCAGTGGGAGGCGGCCTACGCCACCGGCATGAATCCGGTCCAGGCCCTGCGCCGCACGATCCTGCCCCAGGCGGCGCGGGTGGCGGTGCCGTCGCTCGCCAACTCCTTCATCGCGCTGGTGAAGGACACGTCGCTCGCGGCCGCCATCACGGTGCCGGAGCTGTTCCAGGCGGCCCAGCGCATCGTCGCCGTCACCTACGAGCCGCTGATCCTCTACATCGAGGTGGCGCTGATCTACCTCGTCCTGTCGACGCTCCTGTCCTGGCTCCAGACGCTGCTGGAGCGGCGCCTCGGGCGCTACGGCGGCTACCTGGAGGCCCGCGCGTGATCGCCCTGTCGGCCATCGAGAAGCGCTTCGGCGACAACCCGGTCCTGCGGGGCGTCGACCTCGCGGTGCCGGAGGGGCGGGTCACGGCGCTGATCGGCCCCTCGGGCTCGGGCAAGTCGACGCTCCTGCGCTGCGCGAACCTGCTGGAGGTCCCGCAGGCCGGGACGCTGACCCTCGGCGACATACGCCTCACCTTCCGGCCCGGTAGCCCGCCGGCGCGGCGCGACGTGCTCGCCGTGCGCCGGCAGACCGGCATGGTGTTCCAGAACTTCCAGCTCTTCCCCCACCGGACCGTGATGGAGAACGTCACCGAGGGGCTCGTCACCGTCGGCAAGTGGCCGCAGGACCGGGCGCGGGCGCGCGCCCTGGAGCTGCTGGAGCGCGTCGGCCTCGCCCACAAGGCCGCGGACTGGCCCGCCAGCCTGTCGGGCGGCCAGCAGCAGCGGGTGGCGATCGCCCGGGCGCTGGCCCCCTCCCCGCGCCTGCTGCTCTGCGACGAGCCGACCTCGGCCCTCGACCCGGAACTCGCCGCCGAGGTGGTGGACGTGCTCGCCGGCCTCGCGAACGCGGGCACGACCATGCTGATGGCGACCCACGACCTGCGCCTCGCGCGGCGCGTCGCCGACACGGTGGTGTTCCTGGAAGGGGGGCATATCGTCGAGCAGGGCGCGGCCGCCGACGTCTTCGCCCGGCCGGCCGACCCGCGCACCCGCCGGTTCGTCCGGACGCTGCTCGGCGAGGCGGCCGAAGGGGCGTGAAAAGTGGCCTGAGAAGGGGCCTACGGAACGGGCCGGGACGCGGGATTCAGCGCGTCAGGCAGCGGAGCGTGAGAAGATCCTCAACGGTGAGCGCGGTCCCGAAGACCAGGGGCCGCCAGGCCGGCAGGGTGGCGAGGCTCAGGCCGGCCGCCAGGGCGAGCCAGGGCAGGACCGGGCTCAGGCCGGGACCGGCGGCCCTCACGCGGGATTCCGCGCCAGCGACGCCTCCTCGCCCTTGCCGACCACCACGAGGCCCAGGCCCGCGGCCAGCATGGCGCCGCCCCAGAGCAGGAAGCCGATGTCCCAGTAGAGCCACTGCTCCGGCGGTGCCCGCTCGTTGACGTGGTGCACGCCGAGGATCTCGTGGTCGATCAGGCCCTCGACGAGGTTGAACAGGCCCCAGCCGATCAGGAGCGACCCGGCGAGCAGCTTGCTGGACCAGTAGAGGTGCGTGCGGTGCGCGGCGCGCCAGAGGAGGAACAGCCCGAGGACCACGAAGACGTAGGTCGCGCTGTGGAAGAGGCCGTCCCAGCGGGTGTTCAGCTCGAGGTTCGGGATCGTGTCGATCGGGTACCAGCTGCTCAGCATGTGGTGCCATTGCAGGATCTGGTGCAGCACGATCCCGTCGAAGAAGCCGCCGAGGCCGAGCCCGAACAGGATGCCGGCGCTCACGGGGAAGACGCGCTCCCGGGTGTCGGCCGCTCTCTCAACCGCCCTGTCAGCCGCTCTGTCAGCCACTCTCATGCGCAACTCCGGCGTGGCGGAGGCCGCGGCCGCGCGGGCGACGGCGTCCTGCGGGGAACCCGCCCGGGGCGCCGGCGGATCCGTCACGCCTCCCGCGGGACCGCTTCCGGTCGCGAGACCATCCGCAGGTAGACGGCGAGCCCCGCCAGGAAGACCGCGAGGCCGAGCCCGGTGGCGTAGGGCGCGAAATCCTTGCCGGCCACGGCGATCGCCGAGCTGTGGCCCGCCAGGAGGTCGGTGCCGGCGAGCAGCACGCCCACGAAGCTCTCGCCGACGAGGAACCCGGACGCGAGGAGGACACCCCGGCGGCGGGCGGTGCCGACCGTCCTGTCGGCCTTCGCGTCGCCCTTCGCGCCGACCCGGGCGCGCAGCCGGCGCTCGGCGACCCAGCCGAGGATGCCGCCGATGGCGATCGTCATCTCCACCGAGAGCGGCAGGTACATGCCGATGCCGACCGTCAGGGCCGGGAAGGTGAGGTCGCGCCGCTTCAGCCACGTCTCGGCCGCCACCAGGACCACCCCGAGCCCGGCTCCGATCAGCACCATGGTCCAGGGCAACTCGCCGTGCGTGATGCCGTTGGCGATCTGGGTCATCAGGGCCGCCTGGGGCGCCGGCATGGCGCTCCCCGCGTCCTGCCCGTCCCGCGCGGGGGCACCGACGAAGCCGTAGGCCTCGTAGAGCAGCGACAGGAGCGGGGCGATCACCACGGCGCCGACCCCGACGCCGAGGATGAGCGCGATCTGCTGGTGCCAGGGCGTGGCGCCCAGCACCTGCCCGGTCTTCAGGTCCTGCAGGTTGTCGTTGGCGATCGACGAGGTGGTGATGATGACCGACGTCAGCAGCAGCGCCATGCCGGTGACGAACCGGTCTCCCTCGGGCCCGGCAGAATGCCCCAGGACCAGGGGCAGGAGCAGCGCGGTCGCCATCGTGGTCAGGATGCCGATCCCCGAGATCGGGCTCGACGAGGAGCCCAGCAGGCCCGCGAGGTAGCCGCAGGCCGCCGCCATCAGGAAGCCGAACAGGACGGTGAACAGGGTGGCGGCCACCGCCAGCACGATCGTAAGGCCGCCGAGTTCGGCGGCCCCGGCGAAGGCCCAGAACAGCAGCGCGAGCGGCACGCACAGGCCCAGGGTCGCGGCGGCCACCCAGGTGATCGGCAGGTCGCGGTCCTCGCGCGGGTGATCCTTGCCGAGACCGCCGCTGCCCGACAGGGCGGCGCGGATGCTCCCGAGGATCGGGCGCGCCAGCGAGCCCACGGTCCAGAGCCCGCCCACCGCGATGATCCCGGCGCCCATGAGGCGCACTTGGCCCGACCAGACCGCCTCGGCGGCCGCGCCCGCCGACTTGGCGGGATCGGGCGACAGGGCGGTGAGGATCGGGACCGCGATCCCCCAGGCGATCAGGACGCCGGTCAGCAGCGCGAGGCAGGCGCCGATGCCCACGAGGTAGCCGACGCCGACCAGCGCCAGCGAGAAGCCGGTCCCGGTGCGGAACACCGCGCCGCCGAGGCTGACCGCGCCGTTGAGCCCCTCGCCCAGGACCTTCAGCCCCGTGGTGGCGAGCCCGATCGTCCCGGCGGCTGCGGCGGCCCCGAGCAGGTCCCGCAGGCCGTGGCCGCCCTGCTCCTCGTGGCCGGTCCTGAGCACCTCCGCGGCGGCGATGCCCTCGGGATAGGGGAGATCGCTGCCCGACACGAGCGCGCGGCGGAGCGGGATCGAGAAGGCGACGCCGAGCAGGCCGCCCAGCAGGCAGACCGCTGTGGTCTGCCAGAACGGGAAGCCGTGCCAGTGGCCGACGAGGACGAGCCCGGGAAGCGCCAGGATGACGTTGCACAGGGTGCCGGCCGCCGAGGCCTGCGTCTGCACGATGTTGTTCTCGAGGATGCCGGCGCCGCCCATCAGCCGGAACGCGCCCATCGAGATCATCGCGGCCGGGATCGAGGACGAGAACGTCATCCCGGTCTTCAGGCCCATGTAGAGGTTGGCGGCCATGAACACGACCGTGATGGCCGCGCCGAGCGCGATCCCCCGCAGGGTCAGCTCGGCCTGACGGTCCTGCGTCGTCGGCGTGATCGTCGGGCTGCGGGCGTCCATCGTCCACTCGGGCTGCGACAGGCACAGCACGCGAGGGGCCGGAAACGTTCCCGCGCCGCGCCCGGCCCGCCCGGCCTCACCCTGCCCCGCCCCGCCCTGGGGCGATGTGTCCCGGCGCCGACCGGGCCTGTGATGCAGTCACCCGGCGCGGCGGCGGGTTTGGCAGCAGACCGCCCCGTCCGGGTGCGATCCGCTCCTCGTCGGGAAGGCGCCGCCTTGTCCAAGTGGTATCTCTACGGCATCGCCCTCGTGGCCGGCGTCGCGAACGCCATCGAGCCGGGCCAGAACGCCACGCTGGCGAAGGTCACGGGGCAGCCGATGCTGGCCGGCCTGTTCTGCTTCGGCCTCGCGATCGTCTGCTTCCTCGCCGCGATGGCCGTCGCCCGGCTGCGCGGCCGCTCCCAGGCCGAAGCGGCCACGCCCGTGCCCTGGTGGGCTTGGCCGGGCGGCGTGCTCGGGGCGGCAGTCGTCCTGGCGCAGCTCTACATCTCCGAGAAAGTCGGCGCGGCGCCGTTCCTGGGCTGCGTGATCACCGCGGGCGTGGTCGGCTCGATCCTCCTCGACCATCACGGCCTCGTGGGCTTCGCGCGCCACCGCGCCGGGCGCTGGCGCATCCTCGGCGGCGCGCTGATGGTCGCGGGCGTCGCCCTCGTGGCGGCGTTCTGACGGACCCGTCGATCCGAACGCCTCGCACCCTCAGGATCCCAGCATGCTCTTCCTGTACGGCTTCGCGCTGCTCGCGGGCATCGCCACCGCGATCGAACCGGGCCAGAACGCGGGCCTCGCCAAGTCCCTCGCGCGGCCGCTGCTCGCCGGCGTGGTGAGCCTCGTCGTCAGCGTCGCGGCGATCTGCGTCGCCATGCTGGTGACGGGGCAGTACGGGTGGCCGTCGCTGGAACGCCTCGCGCAGGTGCCCTGGTGGGCGTGGCTCGGCGGCGTGATGAGCGCGGGCCTGACGATGGCGCAGCTCTCCGTCTCCGCGCGGATCGGGGCCGCCACCTTTCTCGGACTGATCGTGACGGCGGGCGTCGTCACGTCGATCCTGCTCGACCATTTCGGCCTCGTGGGCTTCAAGGTCCACGAGGCCGGCCTGTGGCGCATCCTCGGCGGCGCCCTGATGATAGGCGGCGTGGCGCTGGTCGCCCGGTTCTGAGGCCCGCCCCGCCGGATCAGATCGTCCAGCCGCCGTCGATCACGACGGCTTGGCCGGTCGTGTAGGTCGCGCCCGCGAGGTAGACGGCGAGGTCGGCGATCTCCTCGGGCGTGCCGAGCCGGCCAATCGGCTGGCGCGCGATGAAGGCCGCGCGGGTCTGCTCGTAGTCGCCCTGCTGGCGGATGCGCTCCTGCAGCGACGGGCTCTCCACCGTGCCGGGGCAGATGGCGTTGCAGCGGATGTTGTGGCCGACATAGTCGGCGGCCACCGCCTTGGTCAGGCCGATCACCGCCGCCTTCGTCACCCCGTAGGCGAAGCGGTTGGGCACGCCCTTCACCGAGGAGGCCACCGAGGCCATGTTGACGATGGCGCCGTCGCGGCGCTCCAGCATGCCGGGCAGGACCGCCCGGATCGTGCGGATCATCGCCTTGACGTTGAGGTCGAGGGCGCAGTCGAGCTCGTCGTCGCGCATCTCCAGGATGGTGCCGGCGTGGACGGTGCCGGCGCAGTTGAACAGGATGTCGACCGCGCCGATGCGCGCGACCAGGGCCCCGACCGCCTCCGCGTCCAGCACGTCGAGGGTCGCGGTGCTCAGGCTGTCGGCGCGCAGGTCGGCGAGGGCGTCCGCGTTGATGTCGGTGGCGTGGACCCGCGCCCCGGCGCGGGCGAAGGCGAGCGCGCTGGCGCGCCCGATCCCCTGACCCGCCGCCGTGACCAGGACCGTCTTTCCGGAAAGATCTGCCATTGCTCGCTCCAGCAGGCTGCGCGGCGCCGCGCGGGCGTCCGGACCGGGCCGCGCCCGGCGGGGCCGCCGATCAGGTCCGGTGGGCCCGGCCGAGCGGCCCATCCTTGTAGGTTCTGACCGCGCCGGGCTCCAGGCCCGATCGCGTCGGATCCGCGGCCGCCGTTCGGGCGTTCTCCCGGCGTCACCGTACCTAAGGAGGATCGCCGTGGGGCTCGCCGCCTTCGTCTTCTTCGTCGTCCCGTGGATGGCCGTCGCGATCTGGATGTCGATGCGGCCGTCCGGCGCGCGCCTCGGCACTCCGTCCGCCCCCTGGCGCCCGCTGACGGATTACCCGCCGCCGGCCCGGGATCAGCGGCAGGCCGGCGAGACGCGGAGCATGGAGTCGGGCTCCGCCCACGACGGCAAGCACGCGCCGATCGAGGCCGTCTAGAGCGCCCGCCGCCGGATTAACTACTGGCCCGGCGCGCGCGAGCGTGTCGGGAGAAGAGTTCCGCGCCGGGTCAGGCCTCCGCCTGCAGCAGGTGGAGGTTGAAATCTCCGCCCTCCCCCGTCCACAGGGCGCGGGGCTGCCAGCCGCTCTCGGCCGCGAGCGCCCGGAAGGCGTCCGCCGGGTACTTGTGCGACGTGTCGGTCCGGACGCTCTCCCCCGCCGCGAACGCGATGGTCCGGTCGCCCAGCCGGTAGCTCGCCGGCCGGGTCGCGACGAGGTGGGCCTCGACCCGCAGCGGGTCCGGGCAGATCCGCACGGCGTGCCGGAAATTGTCGCTGTCGAAATCGGCGCCGAGTTCCCGGTTCAGCCGCGTCAGGATGTTGCGGTGGAACGCGGCCATGAGGCCGTCGGCGCGCCCGTAGGCGCGCTGCAGGCGGTCCGGGTCGGCGGTGCCGTCCGCGCCGACGAGGAAGAGGCTCGGCCCGAGCGTGGCGCGCGCGCGCTCGAGGAACTGCCGGGCCCCGCGCGGGTCGAAGTTGCCGATGCTCGTTCCCGGATAGAAGCCCAGGATGCCCCCCGGCCCGGCCCCTCGCGGCAGCTGGACCGGCTGCGAGTAGTCGGCGCAGACCGGGATCATCGGGATGCCGGGGTAATCGGCGGCCAGCCGCCGGATCGCGGCCTCCAGGTACGCCCCGGAGATGTCGATCGCCACGTAGGCTGCCGGTTCGGGCAGCGCGTCGAGGAGCGTGCGGATCTTGCGGCTCGCGCCGCTGCCGAACTCGACGACGGTCACCCCCGGCCGCACCCGGCGCGCCACGTCGGCGGCGACCTGCGGCAGGACGGTCATCTCCTGCGCGGTCGGGTAGTAGTCGGCGCTGTGGCAGATCCTGTCGAACAGGTCCGAGCCGGTCTCGTCCCAGAGATACTTTCCCGGCAGCGTCTTCGGCTCGGCGGAGAGGCCCGCGAGGGCGTCCCGGAGCAAGGTGTCGGTCGAGCTGTCGGTCGAGCTGTCGATCATGGCCGGGTCACCGGGCGCGCGGCGGTCAGGACGACGAGGGCGAGCCGCTCGACCGCGTCGTAGGCGGGCGTCGCGAGTTCCTCACCGTACGCGTCCGGGTCGAACTCGCGGTAGGTCCAGTCCAACCCGGCCCGGTCGCAGAGGTCGGCCACGGCGTCGCGGAACGGGTCCGCCCCGTCGACGATGGCCGCGCCGGTGAACAGGACGAGGCTGCCGCCGGGCGCGAGCCGCCCGGCCGCCTGCTCGGCCACCGCGAGCGGCAGCCCGGCCCCGAGGGGGCCGCCGCCGTGCCGGTAGGCCCGTTCCGCCGTGTCGATCATGAAGGGTGGGTTCGACACGATGAGGTCGAACGGGCCCTCGACGTCGCGCAGCAGGTCGCTGCGGCGGACATCGACCCCGTCGGTCCCGGCGAGCCGGGCGTTGACGCGCGCCGCCCGCATGGCCGCCGGGTTGATGTCCACGAGCACCACCTCGGCGCCCGGCGCCCTCTTGGCGACGCAGATCCCGGCCGCGCCCGAGCCGCAGCCGATATCGACCGCGCGCCGCACCGGCCGCGACCGCGCCTCGAGATGCGCGATCACCGCCGCGGCGAAGCGCGCCGTGTCGGGCCCGAAGAACACCGCGTCGGCCGCGCTCGGGGGATACGCGGAATGGGCGAACAGCTCGCCGTCGAGGCTGGAGACGCGCAGCGTCGGCCGCAGCAGCGGGCCGTCCTCGATCACGGCGCCGGCCGCCCGCATCAGGCGCAGGATCGGCTCCGGGACCAAGTCGGCGCGGAACGGCCGGCTCCAACCGAACACGTCGCGCAGGCTGCGCGCCTCGGCGTGCCGCGGCCGGGCGTTGACGTGGGCGTGGGTGGCCGGGGTCACGGTGGTGAAGGTGTAGCCGGTCTCGCGCAGGGCGCGCGCCAGCGCCAGCACCGCCTCCTCGTCCTCGGGAAACGGAGCGGCAATCGGAACGGAACGCGTCATCGGTCGGCCCTCAGCTGTCCATCCGGCGCATCACGAAGGCGCCCGACGCGCGATCGGCGGCGACCTGCCGGGCGTCCCCGGTCGAACAGCACCGCGAAGCTCCGGAACAGGCCCGGCTGCGCGCGGTACCGACAGAGGAAGGCGAGCAGGGCTGGGTAGATGCGGGCGTCGTCCAGGCCCGATGAAGTCCCGGAACCGCGCGGCGACGGGATGGTGATCGTCATACGTAGAAAGCTGCATCGGAGCGTCGGTTCACACCACCGGTAGCGGGCGCGCGCGCACCCCCGCCCGAACGGCCGCGGTGTCGTCCCGACTCGAATGCCCGGAGAACCGGAAGCCGCAGGCATTGTTCCCGGCGCAATACGCGCGGATCGGCCCCTGATCTATGTTAATCCCGGAGTTCAAACATCTTGTTTTGGTTTAATACTCACATGATGTAGATCGACACACGGAATGACCGATGATCGGGCCCACGGACATGCGGGCACGGCGGGTTGCCGCGCGGGACCGCGGTGCGGCGGCGCGGCCACGCTCGCCGGGTCGCGATCGTCGCCGGAGGCGGCGTTAACCATCCGATTACCGTGCGATCCTAGCGCGATCGACTGAAACGGCGCCCCCGCGCCGGCCGGTCGCGCACGATGAACGCCGCATCATTCCTGTATTCCTGGTCCGCCGCCGCCGCGACGCACCTCGATCTGTTCGGGTCGCTGGGCCTGATCCTGGGCTTTACTGCGGGGGTGATGCCGCGGCGCGCCTGGATCCTCGCGGCCTCGGCGGCCTGTGCCGCCTGCTTCGGCGCGCATTACCTGACGCTCGGGGCGCTCACCGGGACGGCGATGTGCGCCATCTCGGTGCTGCAGAGCCTCGTCTCCCTCCGATGCGTCGGCGCGCCCGGCCGGGGCGGCTGGGTGCCGCCGGTCTTCGCCGCGAGCACCCTCGCGGCGGCGTGCCTGACGGCGGCCACGTGGAACGGCTGGCCGTCGGCCTGCGCGGCCGCGGGCTCGCTGCTCGCCACCGGCGCGCGGCTCCAGGCGGCGCCGCAGGCGATGCGGCAGCTCTTCCTCGGCGCCTCCCTGTGCTGGGCCGGGCACAATCTCCTGGTCGGCTCGGTCTTCGGACTGACCTGCGACGTGCTGACGATCCTCGGTCTCGCGATCGCGCTGCTGCGCGCCGCCCCGGTTCCGCCGATGGAGCCGGTCGCGCCCGACTGCGCGCGGGCGTGAGACGCCCCGGGCCTGCGGCGATGGATCCGGGAAACCCGCCGCGGCCCCGCCGTTGCACGGGAGCGGGCGCGTGACGCCCCGCGGCCGAGGAAGAGAGCGGGATTTGCCGGACGCGACCTATCCACCCCTCGACGTGCTCAAGCCGGTGGCCGAGGGCGTCTGGATCGTCGACAGCGGGCCGCTCCGCGCCCTCGGCATCCCCCTGCCCGTCCGGATGACCGTCGTCCGTCTCGGGGACGGATCGGTCTGGCTGCACTCCCCCACGCGCTACGACGCGGGCCTGCACCGCGCGATCGCCGCGCTCGGACCGATCCGCCACCTGGTCGCGCCCAACATCGCCCACTGGACCTTCCTGAAGGACTGGCAGGCGCAGTGTCCGGAAGCCCTGACCTGGGCAGCCCCGAACCTGCGCGAGCGCCGCCAGGTCCGCCGCGCCGGCCTGCGCGTCGACCGGGTCCTGGAGGATGCGGCGCCGCCCGACTGGGCGGCGGACCTGCGCCAGGTCGTCGTGCCGGGCGGGTTCGGCTTCCGGGAAGTCGCGTTCTTCCACGGCGCGAGCCGCACGCTGATCCTGACCGACCTCGTCCTCAACCTGGAGCCGGCGAAGATGCCGGCGCTGCTGCGTCCGCTCCTGCGCCTCGCCCGCATGACGCCGCCGCACGGCGAGCCGCCGCCCTACCTGCGCCTCGTGATCAGGCTCCGGCGGCGCGACGCCGCGCGGGCGGCCGCGGATCTCGTCGGCTTGGCGCCGGAACGGGTCGTGTTCGCGCACGGACTCTGGTTCGCCGCGGACGGTGCGGCCCGGCTGAGACGCTCGCTCCGCTGGCTCGGGACGCCGTCCTGAGGATCACCCCGAGGATCGCCGTCGCCGCCGTCAGGCCGCGGCGATCAGCTGCCGCATGATCCAGGCCCGGGCCGCCGGAAGGTCCGCGAACAGCGGCGGCCCGAGGGGATCGATCGGGCCGAACCCGGCTTCGAGGAACCACTTCCCGGCATCGGCCCCGTGCTGCGCCGAGAGACGGACCAGGATCGCGACCAGGAACCCGTCGGCGAAGACGAGCTGACTCTCGGCATCGTCGCTGCCGGTCGCGACCTGCACGGCCTGCAGGCTCAGGATCATGCGGCCATCGCCTTCACGACGCGAGCGGGTTGAGGGCGTGCGACCGGAGGCGATCGTCGCACCGCGGCGACGGCGCGGATCTCCGTGCCGGCACACTGATCAATCAGCCCTTCGCCCCGAAGTTCCGGCCTCGCGGCGGTCCGGAACACGGCCGGAACCGCCCGGTTGGCCAACCATGGACCGGTGGCCGCGCGGAGCAGGATCGCAGATGGATGACAGGCAGATGGCCCGCGGGCTGGCTTGGTTCGGGATCGGGCTCGGCCTCGCCGAGACCTTCGCGCCCCGGCGCGTCGCCGCCGCGACCGGCCTCGACGGCCACGAGGGCCTGATCCAGCTCTACGGCCTGCGCGAGATCGCCTCGGGCGCGGCGATCCTGGCTGCCGCCGAGCCGGAGCGGCATCTCGGCCTGCGGGTGGGCGGGGATCTCCTCGATGCCGGCCTGCTGGCGGCCCGCGCCACGCCCTCGAACCCGCGGCGCAACCGCACCCTGGCCGCGGCCCTGGCGGTGGCGCCCGTCGTCATGCTGGATGCCGCCATCTGGCTGAGAGCGCGCGACAGGCGCGGCCCATCTCCGGGCGATCCCGGCCGGAGGTCCGGCGCGATCGCGCGATGACCGTTACATGGGTGGCGACGGGGGTGGCGACGGGGATGTGGCGACGGGAGCGGTGCGCTCAGGGCTGTCCGGGCGCGTCCTTCGCCGGGTCTCGCCCAGAATCGTCCGCCTCGCCTTCCGCGGCGGGTTCGGTCCCCTCGATCGCGCGGGCGAGCTCGGTCAGCACCTCCTCCACCATCGGCGGCCAGGGGGCCCTCTCCTCATCCATCAGGCGGGCCGCGCCGACCAGCGCGGAGATCTGCGCCTCGTAGACCGGGCGGCCTACCAGCTGCGCGTAGCGCACGCGCGCCGCGAGCGCCGTGGCCAGGCGCTGAACCTCCGCGATCTTCGCGCTCGGCGCGCCGCTGCCGTCGCCGTTGCCCATCCGTCCACCCCCTCGGGATCCTCACCGATCCTCATAGGCCATGGCCGGGACACAGTCAGGACCGGCTACCAGGCTTCGAGAATCCGGCCGCCGACGAGCGCGACGACGACACCGACGAGCAGCGCCATGCCGATGTCCCGGAGCGGCGCGGTGATCAAGCCGACCTCGGGAGCCGGCGGCGACACGTAGCGGGTCAGGCTCTCGGGCAGCGCCGGCGCCGGCGGCACGGGGGCCCTCCGCCGAAGGGCCAGGCGGATGCGGTGCATGGGCGTGATCCCCGGACGAACTCAGGCGGTCTCGACCTGGCGGGGCCCGGCGGCCGCCTGGGCCTTCCGCGCGGACGTCTTCGGGCGGACGAAATCGCCGAGGGGCTTGCAGGTCGGCAGGCCGATCACCTCGACCGACCGGGTCGCGGCCTGCGGCGCCGCATTGCGCGGAACGAGAACCTCCGTCCCGTCCGCATGCTCCGTCTGCCCTTCGCCGAGATCCGGCAGCTCGACGCGATGCCCGACCAGGTACGCCTCGATATCGATGAGGCGGTGGCGCAGCCGCCAGATATCGTTCTCGACGCCGTTGATCTGCACGAGGAGGTCGGAGACGGTGCCCTGACGCGCCGCGATCGCCGAGAGCACAGAGGCCCGCTCGTTCAGCAGCACGGCCTTGACGGTCGGGTTCATGACGTACGCCTCCGAATGTTACAGCACCACGATTCCCGAATTCGGAAGCGAAGACAGTTCTCAAAATGGCTTAGCCGTTACGCCCGAAGGTGAACGGCCGCATTCAGCCGCCGAATGACTCGCGCCGGGGCGCCGATCGCGCGCGGAGGCGGGAACTTCTCGCGCGCGCGTGCGTCAGTTTCGCACAGACCGACGCACGCAGTGCTGGGAGCTTCACATGCGCAGATCCGCGACTCTCGCCATGGCCGCCGCCCTGACCCTGGCCTCCGTCACCGCTTGGGCCGACCCGGTGAGCCAGACGGGCACCGGCGGCGGGCCCGCCACCACCGCCAAGGCGCCCCATACCGCCGCGACCGGCCAGACGGTGCCCAATCCCGGCGCCCTCGGTCCGAACGAGACCGGCAGCATCGAGCGCCGCGACGCTGTCGAGGAGCGCAACGACGCGATCACCCGCGGCATCTGCATCGGCTGCAACCGCTGATAGCGGCGGACCGACGGCTGCAGGGCGTCGGCAAGACCGCGCGCCTACGGCGTCCCGGCCATGACCGCGATTCATGGCCGGGGTGCGGTGGCCGCGGCCGGGGGTTGAAGCCCCGGCCGCTCTGGCCCAAATCAGCGCGCCTCACCCACCATGAACAGGAGTGAACACGTGGCAAACGAGTCTGTCGAACAGGCGGCAGAGAAGACCTATTTCGGCTTGACCCTCTCGCAGCACGCGGACCGGATCCGGAAGCTCGCGACGGAGCGGGGCCTGACCGGGGAGACGTTCGACCGCGTGACCGCGCAGGCCGTGGCGATGATCCCGACCATCAAGGTGACCGACGCCGCCCAGCGGTGAGCCGGGCCGGGCCGATCATCGCTCGGCCCGCAGCCCCTTGAGCATGCGCCGGGCGATGGTCCGCACGGCCTCATCGTCCCGCGCCTCGCCCTCGACCGTATCCCACAGGTGGACGAGGCTGCCCTCGAGCTCGTCCAGCAGCTCCGGGTTCTTCCGCGCCAGGAACCGCATCGTCCCGAACAGAAGGTGCTCGGTCGCCATCTCGCGCCGGCGCGCCTCGGTGACGGGATCCGCGTGCGGCTTGGATGTCTGATCGCTCATGGCCGGCCAACGGTCCGCGCGGGCCGCGGTTCGCCGGGCCGTGCGCGGTGCGACGCCGCGGACGGCCCCGAGCCTCGACGACGCACGCGACCGGGAACAGCGCCGGACCGACACGGTTTTCCGGTCAGGAACGGGCGTCCGGAGAGGGCTGACGATGGCCGAGGCGGATCCGCGCAAACCCGGGGACGAGGCCCCGCCCGGCACGCCGGGCACCGGCGAGAACCTGTGCCGGACCTGCGGCGGCACCGGCAAGGTCGCCGACGCGCAGTGCTCCGATTGCCGGGGCAGCGGCACGGTCACGACCGGCATCGGCGGCGCCTGACGCCGTATCACCCGGCACGATCGGCGCGGAGACCGCGACGCGCTCAGCGCCGCAGCGCGCCGAGCCACGCGGTGAGCGGCTCCACGAACGCCGCCCAGGTCCGTGACCACACCGTGCCGGTGCGGGCGTCCGCCGGGCGTGCGCCGGACATCAGGGCCGCCACCAGGGCATCCTCGCGGGCCTTGCACTCGTCGAGGGCGTTGCGCTCGTCGCCGGCGCGGCTCTGCCCCGTCGGCTGATGCCCCGTGGCGTCCCGCAGGCAGCGGTGCCACGCGCGCTCCAGCTCGGCCGGATCGGTGGCTCCGGCGGCCGGCCCCGCAACCGCAGGTCCGGTGGTCAGGAGGAGCATCGCGGACAAGCTGAGCACCGGCATGCGCATGCTCGCTCTATGCCCGATTCGTGCCCCCGAGGGATAGAACGTAGCAGCAACAGTGGCCGCGGCTCGGCACGGCTGGGCTCGGCCGCCGGTCAGCCGGCCCGGCCGTGCCTCGCCACCCGGCAGCCGTGATCCATCAGGTATTCGGCACTGGCCTCAGGCTCCCGATAGGCGAGCAGGATCATCCCGCCCCGCGGATCCCCGGGATCGGCCTCCACCGCCGCGAAGCTCGCGTCGTGCAGGTGGCCCTGCCAGCCCGGCACGCGGGCCAGAGCGGCGAACGGATTGAACGCCGCGACCGCGTCCGCCGGGACCCGCATGGCGAGGTAGGACACCTCCGCCAGCGGCACCGGGAACGGGGCCCAGCTGTCGCCGACGGCATCGCCGTGGGCCTTCAGGGCCGCCGTGACGCTCCGGCGCATGCAGTCGAGGTGGATGTGCAGCTGATCCTGGCTGCGGCCGCCCACGGAATTCACCTCCAGGCCCACCGCGGAGGGCGGCAGGCGGCCCTGCAGCGCGTCCGACACGTAGTGCCGGGCCGCGAGCGCCGCCCGCCAGTAGGCCGCTCCCCGCGGTCCCTGGAGCACGGGGGCCTCGATGCCCGAGACGCTGTCGGTAGGCATCACCACCGTGTGGGTAGGCTGGCCCGGCGCCCGCAGCACCGCCGTTCCCGGGCGCACCGCGTCGCCGAGATCGACCGCGAGGCAGGGAAAGCTCCGGCCCGCGGCCTTCTTGGCGAGCACGCAGCCCTGCAGCGCCACCCAGAGCACGTCCCGCACCGGATTGGCCGCGATCGCGGCCGGCATCACCGAGAAGGCGAGAAGGGTCGCGACGACCAGAGTACCACGCATGATCAGATGTTCCGGTCCCCGGCCGGCGTTATGATACGTCGGGCGGCGCGCCATCGTTGTACGCGGCCGCCGTCGCCGCGAGGTTACGTTTCCGCGATGCTGAGATCGAACGCGCAGTGGCACGGCCTGATACGGGTCGCGGCCTGGATCCTGGTGGCGCTGATCGCCGCGATCACGCTGGTGCCGATCGGCCTCCGCCCGGTGGTCACGGCCAATCCCAGCTACGAGCGCGTCGCGGCCTACGCTCTGGCCGGGCTGCTCATGACGGTGGCCTACCCGCGGCACTGGCTCTGGATCCTGGCGGGCAGCGTCGTCCTGGCCGGCGGCCTGGAAGCCGGCCAGACCCTCACCGGGACCCGCCACGGCCGGTTCGACGACTTCCTGATCAAGGCCGCCGCCGGGCTCGTCGGCGCCCTGGCCGGCCGCCCGCTCGCGATCCTGGCCGACCGCGCGCTTGCCGGCGGCACCGCGGCCGGCACCACCCTGGCCGGCCGCGATCTGGGCGACCGCACCTGCGGCTGAGCCGTGTCCGCCGTCGCGCCCATGCCGCCGGCGCATGGCCGCGGCGCCGGTCCGGTGCCGGACGACGGGCCGCGCGCGGAAACCGCCGAGCTTGACCCGCGTTGCTTTCAAGGGGCTCTCACGCGAGGTGCTGCATGTTCGGCGCGGCCAAGCTCACGGGACGGTTCTGGTTCCGCAAGACGTGGACGGGCAAGCTGGTCCTGCTCGTCGAGGAAGAGAGGCCGCGGTGGTTCAGCCGCACCGGCCTCACCAAGCTCCGCTGGCGCGACGCCCGCCTGCTCGACTTGGCCGAGGCGCCGATGCGCACCCTGATGACCCTCGAGCGCAGCTACCGCGCCGACTACGCGGCCGGGCCCGCGCGGGTCCTGCAGGCCGTCATCCCGCCCGGGACGCGGGGCGCGATCGCCACGCCGATCGGGACCGCGGCCAACGCCTGAGCGTCGCCGCGGCGCGAGGGCGCGGGCCGAGCATGGAGGGGCAGGGCTCGGCCCGCCTGTCGTTCGGCTTCTTACCCCCAAAGCCGGAGCGACCCTGTCAGTGACCACGGTCAGGGTTAACGCTTTGTGAAGAGCCCCGCCCGGTCCGGCCGGTCGGCTGCGGCCGGAGGCGCCCGAGGATCCGGCAGTCGGGGTGCCGGCGGGCGAAAGATCCGGCACGAAATGCGTCACTGATCTATGTTGGTATTCGCCACTCCATTCGGTAGATAACAGGCATAATGGGTTATCTTCGTGCAGATAAGGACTTGACTGTCGAGAAGCGAATGCACGTTCATGGATCACTCCCACGTGAGAGGCGCCCATGGAAGATAGCAATCCTGCACCGCATCAGGACCCGATCGATTTCGTCGAGCTGACCGCCGATATTGTTTCGGCTTATGTCGCCAACAACTCCGTTCCGGTTCCCGACCTCCCGTCGCTGCTGTCGGGCGTCCACGCCGCGCTGGCCGGTCTCGGGCACGCGACGGTCACGTCGGAGCCCGAATTCAAGAAGGCGACGCCCGCGCAGATCAAGAAGTCGATCACGCCCGACGCCCTGATCAGCTTCATCGACGGCAAGCCGTACAAGACGCTCAAGCGGCATCTCACCGGCAACGGCATGACGATCGAGCAGTACCGGCAGCGCTACGGGCTGCCGCCGGACTACCCGACGACCGCGTCCAACTACTCGGCGATGCGCGCTGAGTTCGCCCGCAACGCCGGCCTCGGCCACAAGCGCCGCGGCCCGGCCGCCAAGCGGAGCGAGCCCGCGGAGACCGTCGCGGCGGAGGCCGGTGCCGGCACGAAGGCTCCCAAGAGCCGCAAGACCCGGAAGGCCGCCGCGGAGGCGTGAGGCCCCGGCCGCGCGCTCCGGCGCGCACTGCCGGCGCCCCGCGCGCCAGGACCTGAGATGACGGGACCGGGTACGGCCTCGCCGGACCCACCCGTCACCTCCCGGCCGGTCCCGGACCGGCGCGCGTCGGAACGACCCCTGCGGCCAGCCGTTGGGCCGGTTGAACGCCCGACCGCGCGACGGAGCCACGCTTGACCCGATCGATCCCCGCCCTCGTCCTCGCCGCCGCCACGCTGGCCGCCCTTCCGGCCGCGGCCCGGGCGCAGGATCGGCCCGGCCCCGGGGCGGCGCCACCGGCCGAGACCGCGCCGAAGCCGGCGGCCGACACGAAGGACCCGGGCAAGACCGCGACGGAGGCCGTCACCCACCCGTCCGCCGTGCCGCCGACGGAGGGCGCGGTCGGTACCGGCAAGCCCCCAGCCACGGGCGACGCCCCGACGACCGGCCGGTAGAGTCCGCCCCCGCACCCCCAACCCTGTCCGCCCGCCGCCCCCCCCCGGCCGGCGGCCACATCCCCGTCGCGGCCGAGCCTCGTCCCGGCCGCGCATCGGCCCTGTCGGGCGAGGTGAGCCGGATCATGCGTCCAGACCGGGCCGTTCACGCCGGCCGCGCGCCCATCGTCCGCGCTCGAAACCCGGCACGTCCCTGGTGGCGCCTGCTGCGCCGGCACAGCACCGGCATCGCCGCGCCGGACCCGCGTCTCTGGGCCCTGACCCTGGCGATCGTCGCGGTCGACGCCGTCTGGATGGCGGCGTCCGGGATCGCCGCCGAGCCCCTGGGCTTCGCGCTCGCGGGCCTCGCCGTCCTCGTCCTGCTGAGCGCCGCCGCCTGCCTGAGCACGGTGAAGTCCGACCCGCCCCTGCGCGGCATGGCCCTGGCGAGCGCGTTCCTCATCGCCTTCACGGTGCCGGTGGCGGTCCTGCACTTCCTCGCCGCCGGGATCGGGCTGCCCTTCGTCGATCCCGCGCTGGCCCGCATCGAGGCCGCCCTCGGCTTCGACTGGACCGGTCACGTGGCGTTCCTGGCGCGGCACCCGACGCTGTCGTGGTGGCTGGCGCTCGCCTACCATTCCAGCGGCCCGCAGGTCGGGCTCGTGGTGATCGCGCTGAGCGCGACCCGCCGCCTCGGCCGGCTCTGGACCTACATCCGGCTGTTTTCCGCGACGCTGCTGTGCGTGATCGTCCTCGCCGCCCTGCTGCCGGCCCTCGGCCCCTACGCCCACTACGCCCCGCGGGTCGTCCCGTCCGAGCCCCTGGAGACGGTCGGCGCGCTCTGGCACCTGGAGCCGGTGGCGCGGCTTCGGGCCGGCAGCCTGCACACGCTGGCGCTCGGCGACCTGCGCGGCCTCGCGACCTTCCCGTCCTTCCACGTGTGCCTCGCGATCCTCACGGCCTGGGCGCTGGCGCCGATGCCGCTCCTCGGCCCCCTGGCCGTCCTGCTGAACGCCGCCGTGATCGTCGCGACCGTCGGGTCGGGCGGTCATTACCTTCCGGACGTGCTGGCGGGCGGTCTCCTGGCCCTCGCGGCCCTGGCCTGCCGCGCCCGGCGGCGCGGGTCGACGGCCGATCCCGCCGCGCGCGATCCCACCACCCGGAGGATCTACGCGCTCGAGGCGATCCGGCCCGCCGACGCCTGAGAACGGGTCGGGCCGCGAACATCCCCCCGCCCGGCGGATGGGCCAGGGAGCGGGGAAGGCGCGACGATGACCCGGGCCCGGTGGACGATCCGCGGTTCCGTCGCCGCCGCGCGGCTCCGGTCGATGTCCGAGACGCCCACGGGCGCCGACGGCACCGCCCGGATCCCGCGGCCCCGACGGCCCCGCTTGCCCCCCGACCCCGCGCTCCATAGATCCCGACGATGACGGCACTCCCCTTCGACAACAGCTACGCCCGCCTGCCGGAGCGCTTCTACGCCCGCCGGCCGCCGACGCCCGTGGCGGCGCCGCGCCTCGTCCGGCTGAACCGCGCGCTCGCCGAGGAGCTCGGCCTCGATCCGGACTGGCTCGCCGGCCCGGACGGCGTCGCGGCGCTCGCGGGGAACGCCGTCCCGGACGGCGCCGACCCGATCGCCGCGGCCTATGCCGGGCACCAGTTCGGCCAGTTCGTGCCCCAGCTCGGCGACGGCCGCGCGGTCCTGCTCGGCGAGGTCGTCGACCGGAACGGGCGCCGCCGCGACATCCAGCTGAAGGGCGCGGGCCCGACGCCGTTCTCCCGGCGGGGCGACGGGCGGGCAGCGCTCGGCCCGGTCCTGCGCGAGTACCTCGTCAGCGAGGCCATGGCGGCGCTCGGCATACCGACCACCCGGGCCCTCGCCGCCGTGACGACCGGCGAGCCGGTGGTGCGCGAGACGCTCCTGCCGGGCGCGGTCCTCACGCGCGTGGCGGCGAGCCACATCCGGGTCGGCACCTTCCAGTTCTTCGCGGCGCGGGGCGACGTCGAGGGCCTGCGGGCGCTCGCCGACCACGTCGTCGCCCGGCACCATCCGGACGCGGCCGGGGCCGGCAATCCCTACCGGGCGCTGCTGGAGGGCGTCGTCGCGGCCCAGGCGGCCCTCGTCGCCCGCTGGTTGCACGTCGGCTTCGTCCACGGGGTGATGAACACCGACAACATGTCGGTCGCGGGCGAGACGATCGATTACGGGCCCTGCGCGTTCCTCGACGCCTACGATCCCCGGACGGTCTACAGCTCCATCGACCGCAACGGCCGCTACGCCTACGGCCAGCAGCCGCGGATCGCGCTCTGGAACCTGACCCGCCTCGCCGAGACCCTGCTGCCGCTCCTCGCCGAGGGCGAGGACGCCGCGGTCGCCGAGGCCGAGGCGGCGCTGGCCACCTACGCGCCGCGCTTCGAGGCGGCCTATCACGGCGGCCTCGCCCGCAAGCTCGGCCTCGCCGAGACCCGCGACGGCGACGCCGAGCTGGCGGGCGACCTCCTCAAGGGCATGGCCGAGAACCAGGCCGACTTCACCCTGACGTTCCGCCGGCTCTGCGACGCGGCGGCGCGGCCTGAGGCCGACGCGGCCGTGCGCGACCTGTTCGTCGACCCGACGCGCTACGATGCCTGGGCGGCCGCGTGGCGCGCGCGGCTGGCGCAGGAGGCACGCGACCCGGTCGAGACCGCCGCCGCGATGCGCCGGGAGAACCCGGCCTTCATCCCGCGCAACCATCGGGTCGAAGCGATGATCGAGGCCGCCGTGGAGCGGGACGACTTCGCTCCGTTCGCGACGCTCCTCGCCGTGCTGGCCCGCCCCTACGACGACCAGCCGGACCACGCCGCCTTCGCGGAGGCGCCCGCGGGCGGCGGCGTCGGCTACCGGACCTTCTGCGGCACCTGAGCCCGCGCGCCGCCGGTCAGGACCGCGGCCACGTGAAGATCTCGCGCAGCCCGCCCGCGTGGCGAAACCAGTGGACGCGGGTCGCTGGATTGAAACCGTGATCCTGGTACGAAGTGGCGATCACCGACACGAGAGTCTCGGCCGCCGAGCGGTCGTGAATGTCGTAGGCCAGAAGTTTGGGAGTACCGTCGGTCTCGCGGGTGAGATCGCGAACCAGAATCGAATACGACATATCCCCCCTCCTTTCGACACAAAGCATGTACTCAAGATTATATCGCCAAAGCCAGGATCGTTCGCGGAAGGATCGTGTAAAGGTTAAACAAAATTAACGGGAATGTGTTGATTTGATACGGCCCCGGTTGGACTCGCCGGGCACGCAGGTGTTCGCGGGGGTCGCGCGGCCCGCGACGCCGGAGCGGTCCGGTTCGGGAGACGCGGCTGTCGACCGGGTTCGGGCACCGAATCACGCCGCGGCGCCGGCCCGAGAGCTGCTCCCGATCGTGTCGCAGCGGTCTGGACGGACGACGATTCGGGCGGAGTCAGTCGCGCCATGCCCCCTCTCCCGTGCGGCACAGGCTCGGCGCGCCTCCGCCTCAACTTGACCGGGACCGGCCCTAGATGTCGGAAGGCGGGCGCCCGACCGGACCGACGGGGCGCAGGGCAGAGCCGGAGGCCATGGTGAAGCGGATCCGGGCGGGGCTCGTCGCGGCAGGGCTCGCGCTGCTGACAGCCCAGTGCGCGCCCACGCCCGGCGCGCCGGCGGCCGGGATCGTCGTCGCCTCCAAGCTCGACACGGAGGGCGGGGTGCTCGGGAACATCATCCTGCAGGCGCTCCAGGCCCGGGGCCTGCCGACCGTCGACAAGATCCAGCTCGGCGCGACCGCGATCGTCCGCCAGGCCCTGATCGAGGGGCAGATCGACATCTATCCCGAATACACCGGCAACGCGGCGTTCTTCTTCGGGAAGGCCGATCTCCCGGTCTGGAAGGACCCGGAGGCGGCCTACCGCACGGCCCGGGACCTGGATCGCGCGGCCAACGACCTCGTCTGGCTGACGCCCGCCTCGGCCAACAACACCTGGGCGATCGCGGTGCGCGAGGAGGTCGCGCGGGCCGCGGGCCTGAGGACCATGAGCGACTTCGGCCGCTACGTGGCGGGCGGCGGCGCGATCAAGCTCGCCGCCTCGTCGGAATTCGTGACCAGCCCGGGGGCGCTGCCGGCCTTCGGCCGGGCCTACGGCTTCACCCTCCGGCCGGACCAGCTCGTCATCCTGGCCGGCGGCGACACGGCCGCGACGATCGCGGCGGCGGCGCGGGGCACCTCCGGCACGAACGCCGCCATGGTGTTCGGCACCGACGGCAGCATGGCGGTCGCGCGCCTCGTCATGCTGGACGACGACAAGGGCGTCCAGCCGGTCTACCAGCCGGCGCCGGTGGTCCGCGGCGCGGTCCTCAAGGCCCATCCGGAGATCGCCGCGGTGCTGGACCCGATCTTCCGCAAGCTCGATCTGGCCACGCTCCGGGATCTCAACGGCCGGGTCCAGATCGGCGGCGAGCCGGCCTCCGCGGTCGCGGCGGACTTCCTCCGCCAGAACGGGTTCGTGCGGTGAGCCGGCCGCGCGGACAGCGCGGCGCGACGCGCCCTCACCGGCGGAGCCGTCCGCGGCCCGCGGGATCCCGCGTCGACAAGCCGGGGCTCCGCCGGCAAGGATGCGCGGCGGGGCGCCCGAGAGCGTCGCGACGCCGGTGACCCGCCTCATGAGACCCGCCGCATTTCCGTCCATCGTCGCGCCCCCGGGCGCCGCCGCAGCGTGAGGATGGGGGAATCCCTCGCGACCGGGCGGTTTCGCCCGGGCGTCGATCCGCTGGGCGCGGCCTTCGCGGCCGTCCTGGCACTGAGCCTGCTCGCCCTGCCGCTGATGACGACCCGGCCGAACCGGATCGCGGCCGGCACCGCGCTGACGGCGTGGTCGGCTCTCACCCCCGGCGCGGCGCTCCTCCTCGGGGGCGTCGTCGCCCTCGCGCTGCCGCCGCTGGTCCTGCGGTCGGCGCCGATCCTGCGGCTGGCCGCCGCCGCCGCGATCCTGCTGCTGCTCGGCCTCGCGGCCGGCTGGGCGGCCGATCACCTGACCGCGCCGGGCGACCGGCACGGCCGGGTCTCGCCGGACGCGGGCTGGTGGCTCGCCTTCGTCACGGCGGCCCTCGCGGCCGGCGACGGGCTGGCGCGGCTGCGGCCGGGACCGGTCCTGCGGATCGCCGCGCTCGCCCTGCTGGTCGCCGCGACGGGGCTCGCCCTGCGCACCGGCTTCTGGGACAACCTCTCGGTCCTGCGGGAATATGCCAGTCGCTCCGACACGTTCGGCCGGGAGCTGCGGACCCACGCCGCCCTCGCCCTCGCATCGGTGGCGGCCGCCGCCCTGGTCGGGATCCCGGCGGCCGTGCTCGCCCGCCCGGTCGCGCCCGCGCGGACGGGCCTGCTCACGGGCCTCAACGTCGTGCAGACCGTCCCGTCCATGGCGCTGTTCGGCATGCTGATCGCGCCCCTGGCCTGGATCGGCCGGGAGGTGCCGAGTGCGGCCGCCCTCGGCATCGCGGGGATCGGCGCCGCGCCGGCCTTCGTGGCGCTGTTCGCCTACGCGCTCCTGCCCGTGGCCGCCGCGACCGTCGCGGGCCTCGACGCGGTGCCCTGGCCGGTGCGCGACGCCGCCCGGGGCGTCGGCATGACCGCGCGCCAGCGGCTGTTCCAGGTCGACCTGCCCCTCGCCCTGCCGGCGATCCTGACCGGGATCCGGATCGTCCTCGTCCAGAATATCGGCCTCGCGGTGATCGCGGGTCTCGTGGGCGGCGGCGGCCTCGGCGTGTTCGTCTTCCAGGGCATCAGCCAGAACGCGGGCGACCTCGTCCTGCTCGGCGCGCTGCCGACCGTCGCCATGGCGACCGGCGCCGCGGTGCTGCTCGACGCCGTCATCGACCTGAGCCGCGGCCGCGCGGCGGAGCGGATCCCATGATCGACCTTGCCGGGGTGAGCCGCGACTTCGAGGGGCGCACGGTGGTGGCGGACGTCACCCTGCGGGTCGAGGCCGGGGCGATCCTGACGGTGGTCGGCACCTCGGGATCGGGCAAGACCACCCTGCTGCGGATGATCAACCGCCTGATCGAGCCGAGCGCCGGGACGATCCGGATCGCGGGCCGGGACGTCCGGGAGGTGCCGCCGCACCTGCTGCGGCGCGGGATCGGCTACGCCATCCAGGGCCACGGGCTGTTCCCCCACCGCACGGTCGCGGAGAACATCGCGGTGGTGCCGAGGCTCGTCGGCTGGGACCGCCGGCGGATCGCCGCGCGGGTCGACGAGCTCCTCGGCCTGTTCAACCTCGATCCGGCGATCTACCGGGACCGCCTGCCGGCGGCGCTCTCCGGCGGCGAGCAGCAGCGGATCGGCGTCGCCCGGGCGCTCGCGGCCGAGCCGCCGATCCTGCTCATGGACGAGCCCTTCGGCGCCCTCGATCCGATCATCCGCGGGCGGGCGCAGGCGGACCTTCTGGCGATCCAGGCGCGCTACGGCACCACGATCGTGCTGGTGACCCACGACATGACCGAGGCCCTGCATCTCGGCGACCGGGTCGCCGTGATGGATGGCGGGCGCCTCGTGCAGGAGGCCGCGCCGGCAGACCTCGTCGGCGCGCCC
This sequence comes from Methylobacterium sp. UNC300MFChir4.1, assembly GCF_900110155.1. Lineage (NCBI taxonomy): Bacteria > Pseudomonadati > Pseudomonadota > Alphaproteobacteria > Hyphomicrobiales > Methylobacteriaceae > Methylobacterium > Methylobacterium sp. UNC300MFChir4.1. The sequence continues at coordinate 220,984 of NZ_FOCS01000005.1, read as the reverse complement.
GCCACCGCCTTCGTCGGCGCCCTCCTCGGCAGCGGCGACCGGGCCTTCCAGCTCATGGCCCTGCGCGCCGTGGACGATCTGATCGAGCCCGGCCCGGCGCCGGGCGCGCCCATCCCGGCCGGGACCACGGTGCGGGCCGCCCTCGCCGAGAGCCTGTGGTCCCGGCGCCCGGCGCTGCCGGTCAGCCGCGACGGCGTCGTCCTGGGCCGGGTGACGCGGGAGGCCCTCGAGGCGCGGGGCGCCCGGCCGTGATCCGCGCCCCGCAGATCGCCCGGGCCGCGCTCCTCGCCCTGCTCGGGGCGTTCCTGGTCGCCCCGGGGTGGTTCGCGCCCCTGTTCCGGCCCTTCGCCCCCGGCGACACGCCGCCGATCTACGCCCAGACGCCGCTGCTGACGCTCGCCGTCAACCACCTCCTGCTCGTCGCCGCCGCGAACGTGACCGCGGCCGCGATCGCCCTCGGCCTCGCGGTCGCGGCCACGCGGCCGGCCGGCCGCGACGTGCTGCCCTTCGCCCGGTCGGTGGCCCGAATCGGGCAGACCTTCCCGCCCGTCGCGGTCCTGGCCCTGGCCGTGCCGATCCTCGGGTTCGGCGCGGTCCCGACCCTGATCGCCCTCGTCCTCTACGGGCTGCTGCCGATCTTCGAGACCGCGCTCACCGGGCTCGAGGATCTCGACCCGGCGCTGATGGAGGCCGCCCGCGGCATGGGGCTGACCGACCGGCAGAGACTCGTCCGCGTCGAGCTGCCCCTGGCGCTGCCCATGATCCTGTCGGGGATCCGCCTCGCCGCGATCATCGGGCTGGCGACGGCGACCATCGGCTCGACGGTCGCCGCCAGCACCCTCGGCGAGGTGATCATCTCCGGCCTGCTGACCGGCAACACCGCCTACGTCCTGCAGGGCGGCCTCGTCGTGTCCGCGCTGGCGCTCCTGATCGACGGCGGTTTCCGCCGACTCGAGCGCGGCGCGGCACGCCGGGCTGGATTTCCTTCCTAGAGGCGACTAGAAGGCCAGCGGGGTCGTACGCGCGGCCCTGGGGCGTGGAACCCCCTGTCTGATGGTCGGTGCCGACCACAACGGCACCCGTATCCTTGGCCACACGGTCGGGGAGCCTGCGGCGTATGTCCAGGCGTTCCGGCGCTAAAGGTCGTAGGGACCGTTCAGACACGGTTTTCCAACTCCCCGACTCGGGATGGTCGAAGGCTCGCTCGCGGGGGCGCACCGCGAGCCAGGGCCCGCCGGGAGGATGGGCCATGGGTTCCAGCGATCCCGAGACGCGCAGGCGGCAGCTCGACCGGCTGCGCGCGGCCTACGAGGCCCGCGCGGGCCGGCCGGACCTCACGGCCATCGGCAGCGGTGCGCGGCACTCGCGGGTGCTCCTGGGACGCATCCTCGTGGTGCTCGGCGGCCTGCCGGACGGGGCCGGACTGCCGGCGATCGGTCCGGGCGGGAACGGACGCGCCCAGACGTAGCCGCGCGGGTCGCGGCGCCGGACGGCCGGCGAGACGCGCGACCGCGGCGGCCTGACCGGCACGGAGGCTGGCGTGAAACCGGATCGACGGATCCGGTGCGACGGGACAGGCGGGTCGACCGGCGATAAGACGCTGCCCATGACGTCGCCCATGACGCCCGCCGACCGGGACCGGTTCGAGAAGTGCCTCGCGCTCGCCGATCAGGGGGCCACGGCGGGCGAGCGCGCGGCCGCCCGGGCGGCCGCCGAGCGCATCGCCCGGGGTGCCGGGCTGACCCTCGCGGCGGCGGCCGAGGCGCTCCGGCGGAGCGGGCAGGCCTCCGCCGATCGGGCGACCCGCCCGCCCCCGCCCCGGCGGTCCTATCCCTGGGCGCAACCCAAGGAACCGGTGACACCCGTCACGGTCGAGGAATTGCTGCGCCAGAAGGCCGAGACGGAGGCGTGGCGCAAGCGCAGCGCGGCCGCCGCCGACCGCCGCCGGAAGCGGGAGCGCGCCGATCAGGAGGCCTACGTGGCGGAGCAGCGCGCCCGGCAGGCGGAGCGCGACCGGGACTGGGCGCGCACCCGCGCGGATCCCCCAGGGGCGCCGGAGGACGGGACCTGAGCGCCGGTCGGCCGGCTCAGCGGTGATGCCGCGGCCGCGCGCTCCGGTGCGCCCGCGCCCTGCGGTGCCGCGGCGCGACCCGCGGCGGCGCCGGCGGCTCCGCGGCGGCGACCGGGGGCCCGGGCGGGACGCCGTCACGGGCGGCGACGATCCGGCGGGCTTCCTCGACGCTCATGTCGCAGGCGCTCGTCATGCCCTGCAGGGCGCCCAGGGCGCGGTTGTACTCGGGAAGGTTGATGCATCCGGGGACGCCCCACGCCCAGGCGGGGACCGGCGCGGAGCCCGCCACCGCCAGCGCGAGGGCGGCAAGAGCGTTCCTGAGCGACACGGATCCCTCTCCTCTTCACCGAGGCCCGGATCCCGCCCCCTGAGGCAGCACGCCCCTCCGGGGGGCGGGTTCACGGACGCCCGATCAGGCCCCGCCGCACATGTGCTGGGAGTCGGGCAAAGTCCAGGAATCCAGCGTGCGCAGGTTGGTCGTCGTGTACATCTTGCCGCGATCGTCGCCCTTGGGGCAGCCCGTCGGCACGAGTACGAGGCAGGTCATGACCCGGTCGCCGACCCGCGACCGCGCGACCGCTTCGACATACGCGTAGGAGACGCCGTAGACACCGTTCTTGAGATCGACGCTCGTCCCGTCGCCGATCCCGTCGCCCTTCGGCTTCACGAGCGTGTCGCTGAACCGGGTCCCGATCCGCGCGATGGTGGTCGCCGCGCAGGTGCCGACCCGCGTCGGCACCTGCGCCTCGGCGGCGGACGCGAACCCGAGACCGGCGACCACCAGGGCGCCGGCCAGGATCGGTCCGGGGGCAGCCACCATCAGGCGGCTTCGAGGAGGAAGTTGGCCCGGCGGAACATCAATTCGCGCCGGTAGAAGTAGACGCCGCGGTGCCGCATCGCCGCGTGCGCCGCGTCCACGTCGAATCCGTACGGCCTGTCCCGGGTCGTATCGATGCAGCCGACATACATCCATCGGACACCGTCGATGAGCGACGGGATGGGCTGGTCCTGTCGGACGGCGCAGAACTGCTCCCCGTCCGAGGCCGAGATGAAAATGTAGAAGGTCTTCCGCGCGCACATCCGAACCTCCATGGGACTCGGGGGTGTAACCGCAACGCCACGGTCAAGCTATAAACCGACCTTGAAGCAATAGTCAAGCTTCTGCCACATTTCCGTCACGTGTGGGACAGACCGCCCCGGCCGCACGCCTCACAGGCAGCCGACCCGCCGCAGGGCGCCGATCAGCTTCCGGCCGACGCGGTAGCCGTTGAGGGATTCCGATCCGAGGATGCGGACGGTCTCGGCCGACGCGGTGCGGTCGTACAGGAACACCTGGAAATCCGACCGCCCCTGCCCGACGGGGCCGCTGCTGACCTGGCCGCAGAATGCCACGGCGGACTCCGCCTCGGCGGGGATCGGTCGGATCTTGCGGAATCTCACGAGGCCCGCGTCCGGGAAGGCCGCGGCGACCCGCGCCCGCATCTCGGCCTCCAGATCGTCGGCGCCCTGCCCGTGGGCGAACGGCGCCGCGAGCAGGCCTCCGAGGAGCGCCGCCAGCATCGCGCGTCCCCATCCCGCCCCAGGCACGGTGCGGGACTTCCGGACCCTCGACCTCGGCACGGACGGGCGGCGTGTGGCGGCCATGAACGGACTTCGCGATGCGCTCGAAGCGTATTGGATCACGAAGATCTGCGAAGTGGAAGCGTCGGAACCTCGCTGGCGAATTGTCCGGCAGGCGCGACCCGAAAAATCCGGCGGCGCTCTCCCAATCTCGGACAGGACCATGGCCATGTCATTGACCAACCGGACGGCGCGCGTCGCATCGAAATTCTGCATTCAAAATTCGTTACTTGCCAAGCATGTCATTCTGCATTGACAGACGATAATGTCCGAGTATTCCTGGTCTATAATAGGTGTCGGCAGGGTCGAAGAAGGGGTCGATCGCTTTGCGCAAGAACCAGGACCAGCTCGAGCCGACCATCAGCGACGTGGCCCTGCGCGTCGTGACCGCCTATCTGTCGAACAACGCGCTGCCGCACACCAGCATACAGCCGCTCCTGATCACCGTGCACGGCGCGCTCTCCGCGCTCACCGACCGGCCGGCGGTCGTCGAGGCGCCGCCCGAGCAGCCCGACGCCGCTCAGATCCGCGGCTCGGTCCGCCAGGACGGCATCGTCAGCTTCATCGACGGCCGGTCGTACAAGACCATGAAGCGGCACCTCACTTCGCACGGGCTGACGCCGGAACTCTACCGCGCGCGCTACGGGCTGCCGGACGATTACCCGATGACCGCGCCGGGCTACGCCGAGCGCCGGTCAGAGATCGCCAAGGCGATCCGGCTCGGCAGCAAGGCCGCCTGATCGACGCAGCCCGTCCGCCGAGCCCCCGTGAACCGATGGCCCGCACGGACGTAGACGCGCTGGGCGGGGCGGCGCGCGCGTGCCGGCACTGCGGGTTGGCCCGTCTGGCAACGCGATCGGGTGAGAGGGATCTGGCCATGAAGGGTCTGTCTGGCTGCGTCGCCCTCCTTCTCCTCGGCATCGGACCGGCCTCGGCGCAGACCGTCCTGGCCCCGTCCGGAGACTCGGCCGTGACGCAGCCCGGTGGGACGGCGGGGCGGGCCGCGCGACGCAACATCCAGGAGGCCTACCGCAACGGCGACGTGGTCGGCCATCGACATGCGCCAGCCGCCCCCGCGCCCCGGCCGGACCGGCCCCGCCGCACGAGCCCGCGCTTCTAGAGGCCCCGCTCCTCGCGCGAGCGCCGTGCTGCGCGCCGGCCTTCGGTGCCCGGGCGCCGGCGGAGGCCGCGCTCGCCGCCAGCGGGCCACGGTCTGAAATCGTTCTGTAATCCGAGCCGGTCACGGTCCGCGCGCAGGTCGACCGCAGATCGCGGTCGCGGCGGGTCGCGCTGGACCGGATCGCCCCGGCAGCCCGGCCCCGGCAACGACGACAGGTGCTCGATGCTTCGGACTGCGATCGCCCTGACTCTTCTGCTGGCCGGAGCCCCGGCCTGGGCCGGACCGCGCTGGCAGGACCTGCCGCCGACCCCCGCGCCGGTCGCCGGCACGGTTTCCGGTCGCGCCGCTGTCAACGGCATCCGGCTGTATTACGCCACGATCGGCAACGGTCCGCCGGTCGTCCTGCTGCACGGCGGCCTGTCGAACTCCGATTACTGGGGCCACCAGGTCGCGGCGCTCGCCGCCCGCCGCACGGTCATCCTCGTGGACAGCCGCGGGCACGGCCGCAGCACCCGGGACGATCGGCCATTCGGCTACGACCTGATGACCGACGACGTGGTCGGGCTGCTCGACGTGCTGAAGATCCCGCGCGCCGACATCGTCGGGTGGAGCGACGGCGCGATCCTCGGTCTCGACATGGCGATGCGCCATCCCGACCGCGTCGGCAAGGTGTTCGCGTTCGGCGCCAACGCCGACCCGTCGGGCCTGATCGAGGGTGTGGAGACGAACCCGACCTTCGCCGCCTTCATCGACCGGGCCGGCAAGGAGTACGAGGCCCTCTCGCCGACCCCGAAGGACTACGCCGCCTTCGTCGACGCGGTCGGCCGGATGTGGGGCGGGCAGCCGCGCTGGACCGAAGCCGATCTGAAGCGGATCCGCGCGCCGGTCCTCATCGCGGACGGCGACCACGACGAAGGTATCAAGCGCGCGCACACCGAGTACCTCGCTGCCACGATTCCCGGGGCTGGGCTGCTGATCCTGCCCAATGCCAGCCACTTCGCGTTCCTCCAGGATCCGGCGCTCTTCAACGCGGCGCTCCTCGGCTTCCTGGACGGGCCTTGAGGGTCCTGGGCGGCCCCCTGACGCGCGCGACTCACCGGGCCGACAGCCAGCCTTGCTGGCCCTAACCCAGTCGGCCTCTGCGCCTGGACGTACGGATCGCGGACGCGCGGCGCGGGCCGCTTCGGGAACGGCGGCGCGACGAGGACGCCGACCCGACCCGTCAGGCGATCGCGAGATGGAGGAACTGGTTGAAGTCGCTCGGCACGTAGGTCCCGAACGCGGGGCCGTTCACGAAGCCCCGACGCCGATAGAGTTCGAGCGCGGGCGCGAATGCGGGTCCGCGTCCGGTCTCGAGGCTGAGGCGTCGCGCGCCGCGGGCGGCGGCGGCCGCGATAATGGTGTCGAGGATCGCCGCGCCGGCTCCCAGGCGGAGGAAATCCGGATGCGTCCGCATGGACTTCACCTCCGCGGTGCCGTCCGTCGCCATCCTGAGCGCCCCGACGCTCGCCACCCGCCCGCCGCGGCGCGCCGTCCAGACAGTCACGTCCGGTGCTTGCAGGCCTGACAGGTCGAGAGCGAACACGCTGCCCGGCGGCGAGGATGCGTGCATGCCGGCGAGATGGAGCGCCAGCAGCGCCCGTGTCTGCGTATCGGACAGGTCGTCCCGCGCGATCTCGAACATCGTGCCCTGGCCATCCGCCTCGACATCCCCCGCGCAGGATGTCCTCCCGATCAACGATCAGCAAGGCGCGGAACGGCGGTGCGGCCCCCGCGCCGAGGCTCCCGGCGGAGGGCGGATCGACAGCTCCGCAAGACCCGCGGACCGCCGACCTCCCTGCGACCCGCAACCATGGCGCGCATGGTGCATTTGTGAACGCCGTCACGTTCCCCGGTGGGGAACACGCTGCCGTGGCGGTGCGTCACCGGTTGCGGGCACGCTCCGGCCGGAGAGGACTCACACGCTTGATCGACGCCGGAAGTCAGACCGCGAGTGCCTCCGATGCCGCCGCATCGGTCGCCGGGTCGATCGCGGCCGTCACGCGGCGGCTCGATTCCCTTCCGATGACGCGGCTTCACGCGGTGGCGCTCGCCGTCTGCACGCTGGGCCTGTTCACCGACATCGCCGAGGTCGCCCTGAGCAACGCCCTGGCGGCCATCTTCCTCGCGCCGCCCCACAACCTGCCGCGGGGCAGCCTCTCGCTGCTCCTCGCCTCCGTGTTCGCCGGCGGCGCCGTGGGCGCGCCCGTCTTCGGAATGCTGGGGGATCGCCTCGGCCGCAGGCGCGCGCTCCAGGCCTCCCTCGCGCTGATGGCCGCCGGATCGCTGGCGGCCGCCGCGAGCCAGGGGCTCACGGCGCTGACGATCGCCCGGACGGTCTCGGGGTTCGCGATCGGCGGGTTCCCACCCCTGGTCGCCACCTACCTCGCCGAGGTGACGCCCGCGCGCCGACGCGGCGCGACGCTGCTGGTCTGCGCCGGACTCGGGCTCCTCGGCGGCTTGGCCGCCATCGGCCTCGTCCAGATGATGGCCCCGGCCGCGCCGCTCGGGATCGAGCCGTGGCGCTGGGCGCTGATCCTCGGGGGCGCCCTGGCGGCGCTCGGCGGCGTCCTGTTCGCGCGGCTGCCGGAATCGCCGCGGTGGCTCGCCTCGGTCGGGCGCTCCGCCGAGGCCGACGCCGCCTGCCGCCGGTTCGAGCGCGCGGCCGGCCGGAGCCGGGTCGCCGCCCCCGCCGACCCGGACCCGGACCCGCCCGCGACCGGGCCCGCGGGGTTCCGGGGCCTGTTCGCCGAGACGCGCCAGCTGCGCCGGACGGCCCTGTTCGTCGGCCTCTACACCCTCGCCCCCCTGGCGACGATCGCCTTCCCGCTGCTCAGCGCCGTCGTGATGGTGGAGAAGGGCTTCAAGGTCGATCAATCCCTCGTCTTCGCCGCGCTGTCGATGCTCGGCCCGCCCCTGGGTACCCTGCTGACCGCGCTGGCGATCGACCGGCTCGAGCGGCGCGCCGTCCTGACGGCCCTGGCGGCGGCGATGGCGGCCCTCGGCACGGCCTTCGCCGCGAGCGGCACGTTCCTGACCCTGGTCCTGGTCGGCATCGCCTTCAACACCGCGGCGGCGACCTACGGCAGCATCCTCGCCGTCTACGCGACGGAGCTGCTCCCGACGCCGCTGCGGGCCTCGGCCATGACCTGCGCCTGGGCCGGCGGCCGGGTCGCGGCCGCGCTGGCGCCGATCATCCTCCTGCCGATCCTCTCGGCCTACGGGCCGCACGCGATGTTCGCGGTGATCACGCTCGTCCTCGCGGCGAGCGCGGCCCTGCTCCTCGCCGGACCGCGCGGCCTGTCCGGGCAGGCCCTTGCTTAGGAAAACCCGGACGCGCGGGTCTCCGACCCGCGGCGCCGCGCCGGATGGCGTCGGTTGCCAATCCGGCAAGATTCACACGATAAAGTTGCGCAGGCAGCCGGACGGAACCGCCGGGCACGCCGGGGGTGTCACACGTGTCTAGCCCGGTGCTCGTCCCGAGCCTCGTCGAGACGACCCGTCACGTCGACCCCAAGCAGGCCTTCGAGTTCTGGCGCTGCACGGCCCTGGCGGCGTTCGGCGATATCGACCGGCAGCATCCGCGGGAGCGGTTCTCGGCCAAGCGCCTGACCGTGGCCTCGGACGGCTGGTCGCTGACCCACACGGTGAGCAGCCCGGTCGAGGTGGAGTTCCGGTCCCGCCACGTCGACCGGAACGCCCGCGGGATGGTGGTGATCGGCCTCGCGCTCGACGGGATCGGCTACCAGGAGCAGAATGGCCGCGGGGCCCAGTTGACCCCTGGCGACATCGGCTTCCTGTCGCGGAACCGGCCGTTCGTGGCCGGCACCCAGAGCGCCTACGACGAGGTCCGCCTCGCCGTTCCGCGCGAGATGTTCGAGGCCTTCGTCGGCGACGCCGACGCCTTCGCGGGCCGCAGCCTCACCCCGCACCCGTCCGGGGCGGAGGTCCGGGCCCGGCTGCGCGGCGTGGCCGGCTCGATCGCCTGGATGTCCGCCGACGAGGCGCAGGCGGCCGTCGAGGGCGTGCTCCACCTCCTCGGCCACCTCGTCGACGGCGCGGCCCGGCGCGGCGATCCGGAGGCGGTCTCGCAGGCGGCCGTCGTCTCGCTCGCCCGCGCCCACATCGCGCGGCGGATGCACGATCCCGACCTGAACCCGCAGGACATCCAGCGCGCGCTCGGTCTCTCCCGGACCAGTCTGTACCGCGCCTTCGCGGAGACCGGCGGCATCGCGGCGGCGATCCGCGACGCGCGCCTCGACCTCGCGCGCCGGCGCCTCGAGGCCCGCCGCGACGACAAGATGCGGATCGCCTCGATCGCCTACGCGTGCGGCTTCACCGACGTACCGACCTTCAACCGCGGCTTCCGCAAGCGCTTCGGCCTGGCCCCGGGCGACCTCCGGCCCGCGCTCCCCTAGGCGAAGCGCGTCGGGCGCGTCAGCCCGCGGCGGCGAGATCCGCCCGGTCGCGGACCTGGGCGGGGAAATCGAACACCGCGTCCGCGTGGGCGATCGTCGCCGGGCGATGGGCGACGATGACCCGCGTCATCCGCAGGTCGCGCAGGGCCTGGGCGATCACCGCCTCGGTGGCCTCGTCGAGGTGGCTCGTGGCCTCGTCGAGGAACAGGATCTCTGGCCGCCGGTAGAGGGCGCGCGCCAGCACGATGCGCTGCTTCTGGCCGCCCGACAGGGTCGAGCCCATGTCGCCGACGAGGCTCTCGAAGCCCATGGGCATGCGGCGGATGTCGTCCAGGATCGCCGCCCGGGCGGCGCACTCGGCGATCCAGCCCGCGTCCGGATGCTCGTCGAAGGCCGCGATGTTCTCGGCGATCGAGCCGGCGAACAGGCCGTCGCTCTGCATCACGCCGGCGATCCGGCGCCTGTAGGACCCGGCGGCGGTGCGGATGTCCTGGCCGTCGGCGGTGACGATCCCCTCGCTGGGCGGCGTCAGCCCCATCATCACCTTCATGAGCGAGGTCTTGCCGCATCCCGAGGGACCGGTGATCGCGAAGCACGCGCCGGCCCGCACGGACAGCGAGACGCCGCGGAAGATCCAGGGCTCGTCGACCCCGTAGCGCAGCGCCAGGCCCGCGCCGGCGAGCGTTCCGGCCTTCAGGGCGACGACCGGGGGCGCCCCCGGCTGCGCCCCGGCGGCGAGATCCTGCTCCTCCGGCTCGCACAGCACGATGTCGGCGAGCCGGTCGGTCTGCACGTCGAGCATGCGCAGCTTGAACCACGCGTCGATCAGGCTGCCGATCCGGGTGGCGAACTGGTCGCGATAGGCCAGGAACGCCACCAGCATGCCGAGCGACAGGGAGCCGCCGATGACCGCGCGGGCGCCGAGCACCAGCAGGATCAGCCGGTCGAGGCCGAACAGGAACTCGTTCGCGCGGCCGAACACGAGGTCGAGGCGCTGCAGCCGCAGCCGGGCGTTCAGGGCCGTGACGAAGTGGTTCATCCAGGCGCCGCCGCGCCGCTCGAGCAGGTCGAGGAGCTTGACGCTCGCCATGCCGCGGACCGTCTCGATGAAGTGCGTCTGCTGGCGGGCCTCGGCCACGAGGGCCTCCTCGCTCCCCTCCCGGTACGCGCCGTAGGCGAAGACCCGCAGGACCGCGTTGAGCGCCGTCGAGGCCAGGACCACGGCGACCAGCCAGCCGCCGTAGACCGTCAGCATCACCAGCATGCCGACCGCCATGAGCCCGTCGAGCATGGCCTGGACGAGATCGGTCGTCAGGCCCTTCTGGATGGTGGCGAGGGAGCCGAACCGCGAGATCACGTCGCCGACATGGCGCTTCTCGAAGTAGTCGAGGGGCAGCCGCGACAGGTGGTCGAACAGGCCGGCCGACCACTGGTAGTTCAGCCGGGTTCCGGCCAGCATGATCGCCCAGGTGCGGGCGATGCTGAGGCCGAGCTGGAGCAGCAGCAGCAGCGCGAGGCCGATCGCCACCACGAGGAGCAGATCGTGGTCGGCGTTCACGATCACCTCGTCGATGACGACCTGCGAGGCGATGGGCATCAGGAGTGCGACGAGCTCGATCCCGAGGGAGAGGGCCAGGACCTGGGCCAGGGCGGCGCGGATGCCGGCCATGTTGCGGAACAGGTCGCGCAGCCGCAGGCCCGGGGCGGCCCGCTCGCGCCGGAAGCCCGGATTGGGCACCGCCTCCAGAGCGACGCCGGTGAATTCCCGCGAGGCCTCCGCGAGGCTGACCCGCCGCCGGCCGCGGCCCGGATCGTTGATGACGAGGCCGCCGCGCTCGACCCGGGTCAGCACCACGAAGTGGTTGAGGCCCCAGTGCAGGATGCAGGGCAGCCGGAGCCGGGGCAGGTCCGTGAGTTCGACCCGAAGCGCGCGGGCGGTCAGGCCCTGGGCGCCGCAGAGGTCGATCAGGTTGCGCAGGGTCATGCCCTTGAGGGACAGGGGATGGCGCCGCCGCAGCGTCGCGAGGTCGATCTGGCGCCCGTGATAGGCCAGGACCATGGCGAGGCAGGCCATGCCGCACTCGGCGGCCTCGGCCTGGAGGACGACCGGCACCCGGCGGCGGAGCCCGAAATCCAGCCGGGCGGCGAGGGACGGCGCCGTCACGGGGCGGCCTTCCGGACCGGCAGGGCGTCGAGGCCGCCGCGCGTGACGAGGGCGAGGCTCTCCCGGACATGCGTCACGGGATCGAGCAGCCAGCGGTAGAGCGACCGCTTCTCCAGGGCGATGTCGGCCTCGACGCGCATGCCCGCCTCGAGGCTGCGCCGCTCGCCGTAGGCCAGCACGGTGTCGGAATCGGGCCGGACCACGATGCGGTAGAGGTCGGTCCCCTCCCCCCGGGCGGCGGCGCGCCGCGCGAAGTCGGGCGCGTCGTCGCTGCCCAGCGGCGCCCGCGTGACCTCGGTGACGACGCCGCGGTGCAGGCCGAAGCGCTGGAACGGGAAGGCGGCGTAGCGCAGCATCACGGGCGCGCCGGCCTCGGCGAAGCCGATAGCCGACGAATCGACGAACAGGTTGGCCTGGAGGCGCCCGGCGCTCGGCAGCAGGGTCAGGAGCGTCGCCCCGGCCGCCACGGTCTGGCCGACCTGCGCGCGGATCGACGTCAGGGTCCCGGCCTCCGGCGCCCGGACCTCGATGGCGCGGCGCGCCTCGCTCTCGGCCTTCTGCTGCGCCAGCTGGGCGGCGGTCCGGTCGAGGTCGGCGAGGTCGCGGGCCAACCGGTCGTCGTAGGCGGCGAGCTGGGACTTCGTGTCGGCGAGCTTGCCGTCGATCTGGAGGCGGCTCTGCTGGAACTGGGCGAGCTGCGCGCTCGCCTGCATGTAGAGGTAGTTCTGGCTCTGGAAGTCGGCGGCGCGGGCGTAGCCGCGCGCCACGGCGTCCGCGAGTTCCTCGACCCGCGCCCGGAGCGGCGGAACCAGCTTGTCCTGCAGGTCGATCTGCTTGGCGAGCTGGGCCGACTGCTCGCTCAGATTCGCCACCTGCTCGCGCAGCGCCTGCCGCTCCGTGCCGGCCAGATCGGCCCGGGCGGTCCGCTGCCGCTCGACGCTCTGGCGCTGGCGCTCCAGCTCGGCGATCACGCGCTCCTGCGTGGGGCCGCTCGCCGACACGGCGTCAAGGTCGATCGTGTACAGGAGCTGCCCGCGCGCGACCTTGTCGCCCTCGCGGACGCCGGTCGAGCCGACGCGCCCCGCCACCGGGCTGGCGAGGCTGATCAGCCCGATATCGGGCGCGAGCAGGCCGACGGCGTGGATGCGGCGCGTGTAGGTGCCCTGACAGGCATACAGGCCGACCGCCGCCACCATGATCACGCAGGCCGCGGCCACGAGGCGGACCGGCAGAGGCTGGATGATCTGCGCCTCGCCCAGCCACGCGTTGCGTCGCGCCTCGATAACCTCAAGTCGAAAGAGCGGACTTGGCACCCGGAGAAAGCAACCTTCCTGAAGGAGACAGCCGTATTCGAGGGCAATGCTCAGCGCATCTGCCACCTTACTCGGTCGCATCACGGGAGTTTCATGTCAACACTTGCCGACACGGCGAATTTTGAATAATCCTGCCCGCGTCAGAACGTCGCGCCTGCGTCGAAAATCGTCCGTTTTCAATGGTTTATTCCAATTCGCCGTCGAGCTTACTTTGCAGCGCAACAGGACGTCAGTTTTTGCATCATCGCGTGCTGCGTTGCGAAAACTCGACGGCGTGAGACGCGGTGAGACGCGCCGCTTCGCAGCGCAGGCGGCCGCAGTGCCGACAGCGTCTGGCGCGCGGCCTGGGAAAGACAAGGCCTGTCAGTTTTTGCGCATTGGCCGGGCTCGATCGTCCGCGAGCATTATCGGCTGGCCATGACCGATTGACACGAAGCACATCTCTGTAATCCTAAAGGCAGGTGCCGACGTCCAAGGCGCCTAGACGCTACGATCAGGCAATAGATCGAAGCAAATAACCTTCTACCTGAATCTCAATCTGGAGAACGATCATGCAGGACAGCATCGATACCGTCCGCGAGCTGAGCGCCGCCGAGCTGGACCAGGTCGGCGGTGGCCTCGGGGTCGGCCTCACTGTCGGCCTCGGGGTCGACGCGAGCCAGGAGCTCGGTGCGGTCTCGGGGGTCGTGGGCCAGGTCGGCGGTCTGGTGAGTGGCCTGGTGGGCAGCGTGCTCGGCGCGGTCGGCGGTGTCGTCGGCGGCGTGACCGGCTCCCTGCGCTGACGGTCTGACACCGGGAGGGCGGCCGCGGGGCCGCCCTCCTCCGTCGCGGGGCGTGACCGCGACGACACCGGAATCACGGGCCCGCATGGACAGCACAGCCGAGAGTTCAGCCGCGACCACAGCCGAGACGATCGCGTACGCAACGAGCGGCAGCACCGGGCATCTCTCCGGCCGCCCCGAGCTGACCTGCTACGCGCCGAGCGACCGCGGCCTCCCGGAGGTCGCCTTCATCGATTTCCGCTTCCCCACCGGCGGGTGGAGCACGCACGCGGTCACCGGCCTTGAGGTCGCCGCCAGCACGCAGCCCGCGGGGGCGCACCACGCGGTCGATTACGAGGTCGCGGCGCGGCTGACCGAGCGCGAAGGCCTGCTGGTCCGGCGTCCCGGCCTGAACGGCACGACCCGTTGGGCGGGCCCGTATGCCGGCCGCGTCCTCTCCTTCTCGGCCGCCGCCGTCGAGCGGCTGGCCGAGGCGCCGATCGGCAAGATCGCCTTCGCGGCGGACGGGCGCGATCTCCGCGCCTGCCGCAGCACCTGGCACATCCTCGACGCGCTGGCTTGCGCGCACCGGGACGACCCGTCGCCCGACGCGCTGCTGATCGAGAGCCTCCACCTGGCGATTCTGCGCTCGGTCGTCGCCGCGCGCGCTCCGGGCCGGTCGGCGGCGCCCGACCTCTCGGCGTCGCAGGCCGGGCGGGCCTGCGCGTATATCCGGGAGCACCTGGACCGGGAGATCACCGTCTCCGCCCTGGCCGGCATCGTCGGGCTCAGCGAGGGCTACTTCATCCGAGCCTTCCGCCAGACCACCGGGGTCACGCCCTACCAGTACATCATGCGCGAGCGCGTCGGCCGGGCCGAGGCCCTGATCCGCTCCGGCGCGGGATCGATGGCGGAGGTCGCCGCGCGATCGGGCTTCACGAGCGCCAGCGCCATGAGCCGCACGTTCCGGAAGCTCGTCGGGCGCTCGCCGACCGGGCGCACGGCCGGCCGGCGCGCCTGAGGCGCTACCCGGCAGCCCGCCCCGCCGCCCCGCGGAACAGGTCCTCCATCTCGCGCCGGACGCGGATCGCCTCCTGATCGGCGTCGAAGGCGACGTCGCTCCAGCGCACGGCCCGGCCCGCGGGCACGTCGTTCTTCAGGACCATGTTGTGGGCGAGGCCGATCGGCAGGGCGTCCTGCGCCAGGGAATCCGCCGCCGGCATCAGCTTGCCGTAGACGGTGAACCCGCCCTCGCCGTCGAGCCGCTCCCCGGCCCGCAGCGCGCGCTTGGCCGTCGCGGCGACGTCGCCGCGCCAGTCGCCCGTCGCCCCCGTGGCCTCGCCGCGGACCGCGATGGAGGCGACCGAGATGCCGAGCTCGAGCCCGATCAGGTGATAGGGCTTGTAGGTCGCGGCGAACCGGCCGCTCGAATCGGTCTTGAGGCCATATTGCGCGAAGCAGTCGCGCACGTAGGCGCTCGGCGCCTCGAACACCGCGTAGACTCCCCAGCGCAAGTCCCGGAAGACCGGCCGCCCGTCCCGCTCCACCGACGAGACCACCTCGACGGTGCCGCGCTCGGTGAGGAGGCCGCCATCCGCCGCGGGCTTCAGGACGCTCGGCAGGTCGTCGACGCCGCAGGGCGGGAAGGCGAGGCCATCGCGCGGCGGGGTGAGCCCGCAGGCATTGGCCACCGCGGCCATCTCCAGCGCCGACTTGGTGCCGTCGAGGAAGGAGTTGAACATCTGCGGGTTGAAGTCGCCGCCCGCGACTTGGCTCTCGCTGAAGCCGTAATGGCCCCAGACCGTGTCGGGCGTGGAGGCGTGGTAGGCCGGGAGGTACTTGGTGCCCTTGCCGGCGCAGATCACCTCCAGCCCGATGGTGCGGGCCCAGTCGACCAGTTCGGCGATGAGCGCCGGCTGGTCGCCCGAGGCCATGGAGTAGATCACCCCGGCCTCGGCCGCCCGGCGCGCCAGCAGCGGCCCGGCCAGCACGTCGGCC
This sequence comes from Methylobacterium sp. UNC300MFChir4.1, assembly GCF_900110155.1. NCBI lineage: Bacteria > Pseudomonadati > Pseudomonadota > Alphaproteobacteria > Hyphomicrobiales > Methylobacteriaceae > Methylobacterium > Methylobacterium sp. UNC300MFChir4.1. The sequence continues at coordinate 205,480 of NZ_FOCS01000005.1, read as the reverse complement.
TCGACGTTGACCATGACGATGTGCTTGCCGTGCGCGAAGGCCTTGAGCGCGTGGCGGATGCCGGCGGCCGGGCTGCCGGTGGCGTCGATGACGATGTCCACGAACGGGCTCGCGATCATCGCGTCGGCATCCTCGGTCACGAGGGTCGTGCCGCCGCGCGCGGCCTCCTCCAGCCCCCGCGCGGCGAACCGCGAATCGTCCCAGCCGACCCGGCGCAGCGATTCGCGCGCCCGGTCGGGCGACAGGTCGGCCACCGCGACGAGGTGGATGCCGGGCGTGCGCGGCGCCTGCGACAGGTACATCGAGCCGAACTTGCCGGCCCCGATCAGCCCGACCCGGACGGGCCGGCCCTCGTCGGCGCGCCGCTGCAGCTTGGCGGAAAGGGACATGGGGCGTTCTCTCCCTGGGTGGCGCGCGGTCGGGACCGGACCCCGCCGCGCTCGCCGCGTCGTTGGACGGGGACCTAGCGCGGTTCCCGATGCCGTTGAGGCCCACCGAATAAAAAGACGGGGGGTCTGTTCGGGCGACGCGCCGCTCCCTTCTCCCGTGCGGGAGCGGGGCGGGGTGAGGGATCGGGTCTCTCCGCCTCGGGCCGCCTCGGGCCGCCTCAGGCCGCCTCGGCCCGGCTCTGCGCCTCCACGTCGAGGAGCCAGTGCCGGAAGGCCCGGATCTTCTCCAGGGCCCCGTCGCGCTCGCGGTAGCAGATGAAGTGGAGGTCGCGGGTCAGGCTCGCGACCCGATCGCCGCCGAGGCGCACCAGCTGCCCGGCGGCGAGCTCGTCCCGGGCGAACCGCAGGGTCTCCAGCGCCACGCCGAGCCCCTGAACGGCCGCCGAGATCACCAGCGAGCCCCGATCGAAAGCCGCTCCGGCTGCCCCGGTCGGCAAGGGTAGGCCGTTATGGGCGAACCAGTCCGGCCAGCGGACGGGGCTGAAGGACGAGTCGAGCCGGGTGAAGGGCCCGATCAATCCGGCCGCGTCCGGCTGCGCGGCCCGGGCGACCTCCGGCGCGCAGAGGGCGGCGATCTCCTCCGGGCCGAGGGATTCGACGGTCAGGCCGGGCCCGTGCGGCGGCCGGCCGTAGGCAATCAGGATGTCGATCTCCTCGTGCCGCCCGAGATCCACCGGGTCGGCGCTGGTGGAGAGGCGGATGGCGATGCCGGGATGCGCCTCCACGAAGGCGGGGAGCCGCGGCCCGAGCCACTTCGCCGCGAAGCTCGGCGTGCAGTGCACGGCCAGCGACGCGGGCGACGGCGGGCTGAGGTCGGCGCAGACCGCCTCGATCGCGTCGAAGGCGCTCGAGAGCCCGGCCAGCAGGCGCTGGCCGTCGGCGGTGAGGAGCGCCTGGCGGTTCGCCCTCCGGAACAGGGCGCGCCCGAACCAGCGCTCCAGCGCCCGGATCTGGTGACTCACCGCCGAGGGCGTGAGGTGCAGCTCCGCGCTGGCGCGGGCGAAGCTGCCGAGGCGCGCGGCCGCCTCGAAGGCCCGCAGGGCGGAGAAGCTCGGGATCCGGCGCATGCGCAATCCATGAATTGAATTCATGGAAAGCGTGAAAAATCGTCGTTTGTCAACGCGCGGATCCGGCAGGATAGTGCCGACCACGACGCGATCGGCGGCCCGGTCCGTACCCCGACGAAAGGAGACGCCATGCTCGACGATCACGCCCACGAGGCGGCCGTCGCCCTCGACCTGCCGAACGACGATGCTGGCCGCAGGCGGACCTCGATCTACCAGCCCGAGCAGGCCGGCCTGATCTTCCCGGAGATCCCGGACTTCGCCGACCACGCCGAGGAGCGGGACTACCGCAAGAAGCACCTCGTGGCCGCCTGCCGCGCCTTCGCGATGCACGGCTTCGACTACGGCTTCGCCGGCCACCTGACGATCCGCGACCCGGAGCGTCCGGAGCTGTACTGGACCAACCCGATGTGCGTGCACTTCTCGCAGGTGCGGATGTCGAACCTGATCCTGGCCGACCACAAGGGCCGCGTGGTCGAGGGGCGCCACGCCATCAACCGCGCGGGCTTCGTCCTCCACGCCGCCGTGCACGAGGAGTACCCGGAGGTCATGGCGATGTGCCACGCGCACACCACCTACGGCACCGCGTGGTGCGCCACCGGCCGACCGCTGGAGATGATCAGCCAGGACGCGGCGGCCTTCTACAACAGCCACGCCGTGATCGGCGCCTCGGCGGGCGCCGTGGCGGTGGAGAAGGAGAGCGGCCTGTCGGTCGCCCAGCAGATCGGCCGCAACCGCGGCGTGCTGCACCAGAACCACGGCCTGCTGACCTGCTCGCAGCACAGCATCGACGACGCGGCCTTCTGGTTCATCGCCCTGGAGCGGGCCTGCCAGCAGCAGCTCCTGGTCGAGGCCTCCGGCATCAAGCCGCAGCTCCTCTCGGAGAAGACCGCCCGCTACAGCCGCGAGCACGTCGGCAGCGACTACATCGGCTGGCTGCACTTCCAGACGCTGTACAGCCACATCGCCGAGACCCAGCCCGACATGTTCGCCTGAGGCCGGCGCGGGAGTCTGCGACGGATTGAGGGCCGGCCGCGAGGCCGGCCCTCTCGCTATGGGCGGTCCGCCGGGCTGCGCCGCCCCTCGTACCGGGCCCGCGGCCGGATCAGCGTCCCCTGGCGGCCCTGCTCCATGGCGTGCGCCGCCCAGCCCAGGCTCCGGCCGAGCAGGAAGATCGTGAACGGCGCGCTCCGCGGCAGGCCCGCCGTCCGGACGAGCGCCGTCAGCGCGAAGTCGATGTTCGGCCGCGCCCCCGTCGCCGCCTCGGCGCAGTCCCGGACGGCGTCCAGCAGGGGGTCGGCGGGCAGGACCGCGCCCAGGGCCGCGGCGCGGACGTCGCCGTCCGGGTAGAGCGGGTGGCCGAAGCCCGGCAGCGCGCCGCTCCGATCCAGGCAAGCGCGCACGGCCGCTCTCGGGCCCGTCGCGGCGGCCTCGCCGACGAGCCGCAGCACCGCCGCCGCGGCGCCGCCGTGGCGCGGTCCCGACAGGGCGCTCAACCCGGCCATGAGGCAGGCCGCGATCGGCGCGCCGGTGGAGGCGGCGACGCGGGTCGCGAAGGTCGAGGCGTTCAGTTCGTGGTCGGCCAGCAGCACCAGCGCCTGGCGGACCCGGTCGGCGGTCGCGGCGTCGAGGGACCAGAGCCGCGCCAAGCCCTGATGCAGGGGCGCCCGGCCTTCGGGGATGCCGCAGGACGCGGCGAGATGCGCGACGGCGCGGCGCGCGTCGCGGCACAGGCGGTGGTGGCCGCGGCCCAGCGCGGCCTCGGCCTCCTGCAGAAGCCCGGCCAGCGCCAGGAACGGCGTCGCGGCCGCGTCGGCCGGAACGTCGAACAGCGTCGCCTCCGGGCTGTCCCACAGGAGGTCGGCGGTCGCCTCCAGGCTCGCGTCGCGGGCGAACGCCACGGCGTCGCGGCCGCGATAGATCAGGCTGCCCCGGTGGACGGTGCTGATCGCGGTGACGACCGACGGCTCGCCCCAGGCCATGGCCCCCGCGGCGATCGCTGCGCTGGCGCGGCTCCGGCCGCGCCGGTCGGCGAGCGTCGCGACGTCGGCAGCCCGGTACTGGCTGTGGCGCCGGCCCGGCGCCCGCCGCGCCTCGATCAGCCCGCGGCTGACGTAGGCGTAGAGCGTCTGGGCCCGGATCCCGAGGGCGTCGAGGGCTTCGGCGCGGTCCAGCCATTCCGTCATGTTGATCAGATGTATCAAGATTGATCGATCCGTCGATGGCCGGCAGCCTGCGCGAACCGATCGAGGGCCGGGACCATGCGCGAACGACACGCCGACCACTACGCCCTGGCGCCGATCCTCGCGGAGGCGCTGGCCGCCCTGGCGCTGCCGCCCGAGGCCGGGGACCGGCTGGCGGTGACCGGCACCGGGAGCCTGCCCTCCTGCTTCCCGGTCACCGCGCTGGCGACGGCGTCGATCGGCGCCGCCGGCCTCGCCGTCTCCGAACTCCTCGGCCTGTCCGGCCCCGCGCCCGCCGTCACGGTCGACCGGCACCTGGCCTCAGCGTGGTTCGGCACCTCCGTGCGGCCGCAGGGCTGGACGCTGCCGGCCGCCTGGGACCCGATCGCCGGGGACTACCAGGCGGCGGATGGCTGGATCCGGCTGCACACCAACGCGCCCCATCACCGCGCCGCCGCCCTCGCAATCCTCGACTGCCCGGGCGAGCGGGAGGCGGTCACGGCCGCCGTGGCGCGCGCGGCGGCCGAGGATCTGGAAGCGGCGATCCTGCGCGCCGGCGGCTGCGCGGCGGCGATGCGCGGCCCCGACGACTGGCCGAGGCTGGACCAGGGCCGGGCGGTCCGGGCCGAGCCCCTCGTGGCGCTCGCGGAACGTCCCGTCCAGCACCGGGTGCCGTGGCGCCCGGACCCGGCCCGTCCCCTCGCGGGGATCCGGGTCCTCGACCTGACCCGCATCCTGGCCGGGCCGGTGGCCACGCGCGTCCTGGCCGGCCTCGGGGCCGACGTCCTGCGGATCGACCCGCCGGGCTGGGAGGAGCCGTCCCTGGCGCCCGACATCACCCTGGGCAAGATCTGCACGCGGCTCGACCTCCGGCAGGCCGCCGACCGCCGGCACTTCGAGACCCTGCTCGCCGAGGCCGACATCCTCGTGCACGGGTACCGCCCGGACGCCCTGGAGCGGCTCGGCTACGGCGCGGCGCGACGCCGGGCACTCAACCCGGACCTGATCGACGTCGCGCTCTGCGCCTACGGCTGGACCGGACCCTGGGCCGGACGGCGCGGCTTCGACAGCCTCGTCCAGATGGCGACGGGCATCGCGGCGGCCGGGCAGCGGTGGAAACGGGCCGACCGGCCGGTGCCGCTGCCCGTCCAGGCGCTCGACCACGCCACCGGCTACCTGATGGCGGCGGCGGCCGTGCGAGGCCTGATCGCCCGGCAGCGCGACGGGCACGCCGTCACCGCGCGGCTCTCCCTGGCCCGGACCGCGCGCCTGCTCACGGACCATCGCGGCAGCGCGCCGGGGCCCGCCTTCGGCGGATATCGGGACGCGGATTACGCCCCGGAGATCGAGGACACGGCGTGGGGACCTGGCCTCCGGCTGCACGCGCCCGTGCGGATCGAGGGCGCGCCGCTGCGGTGGGATCGCCCGGCCTGCGATCTCGGCACGACGGAGGCCGCACAAGTCAGACATTTCGGCAGCGCGCGCTTGTCCGGCTCGAAAGCCGCTCCGGGGAGCAGAAGCGCTATAAATTGACCAATCGCGAGAATGTTTTTGCAGCCTCCGCGCGGCGGAACGCTTGACACCGATCTATGTTATCTGGCAATTCGCATTCATGATCTGTAATGCGTTTTGTCGGCGTTTTTAATACTAGGTTTAAGTGAAGATTTAATAGTCAGCTTTCTTAAAATCTGCACATATCGACCGAAGACCGAAAATAATACCACCGTTTACGTCAAAGCGCACCCGGTTCGCCGAACCCGTCTCGCACTGTGCCAGACGGTCCGACACCGAGAAGGATGACGATGAACGAGTCTGCCCCGGGCCACCCCATCCTGCGCGACGTTCCGATCGGCATCGCCGCCACCGGGATGCGGCACGAGACGGACTCGATGGGCGGGATCGACGTGCCGGCGGACCGCTACTGGGGCGCGCAGACGCAGCGCTCGCTCCAGCACTTCTCGATCGGCGACGATCGCATGCCCAAGCGGGTCTACCACGCCTACGGCTACGTCAAGAAGGCCGCCGCCCTGGTCAACGCCGCCGCCGGCCGCCTGGAAGACTGGCGCGCGCAGGCCATCGTCCAGGCCGCCGACGAGACGATCGCGGGCAAGCTCGACGCGCACTATCCGCTCTACGTCTGGCAGACCGGCTCCGGCACCCAGTCCAACATGAACGTCAACGAGGTGCTGTCGAACCGCGCGATCCAGCTCCTCGGCGGTGTGCTCGGCTCCAAGAGCCCGGTCCACCCGAACGACCACGTCAACATGGGCCAGTCGTCGAACGACACCTTCCCGACCGCGATGCACGTCGCCACGGTGCTCGAACTCGACGAGGTCCTGCTCCCCAAGGCGCGGGCGCTGGCCGACGCGATCGACGCCAAGGCGCGGGCCTGGATGGACGTGGTCAAGACCGGCCGGACCCACCTGCAGGACGCGACGCCGCTCACCGTCGGCCAGGAATGGTCGGGCTACGTGGCCCAGATGCGCGACGCGCTGGCCCTCGTCGAGGCGTCGCGCGCCGGGCTGTACAAGCTGGCGGCCGGCGGCACCGCGGTCGGCACCGGCCTCAACGCTCCGGAGGGGTTCAGCGCGGAGATCGCCGCCAAGATCGCCGATCTCACTGGCAAGCCGTTCGTCACGGCGCCCAACAAGTTCGCCGCGCAGGGGTCGCTGGACGCCACGGTCGCCGCCATGGCGGCGGTGCGCGGGCTCGCGGTCGCACTGATGAAGATCGCCAACGACATGCGCTGGCTCGCCTCGGGGCCCCGCTGCGGCCTCGGCGAGCTGCTGCTGCCCGCCAACGAGCCGGGCTCCTCGATCATGCCCGGCAAGGTCAACCCGACCCAGTGCGAGGCCCTGGTGATGGTCTGCATCCAGGTGATCGGCGAGGACAACGCGGTCGCCTTCGCGGGCTCGCAGGGCAATTTCGAGCTCAACGCGATGCGCCCGATCATCATCAACAACACGCTGCATTCGATCCGCGTGCTGGGCGACGCCTGCGAGAAGTTCCGGACCTACTCGGTCCAGGGCACCGAACTCAACCGGACGCGGATCGACGAGACCGTGAACCAGTCGCTGATGCTGGTCACGGCCCTGTCGCCGGTGATCGGCTACGACCTCGCCTCGAAGATCGCCCACCGCGCCAACGACGAGGGCACGACGCTGCGCGCGGCCGCCCTGGCCGAGGGCGTCCCGGCCGAGCGCTTCGACGCGGTGTGCGATCCCAGGACCATGATCGGCCACGGGCTGGCCGGCGCCTGAAGCGCGCCGGGACCGTCCGTCCGCCCCCTCAGCTGAGCGAGACACCATGAGCACGAAGGTCGCCGATCTGTTCGTCCGGGCGCTGGCGCAGGCCGGCGTGAAGCGCATCTACGGCGTGGTCGGTGACAGCCTCAACGGCCTGACCGAGGCCCTGCGCCAGGACGGCTCGATCGCCTGGATCCACACGCGCCACGAGGAGAGCGCCGCCTTCGCGGCCGGCGCCGACGCGCACCTGACCGGCGAGCTCGCGGTCTGCGCCGGATCCTGCGGGCCGGGCAACCTGCACCTGATCAACGGCCTGTTCGACGCGCACCGCTCCCGCGTGCCCGTGCTGGCCATCGCGGCCCAGATCCCCTCGGCGGAGATCGGCCGGGGCTACTTCCAGGAGACGCACCCGCAGAACCTGTTCCAGGAATGCAGCCACTACTGCGAGCTGGTCTCCTCGCCGGCCCAGCTGCCCGGCGTGATCGAGACCGCGATGCGCGTCGCCATCGCCGAGCGCGGGGTCGCCGTCGTGGTGATCCCCGGCGATGTCGGCCTCATGGCCATGCCGGGGAACGCGCCCGAACTCTCCGCCGCCCTCGTGCCGCCCCCGCCCGTGGTGCGCCCGCGCGAGGCCGACCTCGACGCGCTCGCCGAGATGCTCAACGCGGCCGGGCGCGTGACCCTGTTCTGCGGCCGCGGCTGCGCCGGCGCCCACGCGGAGCTGCTGCAACTCGCCGAGGCGCTGAAGGCGCCTGTCGTCCACGCGCTCGGCGGCAAGGAGCACGTCGAGTGGGACAATCCCTACGACGTCGGCATGACCGGCCTGATCGGTTTCTCGTCGGGCTACCGGGCGATGCTCGACTGCGACACCCTGCTGCTGCTCGGCACCGGCTTCCCCTACCGCCAGTTCTACCCGGACGACGCCAAGGTCGCGCAGGTCGACCTGCGGGCCGGGAGCCTCGGGCGCCACTGCCGGATCGATCTCGGCCTGATCGGCGACGTCGGGGAGACGATCGCGGCGCTGCTCCCGAAGCTGCAGGCCAAGACCGACCGGGCGCATCTCGACGACAGCCTCGCCCATTACCGCAAGGCCCGCGCCGGGCTCGACGCGCTGGCGGTGGGCAAGCCCGGCGGCAAGATCCACCCGCAATACGTCGCCCGGACGCTCAGCGAGGCGGCCTCCGAGGACGCGGTCTTCACCTTCGACGTCGGCACGCCGACGATCTGGGCGGCGCGCTACCTCGCCATGAACGGCAAGCGCCGGCTGATCGGCTCGCTGAACCACGGCTCGATGGCCAACGCCCTGCCGCAGGCGATCGGCGCGCAGGCGGCCTATCCCGGGCGGCAGATCATCTCGTTCTCCGGCGACGGCGGCTTCGCCATGCTGATGGGCGACCTGCTGACCCTCAACCAGCACAAGCTGCCGGTGAAGATCGTGGTGCTGAACAACGGCACGCTGGGCTTCGTCGAGATGGAGATGAAGGCGGCGGGCTTCCTCGAGACCGGCGTCGAGCTGGTGAACCCGGACTTCGCCGCCATGGCGAGCGGGGCCGGCATCTTCGCCCGGCGCGTGGAGGACCCGGCCGCGCTGCCGGACGCGATGGCCGCGATGCTCGCCCATGACGGCCCGGCGCTGCTCGACGTCGTCTCGGCCCGCCAGGAGCTGTCGATGCCGCCGAAGGTCGGCCTCGAGCAGGTGACGGGCTTCGGGATGTGGCTCGCCCGGGCGGTCATCGACGGGCGCGGCACCGAGATCATCGACCTCGCCAAGACCAACCTCTGGCGCTGAGGCGCCCTTCCGAAGCCGGAGCTCTGCCCGATGATCCGCTGCGTACGCATCTGGACCGGTGACGACGACAATTCCTACTTCGAGGAAGGCGTCATCGACCTGCCCCACGGCGAGCGCGACGACATCCTCAGCGGCACGACCGACGTGGTCTCGATCTCCTTCCGCGAGACCCAGGCCGGCGGGACCTACGCGTGGCACGCGGCGCCGACCCGGCAGTTCGTCATCACCCTGCGCGGCACCCTCGACTTCCAGACGAGGGCCGGCGCGCACTTCACGATCCGCCCCGGCGACATCCTCATCGCCGAGGACACGGCCGGCTCCGGCCATTCCTGGCGCCTCGTCGACGACGAGCCCTGGTGCCGGGCCTACGTGATCCTCGCCCCCGGCGCCGAGGCCCGGCTCCCCTTCGTCCCGAACAAGACCGCCTGAGGAGGGGCCCGATGGCCGAGATGAGCTTCGACGACGCTCCCGACGTGGTGCTGATCGGCGCCGGGATCATGAGCGCGACCTTCGGCACGATGCTGAAGGAGCTGGAGCCGTCGCTCAGGATCGCGATGTTCGAGACGCTGCACGACTGCGCGCAGGAGAGCTCGGAGGGCTGGAACAACGCCGGCACCGGCCACGCGGCCAATTGCGAGCTGAACTACACCCCCCAGCGCCCCGACGGCAGCGTCGACATCGCCAAGGCCCTGGAGGTGAACACCGAGTTCGACATCTCGCGCCAGCTCTGGGCGCACCTCGTGCGGAAGGGCGCGATCCCGGACCCCCGCGCCTTCATCCATCCCTGCCCGCACATGAGCTTCGTCTGGGGGGCCGAGAACGTCGCCTTCCTCAAGGCGCGCTACGCCGCGATGTCGGCCCACCACTGCTACCACGGCATGGAGTACAGCGAGGACCCGCAGGTCATCGCCGGCTGGGCGCCGCTGATCATCGAGGGCCGCGATCCCGGCGAGCCGATCGCCGCCACCCGGATCGTCACCGGTACGGACGTCGATTACGGCGCCCTGACGCACCTGCTGGTGAAGCAGCTCGCGGCGCAGCCCGGCTTCGCCGTCCACTACAACCGCAAGGTCGTCGCCCTCGACCGGGTCGACGACGGCCGCTGGGCCGTGACCGTCGAGGACACCTACGACGGCACGCGCCAGACCGTGACGGCCAAGTTCGTGTTCATCGGCGCGGGCGGCGGCTCGCTGCCGCTGCTGCAGGCCTCGAAGATCCCGGAGGGGCGCGGCTACGGCGGCTTCCCGGTCTCGGGGATCTGGCTGCGCTGCGACGTCGACGCGGTCAGCGCGCGCCACCACGCCAAGGTCTACGGCAAGGCCGCCTCCGGCTCGCCGCCGATGTCGGTGCCCCACCTCGACACCCGCATCATCGGCGGCAAGCGCTCGCTGCTGTTCGGGCCCTACGCGGGCTTCTCGTCGCGCTTCCTGAAGCACGGGTCGCTCACCGACCTGTTCACCGCGCTGACACCGCACAACATCGTGCCGCTGCTCGACGTCGCCAAGGACAACGTCGCGCTCACCGAGTACCTCGTGGGCCAGGTGCTCCAGAGCTCCGACCACCAGTTCGCGACCCTCAAGGACTTCTTCCCCAAGGCGCTGAAGCAGGACTGGACCTCGGCGGTGGCCGGCCAGCGGGTGCAGACGATCAAGCCGACCGGCAAGTCGAACCCGCTGGAGGAAGGCTACCTCGAATTCGGCACGGAGCTGGTGGCCGCGGCCGACAACTCGATCTGCGCCCTGCTCGGCGCCTCGCCTGGCGCCTCGACGGCGGCCTTCATCGCGGTCGAGGTCCTGGAGAAGTGCTTCGCCGACCGGCTCACGCCGGATGCCTGGCTGCCCCGCCTCAAGGCGGTGATCCCGACCTACGGCATCGACCTCAAGCGGGACGCCGAGGCCTGCCGTCGCACCCGGGCCGAGACGGCGCCGGTCCTGAGGATCGAGAACGTCTGACAGGTTCGCGAGGCGCGGTTCCCCGCGCCCCGCCGGCGGACATCTGAGGGTGCGGCGCGCCCGGCCCGCGGCGGCGGACCGGCGAGCCTCGGCCGGAGAGAGGAACGATGGACATCTCCGCCCTGATGCTCTCGCGCATCCAGTTCGCCTTCACGGTGTCGTTCCACATCATCTTCCCGGCCTTCACGGTCGGGCTGGCGGCTTGGCTCGCCTTCCTCCAGGCCCGGGCGATGATCGCGCGCGAGCCGGTCTACGACCGCCTGTTCGACTTCTGGCTCAAGATCTTCGCCGTCGCCTTCGGGCTCGGCGTGGTCTCCGGCATCGTCATGGCGTTCCAGTTCGGCACCAACTGGAGCGAGCTCGCTCGCCGCACCGGCCCGATCCAGGGGCCGCTCCTCGGCTACGAGAGCTTCACGGCCTTCGCGCTCGAGGCCTCGTTCTTCGGGGTGCTGATGTTCGGCCGCAGGCGGGTGCCGCGCTGGTTCTACCTGTTCGCCTGCCTGATGGTCTGCCTCGGAACCAGCCTGTCGTCGTTCTGGATCCTCGTGAACAATTCGTGGATGCAGTACCCGACCGGCTTCGCCCAGCGCCCGGACGGCGTGTTCGTGCCGACGGACTGGTGGGCGATCATCTTCAACGGGGTCGTCTGGGTCCGCTTCCCCCACATGGTCCTGGCCGCCTACGTCACCACCAGCTTCTGCGTGGCCGCGACGGGGGCGTGGTACATGCTGCGCGGCAGCGACCGGATCGAGGCCCGCGCCATGATCCGGATGGGGCTCGGCCTCGCCGCGATTCTGGTGCCGCTGCAGCTGTTCTTCGGCCACCTCACCGGCGACTACGTCGTCAAGCACCAGCCCTCGAAGATCGCCGCGATCGAGGGCCACTGGGAGAGCCAGGCACCGGCCGGCGAGATCCTGTTCGCGTGGCCCGACGAGGCACAGGAGAAGAACCACTTCGTCATCGCGCTGCCCGCCCCGATCGGCAGCCTGATCGACGACGGCACCCTCACCGGCAAAGTGATCGGCATCAAGGACATCCCCAAGGCCGACCGGCCGCCGGTGCTGATCCCGTTCTTCGCCTTCCGCATCATGGTCGGCTGCGGGCTGCTGATGCTGGCGCTGGCCTGGGGCGGGATGGCCTTCTACGCCACCGGGCGGCTGGAGCGGGCGCGCTGGCTGCAATGGGCGATCTTCCTGTCGTTCCCGCTGGGCTTCGTGGCGACGCTGACCGGCTGGTTCACCGCCGAGGTCGGGCGCCAGCCCTGGACCGTCTACGGCCAGCTGCGCACCGCCGACGCGGCGACGCCGTTCCTGGCCGCACCGCAGGTTGCGACCTCGCTCGCCGTGTTCGGCGCGGTCTACGCGCTGATCTTCGCGGCCGGCACCGTCTACATCTACCGCATGCTCAAGGCCGGCATCCTGCCGACCCCGGCCCGTGCGGGAAGCGCCGCCAACCCCAAGCGGCCGCTCGCCGTGCCGGGCGACAGTCCCGGCACCCCCAGCGGCAATCCGGCGGAGTGAGCGGCCGTGATCGAATTCTGGGCCGCCGCCCTCGCCCTCACCCTGATGCTCTACGTGCTGCTCGACGGGTTCGACCTCGGCGTCGGCATGCTGTTCGGGATCGCCCCGGACGAGACGGCGCGCCGGCACATGATGCAGGCGATCGCCCCGGTCTGGGACGGCAACGAGACCTGGCTGGTGCTCGCCGCCACGATCCTGTTCGGCGCCTTCCCGACGGTCTACGCGCTGCTGCTCTCGGCCTTCTACCTGCCGCTCCTCCTGATGCTCGCGGCCCTGATCCTGCGCGGCGTCGCCTTCGAGTTCCGCTACAAGTCCGGGCGGCTGCGGCGGGTCTGGGACGCGGGCTTCGTCGGCGGCTCCTACTGTGCGGCCTTCGTGCAGGGCGTGACGGTCGGGGCGCTCGTGCAGGAGCTGCCGGTGCAGGGCGGGCTCTACGCCGGCGGGGCGTTCACGTGGCTCACGCCGTTCTCGCTGCTCTGCGGACTCGGCCTGTGCCTCGGCTACGCGCTGCTCGGCGCCGCGTGGCTGTGCGGCAAGACCGAGTCCGACGTGCGCGACCTCGGCTTCCGGCTGCTGCCGCGGCTCCTGCTGGGCGTGCTGGTCTTCCTCGGCGCGGCCTTCGCGTACGCGCTGGCGATGAACCTGCGGGTATTGCACCGCTGGGTCGAGCGGCCCGAGATGCTGGTCCTGCCGCTCGTGGGGGCCGCGGCCTGCGCCGGGCTCCTCTACGCGGCGCGGCGCCGGATCGATGCCCTGCCCTTCCCGCTGGTGGCGCTGATCTTCGCCGCCGCCTTCGCGACGCTCGCCGCCTCGTTCCTGCCCTACATGGTGCCGTTCAGCGTGACGGTGACCGAGGCGGCGGCGCCGGAGGCGAGCCTGTCCTTCATGTTCTGGGGCGCGGGGATCGTGGTCCTGCCGATCACCCTGATCTACACCCTGGTGGTCTACCGGGTGTTCAAGGGGAAGGTCGACATCGCCGAGCACTATGACTGAGCCTGCAGCCGGGTTCCCGGACCCGCCCCGGCCGGCGAGGCCGCGCGATGGCCGGTGAGGTCGCGCTCTCCGAGGACGCGCCGGGCCTCCTGCAGCGCCTCGCGGCGTGGTGGCCGCGCGAGGCGGCCGAGGCCGTGCGCATCGCGCTCACCGCCATCGCGGCGATCTGGCTCGCCATGTGGCTCGAGCTGGCGCTGCCGCACTGGGCCGGCTGGACGGTCATCTCGGTGACGCTCGCCACCCGCGCGGCCTCCCTGCGCAAGAGCCTGTGGCGCGCCGGCAGCACCCTGGTGGGCGTCACCGTCGCGATGGTGCTGGTGGCCAATTTCGCCCAGGCGACCCTGGCCTTCGACCTCGCGCTGGCCCTGTGGATGGGCCTGCTCACCGCGGCCTCCAGCGTCGAGAGCGGCCAGCGCGCCTACGGCTTCGCCTCGATGGGCTTCACCGTGCCGATCATCGCCCTGGCCGACGTGCAGAACCCGGAGGCGGTGTTCCAGATCGGTGTCGACCGCTGCTCGACGATCCTGCTCGGGATCGGCTGCGCCTACGCGTCGAACGTGTTCGTGGCGCCGGGCGTCCCCGCCGTCAGCCGCGCCCTGGCGGGGCGGCTCGAGGCGGCCGCGGAGGCCTGCGACGCCTGGATGGCCGCCCTGCGGCGGGGCGAGCGGCCCGGCCCGATGCCGATCGCCGCGGTCATGACCCTGGGCGAGGAGGTCACCGACACGTTCACCGAGCAGCCCTCCCTGCGCTCCGGCGGCCGCGGCATCCGCAACGCCGCCCCCCGGCTGCGGCGGGTGCTCGCCGCGGGCCTGCTGCGGGCGCTGCTGCCGGACCGGTCGGGATCGCGCTCGACCGACCTGATCGGGGCCGGCGGGGCGATCGCCGTCCGGCAGGTCGGGCGCGTCCGGGTCTCGGCGCGGCTCCTGCGGGCCGGCGGGCGCGTGGGCCGGCGGCGCGTCCCGTTCCGCCCGCACCTGCTCCTGTGGAACGACCTGGACTGGGACGGCTGGCACGCCTTCGACAACGCCCTGCGCACCGCCGCCGCCGTCCTGCTCGTCAACGGCTTCTGGTACGTCACCGGCTGGTCGCACGGGGCCGGCGCCGCGACCTGGGCGAGCCTCGTCTGCGTCCTGCTCGCCGCCCATGCCGACCCGCGGGCGGAATCCCGCGCCTTCCTGGTCGGCGCGCTGCTCGCCGGCGTGGTCGGGCTCACCGTCCGCTACACCCTGCTGACGACCACCGGGAGCTTCGCGCTGCTGGCCGCGGTGCTGCTGCCGGTGGCGATGCTGGCGGTGGTCGGCCGCGCCGACAAGCGCGCGATCTACGGGATCGGCTTCGGGTTCTTCGTCTTCGGCGTGCTCGATCCCAAGAACCCGATGACCTACGACCTCGCCGACTCGCTCAACACCGTGCTGGCCGAGCTGCTCGGCATGGCGGTGGCGGCGATCGCGTTCGCCGCCCTGCCGCCGCCGGTGAGCGCCGCGACCCTGCGCCTGCGGGCCCGACGCCGGCTGGTCCGGTCGGTGCGCGGCGCGGCCCTCGACCCGGCGCTCCTGCTGCCGCCGCTCGACCGCTACCTCGCCCGGGGCTTCGGCCGACTCGCCCTCATCGGCGCGGACGACGCGGCGGCCCGGAGCGGCGAGCGCCTGCTCGTCATCGGGCTCCTGCTGCTCGCCCTGCGGGAGACGGACGACCGGGAGGGCCGCCGCGTCGGCCGGGCGGTCTGGGCGCGGCTCGCCGAGTCCCGTCCGGCGGGGCCGGAGACGGCGCCGGATCCCTTGCGCGCGCTCGCCGACCGGGCGACCCTGCCGCTCCAGGCGGAGCGCATCGGGGCGTTGGCCGCCCTCGTGTCGGATCTCGACCGCGCGGGCTGGCCGAACCTCGATCCGGGAGGGCGGGCGTGATCGGCGTGGTCGGATTGCGGGCGGTCGACGTGCTGGGGCTCTTCGTCGAGCCCGCGGTGATCTGCCTGCTCGCCGCCCTGGTGATCACCTGGGCCCTGCGCTGGATCCTGGACTGGATCGGCATCAACCACCTTGTCTGGAACCGCGCCCTGTTCGACTTCAGCCTCCTGACCGCCGTGACGGCGCTGCTGATCCTGTCCCTGCGCGTCCAGGGCCCGTGAGATGGCCCTGAAACCGCGACCGTCGCTGCGCGACTGGCAGCCGCCGCCCGCCTACAACGTCGCCGCCACCCTGCTGGCGCTGGCGGCGGCCGTGGGCCTCGCCTACCTCGCCTTCCTCTACTACGCCTACACGCCCTGGACCCGGGACGGGCGCGTGCGCGTCTACACCGTGCAGGTGGCGCCCGAGGTCTCCGGCACGGTGGTGGCGGTCCGGGTCCGCGACAACCAGTTCGTCCGCAAGGGCGACGTGCTGTTCACGATCGATCCCGGCACGTTCAGGAACGCCGTGACCCAGGCCGAGGGCGCCCTCGCCAGCGCCCGGGCGCGGGCCGGGTACCTCGCGGGGATCGCGCAGCGCACCGCCGACCTCGACGACCTCGCCACCACGCCGCAGCAGAAGCAGACGACCAGCGGCCAGGCGCAGGCCGCCCAGGCCGACGTGGTCCAGGCGGAGGGCGCGCTGGCGCAGGCGCGGCTCAACCTGGAGCGCACGACCCTGCGGGCGACCGTGAACGGCTGGGTCACCAACCTGCTGCTGCAGGAGGGCGGGTTCGCCGCCACGGGACAGCCGGCGCTGACGCTGGTCAACGGCGACAGCTTCTGGATCGAGGGCTATTTCGAGGAGACGCAGCTCCCGCGCATCGGCGCGGGCGACGCCGCGCGCGTGTCGCTGATGGCGTGGCCGGACCGTCCGATCCGGGGGCGCGTCACCGGCCTCGGCCGCGGGATCAGCGTCGCCGACGCCGCCCCGGGCGTCCAGGGGCTGCCGACGGTCAACCCGATCTTCACCTGGGTCCGGCTGGCGCAGCGGGTGCCGATCCGGATCGACCTCGACGACGTGCCCTGCCCGATCGTGCTGGCGGCCGGGATGACGGCGAACGTCGCGATCCTGGCCGAGAAGGCCGGATCGCCGGACGCCCTGCCGCCCGGCCGGCGCACGGGCGCGGCCGCCGGCCAGCGCTGCGACGGGGCGCCGGTCGTCGAGTCGCGGCGCTGACGGCCCGCGCCGGCCGGGAAAACCGGGCGGCGCGGCGCGTTGATCCGGCAGGCGCGCCGCCGCGCGGCGGCCGCAATCGCGACGAGGACTCGATGGACTACAGGCAGTTCGGACGCTCCGGCCTCACCGTGCCGGTGCTCAGCTTCGGCACCGGCACCTTCGGCGGCACGAACGAATTCTTCCAGCGCTGGGGGCAGACGGACGTCGCCGAGGCGACCCGCATGGTCGATCTCTGCCTCGATTCCGGCGTCAACTTCTTCGACACGGCCGACATCTACTCGGGCGGCGCCTCGGAGGAGATCCTGGGCCAGGCCCTGAAGGGCAAGCGCGACCGGGCGCTGATCTCCACCAAGGCGACCTTCCGGTTCAACGACGAGCTGAACCAGGTCGGCTCCTCGCGCTACCACCTGGTCCGCGCCTGCGAGGCCAGCCTGAAGCGGCTCGGCACCGACCATATCGACGTCTACTTCATGCACGGCTTCGACGCCCTCACCCCCGTGGACGAGACGCTGCGGGCGCTCGACGACCTCACCCGCGCGGGCAAGATCGGCTATATCGGCGCCTCCAACTTCTCGGGCTGGCAGCTGATGAAGGCGCTCGCGACCTCCGAGCGCCACGGGCTCGCCCGCTACGTCGCCTACCAGGGCTACTACGCGCTGATCGGCCGCCACTACGAGTGGGAGCTGATGCCGCTCGGCCTCGACCAGGGCGTCGGCCTGATGGTCTGGAGCCCGCTGGGCTGGGGCCGCCTCACCGGCAAGATCCGCCGCGGACAGGCCAACCAGAGCGGCCGCATCGCCGCCGGCGGCGCCGAGGGCGGGCCGCCGGTCTCCGACGACTACCTGTTCGGCGTGGTCGACGCCCTCGACGCCGTGGCGGCCGAGACCGGCAAGACGGTGGCGCAGGTGGCGCTCAACTGGCTGCTGACCCGTCCGACCGTCTGCAACATCGTGGTCGGCGCCCGCAACGAGGAGCAGTTGAAGCAGAACCTCGGCGCCCTCGGCTGGACCCTGACGGCCGAGCAGGTCGCCCGGCTCGACGCGGCGAGCCAGGAGACCCCGATCTACCCGTACTGGCACCAGCGCGGCTTCGACGAGCGCAACCCCAAGCCGACACCCTGGTAGGCCGTCGCCCCGGCCGGGACGATCGGGCGATTTTTCGGAAACGATGCGTTTCGATCGTTTCTGTTCCAACCCGGACGCTCCCGGTCCAGGATGCCTGCGGATGGGGGGCCGATCCCCGCGCGGAGGAGCAAGGCGATGAGCTGGCACAGTGCCGATGACCCGATCCCGGGCGACCATTTCAGCTGCGACGCGATCCAGACCCTGATCGTGCCCCGCTCGCGCGATCTCGGCTCCTTCGCGGTGCGGCGGGCGCTGCCCTCCACCGAGTGCCGGATGGTCGGCCCCTTCATCTTCTTCGACCAGATGGGCCCCTCGGAATTCCTTCTCGGGCAGGGCATGGACGTGCGGCCGCACCCGCATATCGGCCTCTCCACCGTCACCTACCTGTTCGACGGCGAGATCATGCACCGCGACAGCCTCGGCACGGAGCTGCCGATCCGGCCGGGCGAGCTGAACTGGATGACCGCCGGCCGCGGCATCACGCACTCGGAACACACCGCCCCGACGCTGCGTCAGACCGGCTCCCGCCTGTTCGGCATCCAGAGTTGGGTCGCGCTGACGGACCGGGACGAGGAGAACGCCCCCGCCTTCGAGCACTACGACGCCGCCGCGCTGCCGGTCCTCACCGGCGAGGGCAAGACCGTCCGGCTGATCGCCGGCGAGGCCTTCGGCGCGCGCTCGCCGGTCCGGACCTCGAGCCCGATGGTCTACGCCGACGTGGCCCTCGAGGCCGGCGCCGTCCTGCCCCTCGATCCGACCTACGACGAGCGGGCGATCTACACGGTCGCGGGCGCCATCGAGATCGCCGGCGACGGCTTCGGCCCCGGCCAGCTGCTGGTGTTCCGCCCCGGCGACCGCATCAGCGTGCGCGCCACGGAATCGGCCCGGTTCATGGTGCTGGGCGGCGAGCCAATGGACGGCCCGCGCCACCTGTGGTGGAACTTCGTCTCGTCCCGGCCCGAGCGGATCGCGCAGGCCAAGGAGGATTGGCGCCAGGGCCGGTTCGACACCGTGCCGAACGACGCCGAGTTCATCCCGCTGCCGGAGGACCCGCAGCCCGTCCGCTACCCGTGAGACGGCCCGCGATCCGGCGGTCCCGCGCGCGACGTCGCGCGGGTATCGCCGCGGCAGCGCAACCCTAGCGCGAACATTAAGGAGTTGTTAACCATTTTCCGTCGGTGTGAGGCGGACGCCGATGCCTCACCGAAGGCTTGCGCTGCACCCTGTCGGCAGGACGCGTGATGGAACAGACGAAGCACCCCAGGGCCGAGGCGCTGGACCAGATCGATGCCGTCGCGCGCGACGCCCGCGAGCCGACGACACGGATCCGCACCGGCAACCTCGTCCTGCTCGCCGCGGACGAGCGCGTCTCGGCGCAGGGGCGCAACCAGAACCCGTCGCCGGTCGAGCGGTGGCCCGACCTGCTGGAGCGGGTGCAGGGCGCGGCGCGCTACATCCGGGACGTCGAGGACCGGGCACAGGAGCAGGAGACGCACGTCCAGGACCTGCTGCGGCAGGTGCGCGCCGACATGGACGCGGCCCGCGCCCAGGTGCTGGCGGCCGAGCGGGAGACCCACGAGGTCCACGCGCAGGCGATCAAGCTGATCCAGGCCGCCGAGGACCGGGCCGCGGCCGCCGAGGAGCGGGCCGCGGCGGCGGAGCAGATGCTCCAGCGCATCGCCGAGACGATCGACGCGGAATTCGTGATGCAGCCGGGCGGACAGGTGACCGGCCAGGCGGGCAGCGCTCGGGCTTCCGCGACGCGGGCGGCTTCGTGACCGGCGCGGGCCCGGCGGGATCGCCACGGCGATGAACGCGACGTTCTGGGCCCAGCTCGACGCCCGCATCGCGCGTGAGCGCGGAGAACCGACGGAGCCGGCTCCGGGGATCGCCGACGGCCCCCTCGTGGCCGACGCGCCGAGCCCGGCGGCGCGTTCCGAAGCGTCCCCCGAACCCGATCCGGAGACGCCGTCGCGGCCGGTGGCGGACTGGAGCCAGATCCTCGACACCCTGTCGGCCGCGACCGTCGCGAAGCAGGCGCAGGATCAGCGCCTGCACCAGCAATCGACCGCCTGCGAGACGCTGGCCGCGGATCTGGAGGCCGCCCAACAGGAGATCCGGACCCTGCGGGCGCTCCTGGAGGAAGCGCGGGCGCAGGCGGCGCGGCAGGTCCTCGAACGCGAGGCGGAAGCCGACCGGCGCGTCCGGGAGGCCCAGGCGCGGGCCGAGGCCGCGACCCTGCGGGCGGCGGCGGCCGAGGACTGGCTCAAACGGATCGAGCAGGCGAGCCGGGATCTGCTGCCCGACGGACGGCACGCGGCCGCCTGAGGCCGGGAGCGCCAGCCACGAATCAGCCGCGGCCTGCCGAGGCGAGTCGGCTCAGGCGGCGCGCGCGCCCGGCACGCCGAGGCCGATGGAGCGCGCCAGCGCGGACCGGCGCTCGGCATATTCCTGCGCGACCATCGGATAATCGGCCGGCAGACCGTAGCGCTCGCGGTAGCTCTGCGGGTGCAGGCCGTGGGCCGTGAGATGGCGCTTGAGCGTCTTGTACCGGCGCCCGTCGATGAAGCTGACGATGCCGTCGGGCCGGATCGAGCTGCGGATCTGCGCGGCGGTAGGCCGGTCGCGCAGCGCGTCCGTGTCCCCCGCAGCCTCGATCGACGCCGCCCCGTTGGCGGCCAGCGCGGTGATCGCGTCGTGACACTGCGCGATCAGGGTCGGAAGGTCGGCGGTCGGAACCCGATTGTTCGATACATAGGCAGCGACGAGCCCTGCCGTCAGCACGATATTGGATTGGGGGCTGACGAGGGACGAATCGGACACGTTATGGGCTCCTGACAAGGTCGAGAACCCTCTTAGGTTGGTCGGCGCCGTTGCGCTTGCCTGAAAGCGTGCTACCGTTTTCCCGAGCGCGCGCGGCGAAGCATGAATACAAGAATTTTCTATGAGGACTTTGTTCTCTACGGCGGATTTCAAGCCGAAAGACAGTTTCCGCCTCTGGCGTGAGACGATCTTCGACCGGATCGTGCCGGTCGAACTTACGCCTGCCGTGGCGCACGCTTTCACCGGCACGCTGGAGGCCGCGGAGGTCGGGCCGCTGCTGATCACGCGCGTGACGCAGAGCGCCGTCACCACCGTCGCGACCCCGGACACGATCCGCCGGCACGGCAAGTACGAGACCCTGAACGTCGCCATCACGCTCAAGGGCCGCGTGTTCAGCGCGCAGGACGACCGCACCGCGATCCAGAATCCCGGCGACATCGTCGTGATGGACCGTCGGCCGGCGACGATGGCCTCCGACGTCGACACGCAGACGCTGTTCGTCGAGCTGCCGCGCGCGGCCCTGGAGCGCGCCCTCGGCTCGACGCGCCGGTTCACGTGCCTCACGATCGGCGCGGATCAAGTCGGCACGTCGATGGTCACGACCTTTTTCCAGGAACTGGTCCGCAACGCGGAGCGCCTGACGCCGGACATGTCGAACCGCATGGCGTCGGTCGGCGTCGATCTCATCGTCGCGAGCATCGCGGAACGCCTCGCGCACGAGACCCCCAAGAACATCCAGGGCGTCCTGATCTTCCAGCGCGCGCTGGCCCACATCGAGGCCCATCTCGGCGACCTGAACCTCGACCCCGCCCGGCTCGCGGCGGCCGTCGGCGTGTCGCTGCGCCACCTCCAAGCCCTGTTCCGCGAGCAGGACCGCAACATCGCCGACTGGATCTGGCGGCGGCGGCTGGAGACCGCCGCGCAGCGTCTCGCCGATCCCGGCTTCGCCCATCTGGCCGTCGGTGAGCTGGCCTACAGCTGCGGCTTCTGCACCCAGAGCCATTTCAGCCGCCGCTTCAAGGACAGCTACGGGATCTCGCCGAGCGAGTACCGGTGGCGCAACCGCGGCGCGGACCAGCTCGCCGGCTGACGTCCGGCTACTGCAGGACGGCGCCCGCGGTGTTCGCGCGGATCCATCCCGGAGCGAGGATGTCGCCGCCCTCGGTGATGATCCAGGGATTGGCATCCTCAGCGTCGATCGCCGCGACCGCGGCGGCGAGGGCGGCCCGCAGCGTCGGGAAACTGTGCGACACGGCCACCCGGGCCGGCGCGTAGCCCGGCCAGAGGGTCAGTTCGGCGGGTCGGTCGAGATCGGTCGGCAGCATGGGTCGTGCGGGGCTGGAGGGGCACGCCGCCTGGGCCGCGGGCGTGCGGGGAAGCGGACGGAGAGCTGGCGCGATCAGGCGGCCTTCGGCTTCGGCCGGGGCACGCGCACCTCGACCATCTGGCCGGTCATCGGGTTGAGGATCAGCATGTCAGCACGTCTCCGGTGGACCTGCCCGTAGAACGCCCGCCGATCGCGCCCGGATCGGGGCGGTCGGCGCAATTGTGCGGTTTGGGTAAACCGATCGTTCACCCTGAAGGCGCGCCGTTCATCCGCGCCGTCTCCGCCCCAGATTACAACCGGGCGTCGTGTGGTCGGAGGTCGGTACACCTACCGCTTTAGGCGTAGGATCCGACGCGCGTCGTCGCGATGGCCGAGCCGCGGGCATACAAAAGCCCGCCACGGCAGGACCGGGCGGGCGGAGTGGCGGCATAGGGTCGGGAGGTTCGCCGTGGCGGCGACCTGCCATCCCGCCCATGACGGCCGCATGACAGCGGTATGCCAGCGCGATGACAGCCGCATGCCAGCCGCATGCCAGCCCCACGAATATCGCGCGGCCGTCGCGCGACAGGTGGCCGATCCGGTCAGACCCGCTCCGGCTCCGCCAGCAGGATGGCGGCGCGGATGGCGGCCCGGCGCAGCCGGGCATCGGCCCAGGGCTGATCGATCAGCGTCCGGGCGAAGGGATGCGAGGCCACCGCGGCCGCGGGATCGATGCGGAAGCCGTCCCCGAACGCCACCGAACCGGGCGTGGGATCGGCCAGATAGGCGTCGATGACAGCCGAGACGTCGTCATCGACGATATCCAGGGTCGTGAACAGGTCGAGAGTCATGGGGCGCTTCGCCATGGCGGCGCTATAGCCGCGCCACCGCGACAGGATCACGACTCCCGCGCCGTCTCCGCGCCGCGATCAGAACGCGGCCGGAACGATCATCGCGGCGGGGACCGGGCCGCGCACGTAGTCCGCGTGCCGCAAGCGCTCGGGCAAGTGGACCGCCGGGTGCTCCACGCTGCCGTAGGGGATCTGGTCGAGCAGGTGGCTGATACAGTTCAGGCGGGCCCGTCGCTTGTCGACCGCCTCGACCACCCACCAGGGCGCCTCGGGGATATGGGTCCGCGCCAGCATGTCCTCCTTGGCCCGGGTGTAGTCCTCCCAGCGGCGCCGCGACTCGACGTCCATGGGCGACAGCTTCCACTGCTTGAGCGGATCGTGGATCCGCATCCGGAAGCGGAATTCCTGCTCGGCATCGGTGATCGAGAACCAGTATTTTACCAGGACGATGCCGGAGCGCACCAGCATGCGCTCGAATTCGGGGACCGACCGGAAGAACTCCTCGACCTCCGCCTCGGTGCAGAAGCCCATGACCCGCTCGACGCCGGCGCGGTTGTACCAGGAGCGGTCGAACAGCACGATCTCGCCGCCGGCGGGCAGATGGGAGACGTAGCGCTGGAAATACCATTGCGTCCGCTCGCGCTCGCTCGGGGCAGGCAAGGCGGCGACGCGGCAGACGCGGGGATTGAGGCGCTGGGTGATCCGCTTGATCACGCCGCCCTTGCCGGCCGAGTCGCGGCCCTCGAACAGCACGACCACGCGCAGTTTCCGGTCCTGCACCCAGTCCTGGAGCCGGACCAGCTCGTGCTGCAGCCGGAGCAGCGCGCGGAAATAGACCTTGCGGTCGAGATGATCGGGCGGCGCGCCGCCGAGCTCGGCCGCGAGCCGGTCGAGGCGATCCTCCTCGAGCCCGAGTTCCAGCTCCTCGTCGTAGCTGTCGGCGAGGTCACGCCGGATCGCCTCCAGGGTGGCATCCGAGGTGGCATTCAAGGTGGCATCCGGGGCAGAGCTGTCGTCGGGCCGCATCGCCGGTTCTCCTGCGCGTCGCGGGGCCGACCTAGAGCAGCGTTCCGTGACACGCCTGAGAAAGCGCCGCGCCCGCGGCGGCCGATCCCATGTCGCGCCCGTGATCGTTCCGTCATACGGTTCCGCCACCGATCGGGGCGACCGGAGATGCGTCATGGCTGGAGAAGCGAAGAGGGCCGGGCCGAAGCGCCGGCGGGACGACCCCGATCCGGCGCGCGCCGAGGGCGAGAAGGTCGGCGCGCGCATCGATGCCGCCTTCGAGAAGCTCGCCGGGAAGCTGCGCGCCCGCGCCGACAGGGCCCGCGCCAAGCTCGACGCGGCGACGAAGGCCGAAAAGCGGGCGGTGCTGCTGCGCCGCTACGAACTCTACGCGGACGCGGCGGCCTATCTCGAGGAGCGGCTCGTCGATCGCGGGGGGCGATCCGCGTGATCTCCACCGACCCGGCCGGGCGCGGCGCCGCCCGACGCAGCTGACGGCGAGGATCCCATGTTCGACGCGACCAAGATGCTCGCCGACGCCCTCGGCGAGCACCTGGCCCTGACCTACCAGCGGACCTTCGGCAGCCGGGAGCCGCGCTACGCCGAGATCATCGAGGCCGCGGCGCGCCTGACGATCGAGCGGATCGTCGGGAGCGACGCCCTCTACCATGACGGCGACCACACGGCCCTCGTCACCCTGGTCGCCCAGGACATCCTCCGCGGCCGCTTCCTGCAGCAGGGCATCACGCCCGAGGACTGGCTGCACATGATCCTGGCCGCCCTCTACCACGACATCGGCTACGTGCGCGGCGTCTGCGCCGGAGACCGGCTGCAGGCCTTCGTCATCGACGCGCAGGGCACGACCGTCAGCCTGCCCCGGGGCGCCTCTGACGCGGCGCTGGCACCCTACCACGTGGAGCGCTCGAAGCTGGCCGTGCAGGAGCGCTTCGGCACGCACGATCTCGTCGACGCGTCCCGGGTCATCCGGGCGATCGAGCTGACCCGCTTCCCGGTCCCCGAGGACGATTCCCATCGCGAGACCGGGACCGAGGCCGGGCTGCTGCGGGCGGCCGACCTGATCGGTCAGCTCGGCGACCCGCTCTACCCGCGCAAGTTGAACGCCCTGTTCCACGAATTCGCCGAGATCGGCGTCAACGCGGAACTCGGCTACGACAGCCCGGCCGACCTCGCGGAGCGCTACCCGTCGTTCTTCTGGGGCAAGATCGAGCCCGTGATCGGGGACGCGATCCGGTTCCTCGACCTCACGGTCGAGGGGCGGGGCTGGGTCGCGAACCTCTACGCCCACGTCTTCGCCATCGAGCACGACCGCCGGCGCATGGGCCCGCATCCCGGGCCGGGCCCCCTCTGAGGCCGCGCGGGCGGCGCGGCGGCCTCAGGCGGCCGCGACGAGCCTGGTCACGGCCCGGACCAGCTCCGCCGCCACAAACGGCTTCTCCAGGATGGGCCGGCTCGCCTGGGCCGGGGCGCCGGTGACCCGCACGTCGCCGGTGGCGAACAGGTACGGCACGCCGAGGACGCCGAGACGCTCGGCGACCGGATAGACGCTGTTCCCGTCGCCCAGATTCACGTCGAGCACCGCGGCGTCGGGCGTCTGCTCGGCGATCAGGTCCAGGGCGAGATCCGCGCGCGGGACCGGGCCGATCACCTCGGCCCCGGCGCTGTGCAACCAGCGCTTGACCTCGCTGGCGATGAAATACTCGTCCTCGACGACGAGGACGCGGCACCCGGACAGGGGCGGAACAGCCTCGGGCACGATCCCCTCCCATCGGCGCGCGACGATCCGAGAATAACCGCGCGACACGACCGGAGGTTCGCGCCGTTCGCATGATCCGCCACGCACCCCGACGGCGCGGGACCGCGCCGGCCCGCGCGGCGGGTCGATCAGCCCCCTGGCCGAGCCGGGGCGTCGGGCGGGAAGAAGCGGTTGGCCGGCCGCGCGAGGCCGAGATGGTCGCGCAGCGTCGTCCCCGCGTAGTCCCGGCGGAACAGCCCGCGCCGCTGCAGCTCCGGCACCAGCCGGTCGACCACGTCGTCGAGCCCCTCGGGCACGAACGGGAACATCACGTTGAAGCCGTCGCAGGCGCGCGTCTCCAGCCACTCCTCCATGCGGTCGGCCACCTGCGCGGGCGTGCCGACCATCTGCAGGCCGCCGTAGCCGCCGACCTTGCGGGCGAGTTCCCGCACGGTCGCGCCAGTGCGGCGGGCGTAGTCGACGATCTGGGCCTGCCCGCTCTTGCTGGCGTTGCTCTCGGGGAGCTCCGGGAGCGGCGCGTCGAGGGCGAAGCCCGTCGCGTCGACGCCGAGGCGGACCGAGAGGTTGGCGAGGCCGCTGTCGGGATGAACGAGGTCGTCGAGACGCGCCTTCTTGGCCTGCGCCTCGTCCTCCGTCTCGCCCAGGACGATGAAGCAGCCGGGCAGGATCTTGAGCTGGTCCGGGTCGCGCCCCGCCGCCGGCATCCGCCCCTTCACGTCGGCGTAGAAGGTCCGCGCCGCCTCCACGGTCGAGGCCGCGCCGAACACCATCTCGGCGGTCTCGGCGGCGATCTGCTTGCCGGCCTCGGAGGCGCCGGCCTGGACGATCACCGGCCAGCCCTGCACCGGCCGGGCGACGTTGAGCGGGCCCTTCACCTTCAGGAAGTCGCCGCGGTGGTCGAGGACGCGCATCTTCGCCGGGTCGAAGAACAGGCCGCTCGCCGGATCCATCGTGAAGGCGTCGTCGGCGAAGGAATCCCACAGGCCGGTCACTACGTCGAAGAACTCGCGCGCCCGGGCGTAGCGGGTGGCGTGCTCCAGATGCGCGTCGCGGCCGAAGTTCAGGGCCTCGTCCGGGTTGCCGGAGGTGACGAGGTTCCAGCCGGCCCGCCCCTTCGAGATGTGGTCGAGCGAGGCGAACTTGCGGGCGACGTGGTAGGGCTCGTTGTAGGTGGTCGACGCGGTGGCGATCAGGCCGATCCGCTCGGTGAGCACGGCGAGCGCCGGCAGCAGGGTCAGCGGGTCGAACGACGTCACGGTGGCCGAGCGGCGGAGCGCCGCCACCGGCATGTTCATCACCGCGAGGTGGTCGGCCATGAAGAACGCGTCGAACTTCGCGGCCTCCAGCCGCCGGGCGAAGTGCGCCAGGTGCTCGAAGTTGAAGTTCGCGTCCGGATAGCCGCCCGGATAGCGCCACCACGCGGTGTGGATGCCGACCGGGCGCATGAAGGCGCCGAGATGCAGCTGGCGGTCCCGGCTCATCGCTGCCGTCTCCGGTCTCTCACGGATGCTTGTGGATCGGGTCGACCCAGTACACGGTCTCGGGCGCCTCGGCGGCCTCGACGTCGGGCAGGTTGACCACCACCGCCTCGTTGTCGGAGCGCACCAGCACGCAGTGCAGCGGCTCGTCGGTCGAGGCGTTGATCTCCTGGTGCGGCACGAAGGGCGGCACGAAGATGAAGTCGCCCGGCCCGGCCTCGGCGACGTATTCGAGCCTGTCGCCCCAGCGCATCCGGGCGCGGCCCGAGACCACGTAGATCACGCTCTCCAATTCGCCGTGGTGGTGCACGCCGGTCTTGGCGTCGGGCTGGATCGCCACCGTGCCGGCCCAGATCTTCTGGGCGCCGACCCGGGCGGCGTTGATCGCGGCCTGCCGGTACATGCCGGGCGTCTGCGCGGTGTTGGCGTCGAGCCGGTCGCCGGGGATCACCCGAACGCCGTCGTGCTTCCAGCGCTCGGACGCCCCGTGATCGTGGGCGTGAGCATGGGCGTGAGCATGGGCGTGATCGTGGGCGTGGCCATGATCGTGGCTGTGGCCGTGGTCGTCGCCGTGGTCGTGCATGTCGGGTCCTCCCGCGCCATCATTGCACGGCGGCGGCGGTTTGCGAGACGCTCGTGTCGAGGATCGCCTCGGCCCGCGGCGCGCGGGCCTTCGGGATCAGCCCGGCGCGGACGTAGAGATCGATGTTGCGCTGCTCGTCGGCGATCACGGACGCGTCGATCGGGACGGCCCGGTAGGCGGCGCGGCCGAACCAGCGCAGCGGCACCGCCTCCGGCAGGCCGATGAGCTTCGACCAGACGGACGCGTAGGGCGCCGGATCCTTCAGGGCCCAGGCCCGGGCGCGGGCGAGGCGCGCGCCGAAATCGGCGAGCAGCGCCCGCTTGGTCCGGATCGCGTCGTCGCTCGCCACCGCGAAGGTCAGGCCCGGGGTGATGCCGTTGCCGTCGCGGATCACCCGGACGAGGCCGGCGAGCTCCGCCGTGGAGGTGTAGGGCTCCCAGGTCGCCCAGGCGTCGACCGCCCCGGAGGCCAGCGCGATCTTGGCGTCGGCCGGCGGCAGGAAGCTGAAGGTCACGCTGTCGGCGGGTAGGCCCGCCTCCTCCAGCGCCGCCAGGACCACCTGATGGCCGATCGAGCCGCGGTTCGTCGCGACGCGCTTGCCCTTCAGGTCCGCCACGGTGCGGACGGGCGATTCCTTGAGCACCAGGATCGCCAGCCCGTCCTGCCGGTTGCGGAAGGCCAGGAACGCCTTCACCGGCACCCCGGCGGCCGCCGCGAAGGTGAAGGGCGCGTCGCCGACGCCGCCCGCGTCGATCGCGCCGGCGTTCAGCGCCTCGAGCAGGGGCGCGGCCGCCGGGAACTCACTCCAGTCGAGCCGGTAGGGCAGCCCGTCGAGCACGCCGGCCGCCTCCATCAGCGCGCGGGCGTTGCCGCGCTGGTCGCCGACCCGCAGCACCTCCTGCGCGTGCGCCGGCCGGACCGCCAGGAGCGCCAGCAGGGCGAGGATGACGGCGCGCATCAGGCGGCCTCGGCGGCGCCGCGGCGCCCGAGGGCGGCGCGGACGGCGGGCAGCAGCGACCGGCCGTACTGGAGCGCGTCCTCCAGCGGGTCGAAGCCGCGGATCAGGAAGGTCCGCACGCCCAGGTCGTGATAGTCGAGCAGGGCGTCGGCGACCTGCTCGGGGGTGCCGACCAGGGCGGTCGAGTTGCCCGCCGCCCCGGTCTCGGCCGCGATGGCGGTGAACAGGCGCTTGTCGTGGCGCGGCCCCGCGGCGGCGGCCGCGAGGAGCCGCCGGGAGCCCTCGTTCTGCGGCGTCGCCGCCGGGCCGAGGCCCTTGGCGGCCCGGACGGCCCGGGTCCGGGCCAGGATGTCCTCGGCGCGCTCCCAGGCCCGCGCCTCGGTCTCGGCGAGGATCGGCCGGACCGACAGGCTGAAGCGCGGCGCCCGCCCGTGGGCCGCGGCCGCCGCCCGCACCCGGCCGATCAACTCGGCGACCTGCGCGTGCGTCTCGCCCCAGAGGGCGTAGGTGTCGGCGTGGCGGCCGGCCACCGCCAGCGCCGCCGGCGAGGCGCCGCCGAAATAGACCGGGATCGCGTTGACCGGCTTCACCTCGGAGAAGCCGCGCTCCACCCGGTAGTGATCGCCCGCGTAGTCGAACGGCTCCGCGGCGGTCCAGCTCTGCCGGACGATGTCGAGGAACTCCCGGGTGCGGGCGTAGCGCGCGTCCTTGGTGAGGTGGTCGCCGTCCTGGGCGAGTTCCCGGTCGTCGCCGCCGCTGATCACGTGGATCGCGACCCGGCCGCCGGTGAGCTGGTCGAGGGTCGCGAACTGCCGCGCCGCCACGGTGGGCGCCGTGAATCCGGTGCGGTGGGCGATCATCAGCCCCAGCCGCTCGGTCACGGCGGCGACCTGCCCGGCGAGCAGGAGCGCGTCCGGCGTGGTCGCGTGGAAGGCCACCAGCACCCGGTCGAACCCGCCCCATTCGTGCGCCTGCGCCAGGAGCTTCAGGTAGTCGCGGTCGATGGACGGCCCCGCCGCCGGGTGGATCTCGGAGGTGTGGCGGGGGGCGACGAAGCCGATGAACTCGACGGCATCGGGGGGAAGCAGGCTCATGGTGCGATCTCCGGGTCGAGGGCGGATTCAGGCGCCGAGGGCGGCCCTGCCGGCGGCGGCGCGGACGGCGTCCCCTTGCGGCCAGTGGATGCGTGCGCACAGGACGTCGCGCAGGTGCCGCTCCAGCGGGTTCGCCCGGGACAGGCCGGCGTTGCCGGACAGCTCCGCGGCGCGCTGGACCGCCGCGACGGCGTTCTCCGTGGCGGTGAGCTTCACGAAGCCGGACTCGCGCGGCGTCGGGGGATGTCCCGCATCGACCTCGGCGGCGAGCCCGGCGACGAGGCGCGCGTTGACGGCGAGCAGCCGCTCGTTCTCGCCGACCGCCTCGTGGAAGCGCGGCAGGCTCGCCAGCGGCGCCCCGAGGCTGCCGGGCCGGCGCGCCCGCAGGAAGCCGGTGAACCAGTCCTGCGCCGCCCGGGCCACGCCGTCGTAGAGGGCGGCGAGCAGGGTGCAGCTCCAGGCCTGCTGCCAGGGATCGGGCCCCGACCAGCCGCCCGGCGGCCGCAGGTCGACGGCGTGGTCCCCGGGGATCGGCACGTCCGTGAAGTGGACGTCGTGGCTGCCGGAGGCGCGCAGGCCGAGATGGTCCCAGGTCTCCGCGATGCGGATGCCCGGCGCGTCGAACGGCACCAGGACGGTGCCGGTGCGCGGCTCCGCCTCGTCGGTGCGGACGAAGACGAGGCCGTAGGCGAGCCCCGGCGCCCCGGTCGCGTAGATCTTGTGCCCGGAGATCCGCCAGCCCGCGCCGTCGCGGCGGGCGACCGTGGCCGGCAGGCCGCCCCGCGAGGGCGTCCCGAGCTCGGGCTCGACCCGCAGGGCGTTGATCAGCGCCCCGCGCGCCACCGCCGCCGCGCCGACCGCGTCGGCGAGCGCGCGCGGCCACGGGGTGTCGGGCCGGTGGATCAGCCCGTGCTGGAGGTACTGCATCGCCACGACCAGGGCGGTCGCCGGGTCGGCGGCGCCGAGCGCGCGCACCAGTGCGGCGGCCCGCGCGAGACCCGCGCCGCCGCCGCCGAGACGCCGCGGCACGGTGACGGCCAGGAGCCCGGCCTCCCGGAGCGCCGCGAGGGAGTCGTGCGGGAAGGTCCCCGCGCGGTCGTGGTCGGCCGCGCGGGCGGCGAGCCGTCCGGCGAGGCTGCTGACGATGTCGGGGGGCGGGACGGCGACGGTCATGGGGTGTTCGGCGACGTGATCGGCGGGCGGCCGCGCGGCGCCATCCCGGGAGCCGCGATGGTCCGCCGGGACCCGGGTCGCGTCAACGGAATGCCGTTCCGAATATTCATGGATCGGAAGGAGGATGTTGCCGCGTCGTCGGACGGTGAAGAAGAACGTGTTTCCGCCCGCCGGGGGCAGGAATCGATCGTTCTCCCGGTCGTCGTTCGGGACCCCGTCATCGAGAGACAGACGAACAACGCCCCTCGCCGATGAGTCGAAGCCTCTGAGCGCCGAGCGACGGCGCCGATCCGTGAATGATCTTACCCGATCGCGCGAAAATAGAGGAAACGCTTTCGTTGACTCGGTCCTGCAGCGATCGAATACTCGGCACCCTGATCCCTCGACGGATCATTCCCGAAGACGAGGACGCCAGATCCGCCCGGTCGCGCCACCGGTGCGGTGACGCGCGCCGTTCCCGCCGCGCGGTCGCGCGGCCCGGAGACCCGAGATGACCGAAGCGCCCTCCCGACCGGGCAGCCCCTCCTCCGATCCATCGCCTTCCCGGCGGCGCCTGCTGCAGGTCGGCGCCGCGGCGGCCGCTCTGCCGCTCGGCCTCGGCATGGGCACCGGCCGCGCCTGGGCACCCGGACCGGGGGCGCCGTTCGACCCCGGCCCGCTCTGCCGACCCGCCGCCGCGGAGGCGCCCGCGGGCCCGCTCCGGACGGTCAAGCTGGCCTGGAACGCCACGGCCATCTGCACGGCGGCCGCGCCGCTCGCCAAGGAGCAGGGGATCTTCGCCCGGCACGGCCTCGACGTGGAGTTCGTCAATTTCGGCGGCTCGACCGAGGCCCTGCTGGAGGCGATCGCCACGGGCAAGGCCGATGCCGGGATCGGCATGGCCCTGCGCTGGCTCAAGCCCCTGGAGCAGGGCTTCGACGTTAAGATCACCGCGGGGCTGCACGGCGGCTGCCTGCGGCTGCTCAGCGCCAAGTCCTCCGGCATCGCCGACATCGCCGGGCTGAAGGGCAAGACGATCGCGATCAGCGACCAGGCGAGCCCGGCCAAGAACTTCTTCGGCCTGCTGCTCGCCAAGGCGGGGATCGATCCCGAGAGCGGGGTCGAGTGGCGGCAGTACCCGGCCGACCTGCTGAATCTCGCGGTGGAGAAGGGCGAGGCGCAGGCGCTGGCCGATTCCGACCCGCGGACCTGGATCTGGCTGAAGGACCCGCGCTTCACCGAGGTCGCCACCAACCTGTCGGGCGAGTTCGCCACCCGCACCTGCTGCGTCGTGGCCGCCCGCGGCAGCCTGATCCGAAACGACCGCTCGGTGGCGCGCGCGCTGACCCGGGCGATCCTGGAGGGCGGCCACGCCGTCCACCGGGATCCCGAGGCCGCCGCCCGGGCGTTCTCCGGCTACGGCGGCAAGGGCTCGATCGCGGACCTCGCCGCGATGCTGCGCAGCCAGCAGCACGGCGACAGCCCGGTCGGCGGCGATCTCAAGCAGCAGCTCGCGCTATACGGGGACGAGCTGAAGCAGGTGAACGTCCTGCGGCGGTCCACCGACACGGCGAAGTTCGCCGAGCGGATCTACGCCGACGTGCTGAGCTGAGGCGCGCCATGTCCGGAAGCATCACCGCCGGCGTCGCCCCGCGGGCCGCCGCCCCGTCCCGAAGGCTGCCGCGGCCGCCCTGGCGGATCGTCCTCGCGGGCGGCGCCTGGCTCGCCCTGGCCGGCGTGACCCTCGGCCTGCCCGAGGCGGACGACCTGCCCGAGACCGCGGCCCTCGGGTCCGGCGCGGCGGCGCTCGGCCTCGCCCTCCTGACGCTCGCGCCCGTGGCCGGCCGCCTCGGCGCCCTCGGGTCGCGGCTGCGGCACGGGAGCCCCTGGCTCGCGGCGCTGGCACTGGCGCTGATCGCCTGGGAGGCGGTCACGGCGAAGTTCGCCCTGCTGCCGATGCCGTTCTTCCCGTCGCCCCAGGCGATCCTGGAGGTCTTCCTCGACGACTGGCCGAAGCTCGGCGGCAGCATCCTCAACTCCCTGATCCTGCTCTCCGGCGGCTACGCCATCGGGGCGGCGACCGGCTTCGTCCTGGGCGTCGCCATCGGCACCTTCCGGGCGGTGGGCTACTGGGCCCACCCGGTGCTGCGCTTCGTCGGGCCGCTGCCGGCCACGGCGTGGCTGCCCCTCGCCTTCTTCGTCTTCCCGTCCTCGTGGTCGGCCAGCACCTTCCTGGTGGCGCTGGCGACCGGCTTCCCGGTCACGGTGCTGACTTGGTCGGGGGTGGCGGGCGTCAACAAGGCCTATTTCGACGTGGCGCGGACGCTCGGCGCCTCGCGCGGCTTCCTGATCCTGCGCGTGGCGATCCCGGCGGCGCTGCCGCACGTCTTCGTCGGGCTGTTCATGGGGCTCGGCGGCTCCTTCGCGGTGCTGGTCGTCGCCGAGATGCTCGGCGTGAAGTCCGGCCTCGGCTGGTACCTCCAGTGGGCGCAGGGCTGGGCCGCCTACGCCAACATGTACGCGGCGCTGATCGTGATGGCGCTGATGTGCTCCTCCCTGATCACGCTGCTGTTTCGCCTGCGCGACCGCCTGCTCGCGTGGCAGAAGGGGCTGGTGCAATGGTAGCCGCCGCAACCCTCGAACGCCCCGCCGCCCAGAGCGCCGGGGCCCGCCTGGCGGTCGAGGCCGTCAGCCACGCCTTCGCGATCCGCGGCGCGCCCCTGCCGGTCCTCGACCGGGTGAGCCTCGACGTGGAGCCCGGCGGCTTCGTGGCGCTGCTCGGCCCCTCGGGCTGCGGCAAGTCCACCCTGCTGCGGCTCGTCGCCGGCCTCGAGCCGCCCGACCAGGGCGCGATCCGGGTCGACGGCGACCTGGTGGAGGGCCCGGACCCGTCCCGGCTCCTCGTCTTCCAGGACCCGACGCTCTATCCGTGGCGGACCGTGCGCGGCAACGTCGCCCTGGGGCTGGAGGCGCGCGGCGTCGGGCGGTCGCGGGCGGCCCTCGTCGACCAGGCGCTGGGGCTCGTCGGCCTCACGGGCTTCGCCGACGTCTACCCGCACCAGCTCTCCGGCGGCATGGCGCAGCGGGCGGCCCTCGCCCGGGCGCTCGTCAACGCGCCGCGGCTGCTGCTCCTCGACGAGCCGCTGGGCAAGCTCGACGCCCTGACGCGGCTCGCCATGCAGGCCGAGATCCTGCGGCTCTGGCAGGAGAAGCGCTTCACCGCGCTCCTCGTCACCCACGACGTCGAGGAGGCGCTGGTGCTGGCCGAGCGCGTGATCGTGCTCTCCGACCGCCCGGCCGCGATCCGGGCCGAGCTGCCCGTCGCGGCGCCCTATCCGCGCCACCGCGACGATGCCGAGATCGTGCGGCTGCGCCGGGAGATCCTGGGGATCCTCGGCCAGCCGACCTGACGGGTCGCCGCCTCAGCCCCGGACGATCGACGGGGTCGCCCCGACGGTCGCCGCCCGCGGCTGGTGCCGGCCGATCCAGAAGACCAGGGCGCAGCCGACGCCGGTGAGCGCGCAGAGCGGCAGCAGGGCGACGGGGAAGCTGCCGGTCTGCTCGCGCAGCACGCCGATCAGCGAGGTGATCGCCCCGGTGCCGAGATGCGCCAGGGTGTTGATCGCCGCGATGCCGGCGGCCGTCTGGGCCGGCGGCAGCGTCTCCGTGGCGAGGGCGAAGAACGGGCCCTTGATCGCGTAGTTGCCGAGCAGGACCAGCGAGAGCAGGACCAGCGTCATCCAGAGCGAGCCCGTCAGCAGCGTCAGGGCGAAGCTCGCCGAGGTCAGCGCCAGCGGCAGGGCCGTGCCCCAGATCCGCTCGCCGCTGCGGTCCGCCCGCAGGCCCCAGACAATCATGAAGACCGAGGCGATGCCGAACGGGATCATGTTCAGCAGGCCGGTCTGCAGATTGCTGAGGCCGAACCCCTTGAGGATCTGCGGCATCCACAGCGACAGCGTGTTGCTGGTGGCCGAGCTGCCCGCGTAGATCACGGCGAGCAGCCAGACTTGCCGGCTCGCGAGCACCGCCCAGACCGCCGCGAGGCCGTGGGCGTGGTGCCCGGCGCTCGCCTCGGCGGCGCGCCGCTCGGTCTCCAGCCGGTCCGTCAGCCAGCCGCGCTCCGCCGGGCTCAGGAAGGTCGCCTCGGCCGGCCGGCTCGGCAGCAGTGCGAGGGCGGCGACGCCGAGCAGGACGGCCGGGACCGCCTCCATGATCAGCAGCCACTGCCAGCCGCGCAGGGACGCGGCGCCGTCGAGGGTGAGCAGCGCCGCCGAGAGCGGCGAGCCGAAGAAGCTGGAGAGGGGGATCGCGACCATGAACATCGCCACGATCCGCGCCCGGTAGGCCTTGGGGAACCAGTAGGTCAGGTACAGGATCACGCCGGGGAAGAACCCGGCCTCGGCCGCGCCGAGCAGGAAGCGGGCGGTGGCGAAGCTCAGCGGACCGGTGACGAAGGCCGAGCCGATGCCGACGAGCCCCCAGGTGATCATGATCCGCGCGATCCAGATCCGCGCGCCGACGCGCTCCATGGCGAGGTTGCTCGGCACCTCGAACAGGACGTAGGCCACGAAGAACAGGCCGCCGCCCAGGCCGAAGGCCGCGGCGGAGAGGCCGAGATCGTGGTTCATGGTCAGCGCCGCGAAGCCGACATTCACCCGGTCGACGTAGGCGATGAAGTAGCAGAGCACGAGGAAGGGGATCAGGCGCAGGCCGACCTTCCGCATCGTTCGGCTCTCGAAGGCGGCCGCGTCCGCCGCGTGTGGCGTGGTCGGTGTTGCCATGGTCCTGTCCTCGCTGGAATTCGGGCGGGCCCGCCTCGGCCTAGCGGTCGAAGCGGAAGAGTTCGGCGGGCGTCTCGGCGAGGACGATCCGGCGCTCGGCCGGGTCCGGCACCCAGGCGTCGAGGTCGCGCCGGGCCTCCGCCGGGCTGGCCTGGGTCTCGAACTGCGTGTGCGGCCAGTCGCTGCCCCAGAGCAGGCGCCGCGCCCCGAAGGCGCCGCACAGGCGCTCGGCGGCCTGCACCGCCGTCTGCCGGCCGGCCTCGCCGCTGCCGATGCGGTAGGCGCCCGAGAGCTTGACCCAGACGCGGCCGCCGCGGCCGAAGCCGAGCAGGTCGGCGAAGCCCGGATCGGCGATGCCGAGGGCGGGGTCGATCCGGCCGAAATGGTCGACCACCACGGGGACGCCCGCCGCGACCAGCGGCGGCAGCAGCCGCGCGAGGCGCCGCGCCTCGGCCTGGACCTCGATCTGCCAGCCGAGATCCGCGACGCGCGCGAGGTGGGCGCGCCAGACCGGGCCGGCGAAATCCGGGTCCGGCCGGCCGATCAGGTTGAGGCGCAGGCCGACGACGCCCTGCCCGGCGAGGTCGCGCAGGGTCGCGGTCTCGGCCTCCGGGGCCAGCACGGCGATGCCGCGCAGCCGCTCCGGCGCGGAGCGCAGGGCCGAGACCATGTAGCCGTTGTCGGTGCCGAGGAAGCTCGGCTGGATCAGCACGCCGCGGGCCATGCCGTTCCGGTCCAGCATGGCGCGGTAATCGGCGATGCTCGCGTCGTAGTCGGGGGCGTAGCGCCGGTCGCCCGTGAGGGTGAGGGAGCGGGTGAAGACGTGGGCGTGGGTGTCCACCGCCGCGACGCCGTCGTCGGCGGTCCCGGCCGCGCGGCCGCGGGCGGGAAGCGCGAGCGTGACGCCGCCCGCGAGCAGGGTGCGGCAGAAGTGGCGCCGGTTCATCGGATCATCTCACGGTCTGGGGGATCAGCGCGCCGCCGGGCTGCCGATCCGGCAGGAGCGCGACGGCGAGGAGGACGAGCCCGTAGGCGCCGAGGGCCGACAGGCCGATCGCCGGGCCGAGGCCGCAGATCTCGCTGAGCAGGCCGACGCCGAGGGGCAGCAGGCCGGAGGCGAGGCGGCCGGCGTTGTAGCAGAAGCCCATCCCGGTCCCGCGCAGCCCGTCCGGGAAGAGTTCGCTGAACAGCGCCGCGAGACTCGCGGGGATTCCGGCCGTGCAGAAGCCGAGGGGCGCCCCGAGGAGGAGCAGGCCCGTGCCGCCGACCGGCAGCAGCAGGTACAGGACGACCAGCGCCATGCAGCCGGCGGCGTAGAGCGCCACGGTCCGGCGGCGGCCGAGCCGGTCCACGAGGCCGCCGGCGACGAGGCATCCCAGACCGAAGGCCGCGATGATGATGGCGAGGTAGAGCCCGGTCCCGAGGACCGAGGCGCCGCGCTCGACGCTCAGGTAGGTGGGCAGCCAGGTGAACAGGGCGTGGAAGCCCCCGTGGGCGCCGAGGCCGAGCAGCGTCGCGAGCACCGTGATCCGGCGCAGGCCGGGCGCGAAGATCGCGAGCCCTCCGGCCCGTGACGGCGCCGGCCCTGCCACGGATCGGACCGGCTCGGGGACGGAGCGGCGGAGGTAGAGCAGGAGGAGTGCCGGCGCGAGGCCGCAGGCGAACAGGGCTCGCCAGGCCGTCTCCTGATCCAGCACCGAGAACGCCGCCGTGGACAGGAGCACGGCCGCGCCCCAGCCGAGCGCCCAGCCGCCCTGGACGGCGCCCAGCGCCCGGCCGCGGTGCTCGGGCCGGATCGCCTCCGCCATCAGCGCGGCGCCGGCCGCCCACTCGGCGCCGAAGCCGATCCCCTGCAGCGCCTTCAGGGTCAGCAGCTGGGCGAAGCTCTGCGCGAAGGCCGCCAGGAAGGTCGCGACCGCGAACCACAGCACCGTGATCTGGAGGGCCCGGACGCGGCCGATCCGGTCCGCCGCGAGGCCGCCGAGCCAGCCGCCGATCGCCGCCGCGACGAGCGTGACCGCGCCGATCAGGCCGGCCTCCGAGCGGCTCAGGCCGAAGCTCGCGACCAGCGCGGGAATGGCGAGGCTGAACATCTGCACGTCCAGGGCGTCGAGCGACCACCCGCCCAGACAGGCCCAGAAGGTGCGACGCTCGGCCGGACCGACCTCTCGGTACCAGCGGAACACGGGCTTTCCTCCGTCCTCCGAGG
The DNA here is from genome assembly GCF_900110155.1 of Methylobacterium sp. UNC300MFChir4.1. Classification (NCBI taxonomy): domain Bacteria; kingdom Pseudomonadati; phylum Pseudomonadota; class Alphaproteobacteria; order Hyphomicrobiales; family Methylobacteriaceae; genus Methylobacterium; species Methylobacterium sp. UNC300MFChir4.1. The sequence continues at coordinate 168,025 of NZ_FOCS01000005.1, read as the reverse complement.
AGGACTAGTCATTTATATGAATAGATGAGCACGCGTGGGTCGGCACGTCAAGGCGCCGGCCTTTCAGCGGATGTCGACGTGATACCGGAAGTCCCGGGCGGCGCCGCGCGTCACCCGCCACTCGATCGGGCGGGCATCGAAGCCGTAGGCGAGGCGCTCGATGACGACGACCGGATCCCCGTCGGCGATCGCGAGGTGCCCCGCGTCGGTCGCGTCGGCGATGCCGACGGTCAGGGTCTCCTCGGCGCGGGCGACGATCTCCCCGCAGAGGCGCTCGTAGGCGGGGTAGAGGAGGTCGCCGATCTCCGTCAGCGGGGCTTCGAGGAGCGGCGCGAACCGCGCGGCCGGCAGCCAGATCGTCTCGGACAGGATCGGGCGGCCCTGGAGGTGGCGTGTCCGGATCAGCCGGATCGCGTCGCCGCGCGCGTCCAGGCCGAGGGCCTCGCGGACGGTCGCTGGGGCCGGACAGGCCTCGCGCGACAGGATCCGGCCCTCCGGCACGGCCTGCGTGCCGTCCGGGCCGAGATGCCGGAAGAACCGGAACAGGGACCGGTCGAAGCGCGGCCGCCGAACGAAGGTGCCGCGGCCCTGCTGCCGCTCGACGAGGCCGTCGGCGACGAGGACGTCGATCGCCTTGCGCACGGTGCCGATGGCGACGCGGTGGGTCGCCGCCAGTTCCGCCTCCGTGGGGATCGGTTCGCCCGACCGCCAGACGTTGCGGGCGATCTGGAAGGCGATCTCGTCCCGCAGGCGCTGGTAGAGCGGCAAGCGGAGATCGGGCTGGGGTGCGGTCACGACGGTCATGTGTATGACTGTATGACTATCGCCGGCAGGCGCCAATGGGCGACGGAGTGGTGCCGGCGCGCGCCGATCCCGTGGTCCACAGCGTCGCAGTACAGGACCCATTCGCCGGGCCGCGGGTTTCCGCCGAGATTTCCCGGGATCATGGTCCAGCGAGGCGCGGATGGTCGAATATCGTACGTCTCGAGAGACCCGTCAGGGTCGGCGCGGCAGGCCGGTTCTTATCGTGCTCCTCGTCAGTGTGGGGTTGATGGTCGCCGCCCTGGCCGGCCTGATGATCTGGCAGGGTGAGACCGCGCCGCCCGACTACGCCAGCCAGAGTCAGGCCGCCGCCCGCAAGGTCGTCACCGGCTCCGAGAGCGGATCAATCAGCGCCCCGCCGGCCGGGACGCGATCCACGCCCTGACCGACGTCGACCGGCGCCGGCCGTCTCGATCGGTCCGCGCGGGGACAGGACCTCCCCCCGCGAGACGACCATCATGACGGTCGGCCCACAGCTCCAAGACGAAGGGCAATGCCCGGGCGCGGGCCGTTGTCGACGTCGAGTCGATGCCGGCGCTCCGCGACGGCGGCGACAGGGCAGATCGCGACAACGTCATCGCGGTCTCTGCGGGAGCCTCCACCGCAAGCCCGGCAAGACTTCGACGCCCCGCGCTTGATCCAGCCGGAGACCGCCTCATTTCGTCACGAGTCTCGAGCGCGACGGGAATCGCCTGAGGGTTCGGACCGCCTGCACCGCCCACCGCCTTCGACGTCCGGGCCCCGCGCGCCCGGCCGTCGCGCAACACCAAGGGGGACCACCCGATGAGCGAGACGATCGACAAGACGGACACGACGTCGTTTCACATGGCAGGCCAGTGTCCGTTCGGCGGCGACCGGATCGGCGGCGCCCACGGCAACCGGCCGACGCTGGAGAACTGGTATCCCCATCGCCTGCGGGTGGAAGTGCTCCACCAGAACGGGCTGGCGGCCGATCCCCTGGGCCCGGATTTCGACTACGCGGCCGAGTTCGCCAAGATCGACTTCGACGCGCTCAAGCGCGACATCAAGCAGTTCCTGACCTCGTCGGTGGAGTGGTGGCCGTCCGACTACGGCAATTACGGCCCGCAGATGATCCGCATGGCCTGGCACTCGGCCGGCACCTACCGGATCGCCGACGGGCGCGGCGGCGCCGGCACCGGCATGCAGCGCTTCGCCCCGATCTCGAGCTGGTGGGACAACGGCAACACCGACAAGTCGCGGCGCCTCCTGCAGCCGATCAAGCACAAGTACGGCAACGCCCTGTCGTGGGCCGACCTCATGGTGCTCACCGGCAACTGCGCCCTCGAGATCATGGGCCTGCCGACCTACGGCTTCGCCGCCGGCCGCCTCGACGCCTGGGAGGCGGACGACGCGACCTACTGGGGACCGGAGGTCGTCGAGATGGGCTCGGTCTCGAGCTTCGACGACATGGTCAACCGCGACAAGCGCTGGCGGGGCAAGAACGGCGACGCCGATTACGACCTCGAGAACCCGCTGGCCGCCTCGCACCAGGCGCTGATCTACGTGAACCCGGAGGGCCCCTACGCCAGCGGCGATCCGCTGGCCTCCGCGCGCGACATCCGGATCACCTTCACCCGCATGGCGATGAACGACGAGGAGACCGTGGCGCTGATCGCGGGCGGCCACGCCTTCGGCAAGAGCCACGGCATGGTGCCGGCCAAGGAGATCGGGCCGCCGCCCGAGATGGCGCCGATGGAGGCGATGGGGCTGGGCTGGCACAACCCGAAGGGCACCGGCTCCGGCAAGGACACGATGACCAACGGCATCGAGGGCAGCTGGACCCCGGATCCGACGAAGTGGGACAACGCCTACCTGGAGAACCTCTTCAAGTTCGAGTGGGAGCAGACCAAGAGTCCGGCGGGCGCCCTGCAGTGGACGCCGAAGGATCCCGCCGCGCCGAAGACGCCGGACGCCCACGTCGCGGGGCAGATGCACCCGCTGATGATGATGACGTCCGACATCGCCCTGAAGGTCGATCCCGACTACCGCAAGGTCTGCGAGAAGTTCCTCAACGACTTCGACGCCTTCACCCAGGCCTTCTCCAAGGCGTGGTACAAGCTCACCCACCGCGACATGGGTCCGAAGCACCGCTACCTCGGCCCGGAAGTCGTGATCGAGGACGGGCTCCTGTGGCAGGACCCGCTGCCCGAGCGCGACTACGCCCTCGTCGGCGAGGCGGAGATCGCCGCGCTGAAACAGGCGATCTCCGGCACGGGCCTGTCGGTCTCGGATCTCGCCTTCACGGCCTTCTCGGCGGCCTCGACCTACCGCGACAGCGACAAGCGCGGCGGGGCCAACGGCGGCCGCCTCGCCCTCGCGCCGCAGAAGGACTGGGCCGTCAACCGGCGGGCCGCGCCCGTGGTCGAGGCCCTGCGCGGCGTGATGGCGACCTTCAACGGCGGCCGCAGCGACGGCAAGAAGATCTCGCTGGCGGACCTGATCGTGCTGGGCGGCTGCGTCGCCGTGGAGAAGGCGGCCCGCGATGCCGGGGTCGAGACGCCGGTCCCGTTCACGCCGGGCCGGGTGGACACGACCCAGGCGCTCACCGACCTCGAGATGTTCGAGTGGCTGAAGCCGGTGGTGGACGGGTTCCGCAACTACGTCGACGACGGCTTCGGGCAGATGACGCGCAGCGTCTCGCCGGAGGAGATGTTCCTCGACAAGGCGAACCTGCTGACGCTGACGGCCCCGGAATGGACCGTCCTGACCGGCGGCCTGCGCGCGCTCAACGCCAACCACGACGGGTCGAGCCGGGGCGTCCTGACCGACCGGGTCGGGGCGCTGACGACCGACTTCTTCCGCAACCTGACCGACGTCGATCTGGTCTGGGAGAAGGCGGATGCGGAGGGGATGACCTTCGCGCTCAAGGACCGCGCGAGCGGGCAGACGAAGTTCGAGGCGACCCGCAGCGACCTCGTCTTCGGCTCGAACGCGCAGCTCCGGTCCATCGCCGACGCCTACGCGGGCAGCGACGGCCAGCGGCGCTTCGTGGCGGACTTCGTCAAGGCCTGGGACAAGGTCATGATGCTCGACCGCTTCGACGTGAAGGGTCACCGGCGTTACGGGCCGATGGCGGCCTGACGCCCGCCATCGGGATCGCCCGCGCCTCCGGCGCGGGCGATCTCTCAGGGTGCGCGCCGCGTCACGGCCTGAGGCTGTGCGCCCCCAGCGCGGCCCAGTAGGCGGCGCCGACCGGCAGGGCCTCGTCGTTGAAATCGTAGCCCGGATTGTGGAGCGGCAGGCTCTTGCGCGTCCCGTCGGTCCCGATCCACGCGTAGGCGCCGGGGCAGGCCTCCAGCATGTAGGCGAAATCCTCCGACGCCATGGAGGGGCCGACCTCGCCCCGGCGCGCGGTGATGTCCGGGACGGCCCCGGCCGCCTCCAGGGCGGTGCCGACGGCGTCGGCGGTGTTGACGGTGGCGGGGTAGCCGAACCGGTAGTCCACCTCCGCGCGGGCGCCGTGCGTGGCGGCCGTCCCGCCCGCGATCGCCTCGACGAGTTCGGCCACGCGCTTGCGCACGGCCTCGTCCAGGCAGCGGACCGTGCCGCGGATGACCGCGCGCTCGGGGATGACGTTGTAGGCGTCGCCGCCGTGAATCTGCGTGACGCTGAGCACGACCGGGTCCGTGGGGGCGATCCGGCGGCTCACGATGGTCTGCAGGGCCAGGACGATCTCAGAGGCGACCACCAGCGTGTCGGTGCCGCGCTCCGGCATGGCCGCGTGGGTACCGAACCCGGTGACCGCGATCTCGAACGTGTCGAGGGAGGCCATGATGGCGCCGACCCGGGTCGCGAAGGTCCCCAGCGGCAAACCCGGCCAGTTGTGCAGGCCGTAGACGGAATCGCACGGGAACAGCCGGAACAGGCCGTCCTCGACCATGGCGCGCCCGCCGCCCTCGCACTCCTCCGCCGGCTGGAAGATGAAGTGGACCGTCCCGGACAGGTCGGTGCGCGACGCGAGGTGCCGGGCCGCGCCGAGCAGCATCGCCACGTGGCCGTCATGGCCGCAGGCATGCATCACGCCGGGCGTCCGGGAGGCGTGAGCAGCGCCCGTCGCCTCCTGGATCGGCAGGGCGTCCATGTCGGCGCGCAGGCCGATGGTCGGACCGTCGCCCCGGCTCAGGGTCCCGACCACGCCGGTGCGCCCGAGCCCGGTCTTCACCGACAGGCCGCAGGCGGCCAGTTCCCGGGCGACGAGATCCGCCGTGCGGATCTCCTGGAAGGCCAGCTCGGGATGGGCGTGCAGGTCGCGCCGCCACGCGACCATCCGCTCCACGGTCTCCGCCTCGATGCGCATGCGATCTCTCTCAGATTCGGGAGGCTGCCGGAGCGCCTCGATCCCCCGCCCGGACCCTACGCCGATCGGCGCGGCGGTTCACCCCAGCGGCGGGTGCATGAAGAACTGCGCGATGAGGGCCGCGCCGAGGAAGGTCCCGGCATTGGCCATGAACGAGACCACGACGATCCGCCAGCCGAGGCGGCGGAAGGCGGGCACGTCCTTGGCGACCGAGAGCCCCGCGAAGGTCAGGATCGGCGTGGCCAGCGCCAGGAAGTTGAGCTTGCCGGTCAGGGCGGCGATCTCGGCGGCGTAGGGCGTCCCGGGATAGGTCAGCGCCATGCCGATGATCGACACCCAGAGGACGGCGGGCAGGCGCCGGCCGAGGAGCAGGTAGAGGCCCCAGCCGGCGAGCACGGTGCCGATGATGATCGCCATCCCGGCCACGACGCTCGCGTCGGGGACGATTCCGTAGGTCAGCCAGTTGCCGATGAGCCCGTAGGCGCCGATCAGGATCCAGGCGAGCACGGTCTCGCCGAGGCCGATCCGCACCTCCCCGTGGGCCGGCTGATGGGCGGGCGCCTGCGGGTCGGCGGCCGCCGGGCGGGCGGCGTCCGGCCGGTTGCGGCCGAGGATCGGCTCCAGCTTGCCGTAGGCCCAGATCGTGAAGGGCAGCGACAGGAACAGGGTGAAGTACGTGCCGATCGTGGTGGTCACGAGGTTGCTGGCCGCCGCGAAGGTGGCGACGTCCTTGGCGACCTCGGGCGTCTGCTGGGCCGCGATCGCCCCCGAGGCCGCGGCCATCATGCTGCCGGAGCCGACCCCAGCCCCCATCGCCAGCGCCAGCGGGTTGAAGATGCCGAGGCTGGTGATCAGCCCGGCCAGCAGGGCGATGAACACCGCGCCGAACACCGTGCCGGTCAGGTACTCGGCCAGCACGCCGCGCCCCTCCGGCGAGTCCATGCCGTAGCGCTCGCCGATGATGGCGAGGCTGGGCTCGCGGCCGACCGAGAAGGTTGCGCCGATCGCCTCGCGCTTGATGCCGAGCAGGAGCGCCACCGGCAGGCCGAACACCATCGTGCCGAAGAAGTGGCCGAATTCCTGGAAGGCCAGGGCCCAGCCCGAGGCGAGGATCTTCGGCAGCGAACCGCCCACGAGCAGGCCGAGCTTGGCGATGAAGATCAGGAGCGCCGGCTGCAGGTAGGCGCCGGCCGCGTTCTGCAGGGCGCCCGACAGCCGCAGCGGCGCGGGCAGGCGCGGGCTCATCAGCCCCAGCGCGCCGCCCAGCAGCAGGGCCCAGAGCAGCGGGAGCAGCACGATCTTGCCGGCGCCCACCGGGATGCTGACGTTGCCGATCGCCTCCGCGATGACGACGATGACGAGGGCGAGCAGGAACAGCGTCAGCTTACCCCCGCCCGAGACGGGCGGCACGGCCGGCCGCGTGTTCGTCGCAAACAGTTCCCCCGCCATCGTCATCCTCCTTGGCCCCCCTTGGGGGCACCCGTTGCTGTGCGTGCCGATCTTGATCGCCGGCTTGTCGGTAGATCGCTGCGCGGACGCCGCCGCGGGGCGTGCCCGAGCCGGATGGAGCGCGGGTCCCCTCTCTCGTGCGGGAGAGGGGAGACCGTCGCGCTGTCGGAACCCGCGTCGCTCGCTGCTCAGTCTGTCGCGACGCGATCGGGCACAGCGCTAGCCCACGTAGCCGAAGGTGACGGCCGGCGCTGCGGCGGTCTCGACCCAGACGCTCTTGGTCTGGGTGTAGGCCATCAGCGCCTCGCGGCCGGAGGAGCGGCCGAAGCCCGAGCGGCCGAAGCCGCCGAACGGCGAGGCCACGTTGATGGTCTTGTAGCCGTTCACCCAGACGGTGCCGGCCCGAAGCGCCGCCGCGACCCGGTGGCCGCGCCCGCCGTCGCGGGTCCAGACCGCGCCGGCGAGGCCGTAGGGCGTGCCGTTGGCCAGCGCGATCGCCTCGTCCTCGCCGTCGAACGGCAGGACCGCCAGGACCGGGCCGAACACCTCCTCCCGGGCGATCGCCGCGTCCGGCGCGACGCCGTCCACGATGGTCGGGCCGTAGTAGAAGCCGCCCGTGTCGCGCAGGGACGCGGGGCAGGCCCCGCCGGTCGCGATCGTGGCGCCCGCCCCCGCGGCGGCCTCGACCATGTCGGCGATCTTGTCCCGCTGGCGCCGGTTGTTGATCGGGCCGATCTGCGTCTCCGGGTCGGTCGGCGCGCCCACGGGGATGCGCGCGGCGGCGCGGGACAGGCGCTCGACGAAGGACGCGTGGATCGAGCGGTGCACGAGGAGCCGGGAGCCCGCCACGCAGCTCTGGCCGGCGCCGCCGAAGATCGCGGCCTGCGCGCCGATCAGCGCCCGGTCGAGGTCGGCGTCGGCGAACACGATGTTGGCCGACTTGCCGCCGAGCTCCAGCACGCTCGGCACGATGGCGCGGGCCGCCGCGGCGGCGATCTGCGCGCCCGCCTCGGCCGAGCCGACGAACACGACGAGCCGCGTCTCGGGATGGGCCACCGCAGCGGCGCCGGTGGTCGGGCCGGCGCCCGCCAGCACCGAGACGAGGCCGCGGGGCATCCCCTCGGCGCGGTCGCAGAGCACGCCCAGCGCCAGCGAGGTCAGGGGCGTCAGCTCAGAGGGCTTCAGCACCACGGCGTTGCCGGCGCAGATCGCCGGCGCGATCTGCCAGCCCGCGGTGAAGATCGGCGCGTTCCAGGGCGTGATCTGCACGACGGTGCCGAAGGGCTCGTGGCGGGTGTAGTTCAGGTGCGAGGTCGGGACCGGGATGACGTCGCCGTGCAGCTTGTCGCACCAGCCGGCGTAGTACTCGAACATCTCGGCGACCTTGGCGACCTCGCCGCGGGTGTCGCGGATCGGCTTGCCGGCCGAGAGGGTCTCCAGCTCGGCGAGCGCGCCGGCATGCTGCCGGACCAGGGCGGCGACCGCCCACATCGCGCGGCCGCGGGCGGCAGCGGTCATCCCCCACCACGCGCGCTGGGCGTCGCTTGCCGCCGCCATGGCGGCCTCGACGACCGACGGGCCGGCATCGGCGAAGGTCGCGAGCACGCCGCCGTCGGCGGGGTTGGTGAGATCGAGGGCGGCGCCGGTCCCGGCGAGGATCTCGCCGGCCACGACGCTGCCGATGCGGCCGCCCGGCAGCAGGTCGGCCAGGAGGGCGGCGACCCGGTCGGCGGCGGGCGAGTGCGGCGTGCCGGACATCAGTGGGCTCCCTTGGGATCGCGGTAATCGGCCATGCGGGTGAAGTCGGCCGTGTCGGGGATGGCGGGTTGCGTCGCCTGCCAGATCCGCTTCACCTCGGCGGAGAGCGGCAGGTCGATCCCGCATTCGGCGGCGAGTTCGAGGGCGAGGCGCACGTCCTTGCGCATCAGGCCGGCCGAGAAGCCGCTGTCGAAGGTGCCGGACTGGACCCAGCGCGGGACCATGACCTCGCTGATCGCGCTGCGGCCGGTGGCGGTGTTGACGACCTTGACGGCCTCCTCGGCCGTGAGGCCCGCCGCCTCGGACAGGCGCAGGGCCTCGCCGGTGGTCACCAGATGGGCCGCCACCAGCAGGTTGTTGACGAGCTTGACGATGTTGCCGGCGCCCGACGGCCCGACATGCGGCGCGCGGGCCGACATGGCCTCCAGGACCGGGCGGGCCAGCTCGTAATCCGCCGCGGCCCCGCCGATCATCATGGTCAGGGTGCCCTCGGCGGCGCCGGACGGGCCGCCGCTCACCGGGGCGTCGAGGAGCGCGTGACCGGCCGCGGCGAGGCGCTCGGCGAGGCGGCGGGTCGTGCCGGGATCCGAGGTCGAGGTGTCGATCACCACCACCTTCCGGTCGGTCCGGGACAGGAGCCCGCCCTCCGCGGTGACCACCGAGTCCACGTCCCGCGCCAGCGGCAGCGAGAACACCAGGGCGTCGGCCCGGCCGAGCACGTCGTTGAGGGCGTCGAGGACTGTCACGCCGGCCGCCTCGGCGGCGGGGCGCCGGGCCGGACTGAGGTCGTAGCCCAGGACCGCGAAGCCCTTGCGGGCCAGGGTCGCGGCCATGCCCAGACCCATGTTGCCGAGCCCGACGACGCCTACCGTTGCGATGGTCATGCCGATCCGTCCTCACGAAGCGGCACGATAGTTCCGGCAAACGAGTGTTGCGACAACAACCGATTTCTGCACGAAGCGTGCGGAAAATCCGCACGCTCGCGTCACGCCGGCGGCGGCCGGAACGCCACCATGTGGTCGGCCAGCCAGCCGAGCAGCCGCGCCGCGCCCTCCGGCAGGCGCCGCCCCGCGCGGATGACGAGGTGGGCGCTCGCCTCCGACAGGATGGCGTCGCGCAGCGGCAAAGCCGCGAGGAGGCCGTCGCGCAGCTCGGCCGCGACCACGAAGCGGGGCAGGAACGCGACGCCCATGGCGGCCATCACGAAGCGGCGGTGCAGCTCGAAGGACGCCGTCTCCAGCCGCGGCACCAGCCGGAATCCGCCGTCGGCCTCGACGCGGCCGATCAGCTGCCGGACCCCGTGGTCGGGGGGCAGGAGGGCGGCGGGCTCGGTGGCGAAGCTGCGCAGCGGGACCGGCGCCGCACCGTCGGCGAGGGGATGCCCCATCGGCAGGACGGCGAGGAGCGGCTGCCGGGCGGAGACGATCCCGCGGACGTCCGGGTGCGCGGGCGGGTTGTAGACGAGGCCGATATCCGCGTCCCCCCGGGCGATCGCCGCCAGGATCCCGTCGGTCGTGCCGATCTCGACCTGATAGGCGATGCCCGGATGGTCCTGGGCGAAGCCGGCCAGGGCGTTGTCGAGGAGGTCGATCAGGAAGCCGGCGCCGCAGCGCAGGCTGACCGTGCCCCGCTGCACCCCGCGCAGGCGCTTCAGCTGGTCCTCCAGCAGGGCCGCCTCGTCGGCTTGCCGCTGCGCGTGCTCGGCGACGAGGCGGCCGGCCTCGGTGGGCACCACGCCCCGGGGCAGGCGCTCGAGCAGGGTCTCGCCGACCTGGGCCTCCAGCTCGATGATCTGCCGGCTCACCGCCGAGGCGGCGACGTTCAGGACATCGGCGGCCGCCCGGACCGAGCCCGCGCGCACGACGGCCAGCAGGTAGCGCAGCGCGCGGTCGTTCACGGCGGCGGGTCCCCGGCGGCCGCGCCGCGCCGGTCGACCGCGACGGCGCCCCGCGCCACGACCAGCACGGGCTCCTGGCGCTCCACGATCACCTGCGGCACGCCGGCGGCCGCGAAGGCGATCAGGTCGGCCCGCGCGCCGGGCGCCACCGCGCCCGGACCGAGGCCCAGCACCCGCGCCGGGACGGCGGTGATCGGCGCCAGCAACGCCGCGAGGTCCGCGTCGGTGCGCAGGTCGAACCGGTAGGCGGCGAGCTGGGCGCGGGCGACCATGCCGGTGACCGTGGCGGGGTTCCAGCAGTCGCGGACGTTGTCGGTGCCGAGGCAGACCGGGACGCCGAGTTCGCGCAGCCGCGGGATCGGCGGGCATCGGGCCCCGCCCGGCACGCTGCTGAGGATCGCGACGCCGGCCCGGTTCAGGGCCTCGGCGATCCGGCCGAGTTCCAGGTCGTCGGCCTCCGCGAGGGCGAAGGCGTGGCTGATCGTGACCTGCCCGCCGAGCCCGGCCGCCGCTGTCCGGGCCGCGATCGCCGCGATCGTGGCGAGTCCGGCCGCGCCGCCCTCGTGGAGGTGGATGTCGATGCCCCGCCCGTGCCGCTCGGCCAGGGCGAAGACGATGTCGAGGTGACCGTCGCGGTCGCCGTCGATGCCGACGGGATCGAGGCCGCCGACGAGGTCCGCGCCCATCCGCAGGGCCGCGTCCAGGTCGTCGGCGGCCGGCGGGCAGCCCAGGATCCCGCTCTGCGGGAAGGCGACGATCTGGATCTGCAGGCGGTCGGCCCAGCGCGCCCGCAGGTCGAGGATCTGGGCGAGGTGGTCGAGCCGCGTGACGTCGTCGACGTCGACATGGGTCCGCAGGCTCGTCGTGCCGCCCCGGAGCAGGCGTTCGAGCAGCGCCTCGGCGCCCTGCTCGGCGAGCGGGATCCGCGTGGCCCGGCGGAACGCCTTCTCGTCGTCGATGATCGCGCGGACGGACCCCGCCGCCGCGTGCGGGCGCCACGGGAGGCCGAGCAGGCACTTGTCGAGGTGGACGTGGCCATCGGACAGGCCCGGCAGCACCAGGGCGCCGCCGAGATCGATCGTGCGGCCGGCGGGCGGGAGCGGCGCGGCGGGATCCCGCAGCGCCGCCACGCGGTCGCCCCGGATGTCGATCGTCGCCCGGCTTCCCTCGGCGAGCGCGGCGTCGTGGAGGCGCAGGTCGCAGGGGGCATCCCAGCGCGGTTCGGTGCTCGGCGTCATGGCGGGGCTTCCTTCAGAGCGGCCGGCCGGCGGCCACGACGGTCCGGATCGCGAAGCTCGATTGCAGCCGGGCGACCCCCGGCAGCCGCGACAGCACATCCTTGTGCAGCCGCTCGTAATCGGCCGCGTCGATCACCTTGAGCTTCACGAGGTAATCGGCCGTCCCGGTCATCAGATAGCAATCCTGCACCTCGGGACAGCGCCGGACGGCCGCCTCGAACCGGTTGAGATAGTCCTCGGTCTGGCGGTCCAGGGTGAACTGCGTGAGGACCACGAGGCCCGGCCCGTCGACCGCGCCGCCGATCAGCGCGGTGTAGCCCCGGATGATTCCGGATTCCTCCAGCAGCCGCACGCGGCGATGGCAGGCGGACGCCGACAGGCCGACCGCCGCGGCGAGATCCGCGTTGCTGATCCGGCCGTCGCCGCGCAGGGCCTGGATGATGCGGCGGTCGATCGCGTCCACGCGCGCCTCGCAGGATCTTCGAACTGGCCGCAGATATTTCCACGGCCAAGCTCGAAATTCAAATCTCTTCGACAGGATGCACGCTCGTTCGACGATCCTTCGTGTAGCCTTTTGGCACTGCATCCGAGCGCCGCTCCGAGGGCCGCCATGAGCATGATCGACCGCGCGCTCCGGCCCGATGCGGGCCCGGCCGGGACGGCCTCCGCCCTCCTCACGATCGATCTCGCGGCCATCGCGGAGAATTACCGCCTGCTCGCCGCGCGAGCCGGGACGGCCGCCTGCGCGGCCGTCGTCAAGGCGGACGCCTACGGCCTCGGCGCCGACCGGGTCGCGCCGGTCCTGGCCGCCGCGGGCTGCCGGCACTTCTTCGTTGCCCAGGTCGGCGAGGGCGTCGCCCTCCGGTCCATCCTCGGGCCCGGGGCGGCGATCGCCGTGCTCAACGGCGCCGCCCCGGGCAGCGAGGCGACCTGCGCGGACCACGACCTCGTGCCCGTCCTCAACGATCGGTCCCAGCTCGGCGGCTGGCAGGGCCTGGCCCGGCGGCGCGCGCGGCGCCTGCCGGCGATCCTCCAGGTCGATACCGGCATGGCCCGCTTCGGCCTCGCCCCGGACGAGGTCGGCGCGCTCCTCGACCGGCCGGACGCCCTCGCGGGCCTCGACCTGCGGCTGGTGATGAGCCACCTCGCCTGCGCGGGCGAGCCGGACAGCCCGGTCAACGCGGCGCAGCTCTCCGTCTTCCGGGCGGTCCGGCAGCGCCTGCCGACGGTGCCGGCGAGCCTCGCGGCCTCGTCGGGGATCTTCCTCGGTCCGGACTTCCACTTCGACCTCGTGCGCCCCGGCGCCGCCCTCTACGGGATCGCCCCGCAGGAGGGCGCGGAGAACCCGATGCGGCCGGTGATCGGGCTGCGGGCCCGGGTGATGCAGACGCGCGGCGTCCCCGCGGGGACGCCGGTCGGGTACGGCCACGCGGCCCGAGTCGACAGGGACAGCCGCCTCGCCACGGTCGCGATCGGCTACGCGGACGGATTCTTCCGCAGCACGGCGGGCGGCGCGGCGTGGTTCGGCGGCGCCCGGCTGCCCGTGGTCGGGCGCGTCTCGATGGACAGCCTCGTCCTCGACGTCACCGACGTGGCGCCCGGCACCCTCGGGCCGGGGGCGCTCGTCGACATCGTCGGGCCGGAGCGCGACGTCGACGCCGTCGCCGCGGCGGCCGGCACGATCGGCTACGAGGTCCTGACCAGCCTCGGCCACCGCTTCCACCGCATCTATCTCGGAGCCTGAGGCCCGCCATGCACGTGATCATCCTCGGCGGCGGCGTCGTCGGCGTCACCTCGGCCTACTACCTCGCCCGGGCCGGCCATCAGGTCACCGTGCTGGAGCGCCAGCCGGGCTCCGGCCTGGAGACCAGCTTCGCCAATGCCGGGCAGGTCTCGCCCGGCTACTCGGCCCCCTGGGCGGCGCCCGGGATCCCCGTGAAGGCGCTCAAGTGGCTGATGATGCGGCACCGCCCCCTGGTGCTGTGGCCGCGGCTCGAGCCCCGCCTCTACGCGTGGCTCACGCGCATGCTCGCGAACTGCACCGAGGAGGCCTACCAGCGGAACAAGGGCCGCATGGTCCGACTCGCCGAGTACAGCCGCGACGCGCTGCGCGACCTGCGCACCGAGACCGGCATCGCCTACGACCACCGGGAGAAGGGCACGCTCCAGCTCTTCCGGACGCAGAAGCAGCTCGACCATGTCGGCGACGACACCCGCGTCCTCGACGCCTACGGCGTGCCCTACACGGTGCTGGACCCGGCCGGCTGCGTCAGTGCCGAGCCGGCGCTCGCCGCCGTGCGCGACGTCTTCGTCGGCGGCCTGCGGCTGCCGGGCGACGAGACCGGCGACGCGCACCTGTTCACGCAGCGCCTCGCCGCGATCTGCGAGGGCCTCGGCGTCACCTTCCGCTACCGCACGGCGATCGCGCGCCTGCATCACGCCGGGGACCGGGTGACGGCGGTCGAGACCGCCGACGGCGACCTCCTGCGGGCGGATGCCTTCGTGGCGGCGCTGGGCAGCTACACGCCGGCCCTGCTGCGCCCCCTCGGGATCGCCCTGCCGGTCTACCCGGTGAAGGGCTACTCGCTCACGCTCCCCATCACCGATCCGGCGGCCGCGCCGGTCTCGACGGTGATGGACGAGACCTACAAGGTCGCGATCACCCGGCTCGGCGACCGCATCCGCGTCGGCGGCACCGCCGAGCTCGCCGGGTTCAGCAGCGCCCTGCGCCTGCCGCGCCGCGAGACCCTCGCGCGCTCGGTGCAGGACCTGTTCCCGGCCGGCGGCGACCTCGACCGAGCCGCGTTCTGGACCGGCCTGCGGCCGATGACGCCGGACGGCACGCCGATCGTCGGGGGCACGCGGGTCGGGAACCTGTTCACCAACACCGGTCACGGCACGCTGGGCTGGACGATGGCCTGCGGATCGGGCCGCCTGCTCGCCGACCTCGTGTCCGGACGGGCGCCGGAGATCGCGAGCGACGATCTGGCCCTCGACCGCTACGCCGCGTGAGCCGGCCGGCCGGATCGGCCCTGACCGGTCCGACTCCCCGTCGCCCGGTCACTGAACCGCCGTCGCGCTGCGCAGCGCGTGCCGTGGCGCACCAGCACAACTCTGCCCGGTATCGCCCCGAACGCGATCCGACCGTGCGTTGAGCAAGACTCCGGGAATCGTCGCGAGTCGCCGTCACCACCGGGCACAATCATTCATCATTCACCGAGATACGACCACCGGTTGATTACATGACGTTCATGGCGTGCGGATTCGCATAATCGTCGGATGACTTCCGACAGGCCCAGGCAACCCTTCGCAGCGTGTCGAGTTGAGGACCTGAACGAACCATCCGGGTGCGCAGATGAGTTTCATCGTCGTACAGGGCCAGGACGATCACGAGCAGGCAGATGCCGTTCTCCGGGGCGTCGCCGACGGGCTGGCCCGCCTGTTCCGCGTGCCCGAGCATCCGCCCGGTGTTCAGCACCTGCTAGATTCCGGGACGCAGGAACAGGGTCCCCACCCTGAACAGATCACGCAGCGCAGCGCGCGGCGCGGCGGAAGCAAGAAGCTTCCTCGAGGCCGGTCGGTGAAGACGGGTACGGGCCGGACGCGGCGCGCAGCGGACCAGCCGTCCAGCCGCACGCAAGGGCGCCGGGCGGTGGCCGACGCGCTGGCCGGGCAACGCGACCAGTCCTGAGCCGGCACCGGCCCTCGGCGCGGCTTCAGCGCCCCGCGGACAGGCCGAAGCGCCGGATCTCCAGATGCATCTGCTCCAGCGGCAGGATCTTGGCGGCCGCACCGCGGTCGATCGCCTCCTTGGGCATCCCGAACACGACGCAGCTCGCCTCGTCCTGGGCGACCGTCTGCGCCCCGGCGCGACGCATCTCCAGCAGGCCGTTGGCGCCGTCGTCGCCCATGCCGGTCAGCAGGATGCCGAGCGCGTTCGCGGCCGCGGCCCGGGCGGCCGACCGGAACAGGACGTCGACCGACGGGCGGTGGCGCGCGACGAGGGGACCGTCCTTCACCGATACCGCGTAGCTGCCGCCCCGGCGCTCGACCATGAGGTGCCGCCCGCCCGGGGCGATCAGGGCACGGCCCCGCACCACGGGATCGCCGTCCTCCGCCTCCTTGACGGCGATCGCGCAGAGGCCGTTCAGGCGCTTGGCGAACGCCGCCGTGAAATGCTCCGGCATGTGCTGCACGATGACGAGACCGGGGGACTCGGCGGGCAGCACCTCGAGCACGTCGCGCAGCGCCTCCGTGCCGCCCGTCGACGCGCCGATGCAGACGATCCGGTCGGTCCCGGCCACGACGCGCCCGGGCACGGGCGGCGGCAGGACGACGTCGGCCGAGAGCTTCGCCTCCACCAGCGGCCGGGACGGCCGGCTCCCGCGCAGCTTGGCCCGGGCGGCGGCCCGGACCGCGTCGCAGACCCGGACCGTGGATTCGAGCAGGAACTGGCGGGTGTCGACGCGCGGTTTCGGCAGCACGTCGACGGCGCCCGCCTCCAGCACCTCGAACAGGATCCGGGACCCGGCCTCGGTCAGGGTCGAGCAGACGATCACCGGGAGCGGCTTCTGCGCCATGATCTTGCGCAGGAAGGTCAGGCCGTCCATGCGCGGCATCTCGAGATCGAGGATGATGACGTCCGGGATCTCCTCCTGGATGCGGCGCGCCGCGATGAACGGATCGGCGGCGGTGCCCAGGATCTCGATGTCGGGCGCCGTCCCCAGGATGCTGCACAGCGTCTGGCGGACGGAGGCCGAGTCGTCGACGATCAGGACGCGGATCGGTCTGGACGCGCTCACCGGCCGGATTCCCGCAGCTTGCCGAAGACGGTCGAGGAGATCTGGTCGAGGCCGGCCACGCCGACGCCCGCCATGGATTCGGAATGGCCGACGATCAGGTAGCCGCCGGGGCGCAGGTGCCCGGCCAGGCGCGCGACCACCGCCTTCTGGGTCGGCTTGTCGAAGTAGATCAGCACGTTGCGGCAGAAGATGAGGTCGACGTCCCGGTCGATCGGGTAGGTCTCGTCCATCAGGTTGAGCCGCTGGAACCGCACCCGGGCGCGCAGCTCCGGCACGATCCGCCCCTCGCGCCGGGCCGGATCGCGCGCGACCATCACGTAGCGGCGGCGCAGGTCCGGCGGCACGGCGTCGAGCATCTCGGCCGGGTAGATCGCCGTCCGGGCACGGTCGAGCACCTCCGAGGAGATGTCGGTCCCGAGGATGGCGTAGCGGAACCGGTCGGCGGCCATGTCGTGCAGGACCATCGCCAGCGTGTAGGCCTCGGCACCGGTCGAGGCCGCCGCGCTCCAGACCTTGAGCAGCGGCCGGTCGCCCCGCGCCGCCAGCCGCGGCACGATCGTCTCGCGCAGCAGGTCGAAATGCGCGGGCTCGCGGAAGAAGTCGGTCTTGTTCGTCGTCACGCAGTCGACGAGGTGCGGGAACTCGTCCGCGAGGTGGCCGGCCTCGAACAGGTGGCGGCCGTAGGCCTCCAGGGTCGGGAGATCGAGGGCGCGCATGCGCTTGCGCAGCCGCCCCTCGACCATGGTGCGCTTGGCCGGCGGGAGCTGGATGCCGGCATGCTGCTGGACGAGGTCGGCGACCGAGCGGAAGTGCCGGTCGCTCAGGTGACCCGGATCGGCCTCCATGGTGGCGGATCCCTTAGGCGGCCTGCGGGGTCGCGACCAGGGCCGGGCCGTCGCCGTCCATGAGCGCGACGAGGTCGAACACCACCACGAAGGCCTCGCCCCGGCGGCCGATCCCCGCGATGTAGCGGGCGTTCCAGCGCCCGCCGACCTCGGGCGCCGCCTCCATCTCGGCCCGGTCGAGTTCGGTCACCTCGATCACCCGGTCGGCCACGAACCCGACCCGCAGCGGCCGGCCGGGCATCGGCACGTTGAGCAGGATGATCCGGGTGGCCGGCGTGCGCGCCACCGGCGGCAGGCCGAGCTTGGTCCGCAGGTCCACCACCGGGTAGCTCTGCCCGCGCACGTCGATCATGCCGAGCAGGAAGGCCGGCGCCTGCGGCAGCGCGGCCGGGACCCGGTAGTCGAGGATCTCGTGGACGTGCTCGACGTCGATCCCGAAGGTCTCGGCCCCGAGGCCGAGGGTCAGGTACTGCCACACACTGGACATGCAGGGTCTCCGGCTGGATCGCGGCTCACGACGGCGGCTGACGACGGCGGCGGGATCCGCGCGGGCACGGGCACCGCGCGGATCCGGGCCTCGGGCGAGGTGTCAGGCGACCCGGGTGAAGGCGGCGTCCTGCGCGTCGCCCTCGCCCATGTCGAGGGCGAAGCCGCCGCCCCCGGCCGGGCCGCGCGCGCCCGCCCGCTTCGGGCTCGGGGAGCGGATCGCCGCCGAGGGCGTGCCCATCCGCGCCGCGGTCGCGCGCAGCCGCGTCACCGCCTGGTCGACACCGGCCACCGGCGCGGCCGCCTCGGTGATCCGGAAGTAGGCGATCGTCGCCTGCAGCTTCTCGGCCTGGGTGGCCAGCTCCTCGGAGGTGGCCGAGACCTGCTCGGAGGCGCTGGCGTTCTGCTGGGTCACCTTGTCGAGCTGCTGGATCGCCTGGTTGATCTGGCCCGAGCCGACATCCTGCTCGCGGCAGGCGGCGGTGATCTCCTCGACCAGGCTGGCGGTCTTCTTGATGTCGGGCACGAGCTTGCCGAGCATGTCGCCGGCCTGCTGGGCGGCCTTGACGGTGTCGGACGAGAGCGTGCCGATCTCGGCCGCGGCCGCCTGGCTGCGCTCGGCGAGCTTGCGCACCTCGCTGGCGACCACCGCGAACCCGCGACCGTGCTCACCGGCCCGGGCCGCCTCCACGGCGGCATTGAGCGCCAGCAGGTCGGTCTGGCGGGCGATCTCCTGCACGATGGTGATCTTCTGGGCGATGGTCTGCATGGCCTCGACGGCGCGGCCGACGGCGATGCCGCTCGCCTCGGCGTCCTGGGCCGATTGCCGGGCGATCGTCTCGGTCTGGCTGGCGTTCTCGGCGTTCTGCTTCACGTTGGCGGCCATCTCCTCCATGGAGGCCGAGGCTTCCTCGGTCGACGAGGCCTGCTCGGTCGAACCCTGCGACAGCTGCTCGGCCGAGGCCGAGAGCTCCTGGGACCCCGCCGAGACGTTGCCGGCCGCCGCGGTCGCCTCGGCCACGACGGTGCGCAGCTTCGACAGCATGGTCTGCAGGGCGAGGCCCATCGTGTCCTTGTCGGAGAGCGGCCGGGCCTCCACGGTGAGGTCGCCCTGGGCGATCGCGTTGGCGAGCGCCGCGGTCGCGTTCAGGTTCTCGGTCATGCGGCCCATGGCGCCGACGAGGTCGCCGAGCTCGTCGTTGGTCGTGACCGTCGCGGTCTGGCTCAGGTCGCCCATCGACACCGCGTCGGCCAGCGAGACGGCACGGCCGAGGCCGCGGGAGATCGACAGCGCGAGCCAGGTCGCGATGCCGAGGCCCATGAGGAGCGCGGCCGCCGCCACGCTCAGCAGGATCGTCTGACCCTGGGCGGATTCCGCGTTGGCCTGGGCCGCGGCGTCGTCCATGAACCGCTTCTGCCGATCCGCCAGCGCCTCGAACGCGTTGATCGCCGTCGTGCTCACCGTCGCGTACTCGCCCGAGGCGACCTCGGCCGCCTTCACCGAGCTGCCGATCTCGACGAGGGCGAGCGCCCGCTGGAAGGAGGACGCCCAGGTCCCGAACCGCTCGCGGACGGCCGTCACGGCGATTCCCGCCGCCTGGGACGCCGCCGCGAGCTCGTCCACCGACCGGTTGATCTCCTCGCGCGACTGCTTGGCGAGGGCCACGCGCTGCTGGAGCGCCTCGACGCTCGTGGTCCCGGTGGCCGAGGTCAGCTGCCCCCAGGCCCGCTCGACCCGGCTCTTGAACACCGCGGCGACCCGGGCGAGCCGCTCTCCGGCGGGGCTCTGGGCGTCGGTCGCCGTGTTGATCAGGGCGTCGAGGTCCGTGCGCAGGGCGGCCAGCGCCGGGCGACCCGCCGCATTGATCTCGGCCCAGGTCTTCCCGTTGGAATTGTCGCGGGTCAGCTCCAGAGCCCGGTTCCCCAGCGCGTTCTGCTTCTCGTACTTGGCCGACAGGTCCTCGTAGAGCCGCTTGCCCTCGTCGGTCATGAGCAGGGGCTTCACCTTGGCCAGCGACGCCATGGCGTCACCGTGGTTGGTCGCCGAGCGCTTGGCGAACTCCGTCATCTGCGTCTCGTCCGGGCTGATCAGGGCTCCGCGGACGTTGAACGCGCTGCGGATGGCGTGCGCCTTGCCCTCGAGGACCTGCTTCTGGATCTCGGCGCGGCTCAGGACGTACTTCATCGTCGCGTCGGCGGCCGTGAGCCTCTGGTAGCCGACCCCGCTGGCCGTCCCCAGGAGAACGAGGATCGCGCCGAAGCCGACCCCGAGCTTGGCCTTGATCGAGAAACGCATCGCCCTTTACCCCTACGCAAACACGAGATTCTGACGGGACTTCGGAAATACTTCGGAAAGACTTCAGTCGAGGATCTGCTCGAGCTCGGGGACGATGATGAATTCGTCCCCCGCCTTGACGATCGAGCGGATGTATTCCGGGCGCCAAGTCGTGCCGACGGGCGGCACCGCCTCGCACTGCGCCGGATCGACCTCCGTGACCGCGAACACCTTGTCGGCCACCAGCGCGACGACCACGGGGTCGCCCGCTACCGGCACCTCCAGGACGAGGAAGCGCGTGTCCGGGCTCGCCGACGCCGCCGGCATCCCGAACCGCTCGCGGATGTCGGCCAGAGGCACGACGTTGCCGCGCACGTTCACGATCCGATCGATATGCGGGCGCGCCCCCGCCACCCGCGTCGCCGGGATCGGATCGATGATCTCGCGCACCATCCCGGCCTCCAGCGCGAAGCTCTCCGAGCCGATCCGGAACATCACCACCTGCTGGCCGCCCTGCCGACCGTCCCGCTGGCCGCCGTCGGCGGCCGCCTGCGGGCCGGGCTCGACGACTCCGCGCGCCACGCCGCCGCTCATCACGCCACCTCCTGGTACTCGCGCACGCCCTCGGCGCGCCCGCCGCTCACGAGGCGGCCGACATCGATGATCAGCGCGGCCGTGCCGTCACCCAGGATCGTCGCCCCGGAGAAGGTCGCCACGTCCGCGTGCAGCTTCGACAGCGACTTGATGACGGTCTGGTGGTTGCCGATGATCTGGTCCGCCACCAGGCCGACCCGCGCCTCACCGGCGGCCACCACGATCACCTTCTGGTGCAGGTCCGGCTCGCCCGCGGCCCCGAACAGGCTGCGCAGCCGCAGGAACGGCACCAGCGCGCCGCGGATGTTGAGGAAGTCCCGCCCGCGGCCGCCGCGCTCGCTGGCGGGCAGCTCGACGCATTCCTCCACCGCGGCCAGCGGGATGACGTAGCGTCCCTCCCCCACCCGGATCAGCAGACCCTCGATGATCGCCAGCGTCAGCGGCAGGCGCAGCGCCACGCAGGTGCCGCCGCCCGGCTCGGTCGCGATGTCGATCGTGCCGCGCAGGCTCTCGATCGTCTTCTTGACGACGTCCATGCCGACCCCGCGCCCCGACAGGGCCGAGATCTCCTGCGCGGTCGAGAAGCCCGGCGCGAACAGGAACTGGTAGATCTGCTGGTCGGTGAGCACCGCGCCCGGCGCGCACAGGCCCTTCTCCTCGGCCTTGGCGCGGATGCGGGCCGCGTCGAGCCCGGCGCCGTCGTCGCGCACGCTCACCAGCACCTGCGCGCCGACATGCTCGGCGGTGAGCGTGATCCGCCCGGTGGCGGCCTTGCCGCCGGCCGCGCGGCGCTCGGGCGCCTCGATGCCGTGGTCGATCGCGTTGCGGATCAGGTGGACGAGCGGGTCGGCCAGGCGCTCGATCACGGTCTTGTCGAGCTCGGTCTCCTCGCCGGCGGTGACGAACTCGACCGGCTTGCCGAGATCGCGCGAGAGGTCGTGGACGAGGCGGCGGAAGCGGCCGAACAGGGCGCCGATGGCGACCATGCGGATGCTCATCGTGGTGTCGCGCAGCCGCGCGGACAGGCGCTCGATCTCCTCGGCGATGGCCTTGAGGCCGGGATCGGCATGCAGGCCGGCGAGCTGGCTGAGCCGCGCCTGGGCGATGACCAGCTCGCCGACCCGGTCCATCAGCTCGTCGAGCCGCTCGGCCTCGACCCGGACGCTGCTGGCCGGCCGCTCCTCGGCCCGCCGGGCCGGGACGCGCTCGGCGGCCCGGCCCGCGGGCTCGACCGCCCCCGGTCCGGCCGGTCCGGTCTCGCCGGACGCGCGGGCGGCGAGATCGGCAGCCGGAACCGCGCCGGACGGCGGCCCGGACGGCGGCCCCGACGGCGACGGTGCGGCCTCGGCCGGCTCGGGCGCGGCGTCCGGTGGCGCGGCCGAGACCGGGACGAGCGTCAGGGTCATCTCGTCCCGGACGAACAGGAAGACGTCCTCGATCGCCTCGCGGGGCACGGCCGCCCGCAGCGTGACGTCCCAGCCGATGGCGAGGCTCTCGGGGTCGAGGGCCGGCAGCTCGGGCAGCGCGTCGAGGCGCGGCACGATCGTGCAGGCGCCGAGGTCGCGCAACTCGTCGAGGAGCGCCAGGGGATTGGTCCCGTTGCGGAGGATCTCGGGCGCGAACGCGATGCCGATCTGCCAGCCGCCCTCCCCCGCCGCAGCGGGCTCGGCGGCCGGCTCCGGGAGGAGCGCGGACGGGGCGGCCGGGCGGGACGGGGCTCCGAGCAGCTGCTCGAGTTCGGCCAGGATGGCCTCGCCGATGATCGGGGCGCTCGCCTCGGGCTCCTCGATGAGGCCGCGGATGTAGTCCTTGGCCGAGAGGGAGACGTTGACGAGGTCGCGGCCGACCGGGACCTCGCCGCGCCGGACGCGGTCGAAGGCGGTCTCGAAATCGTGGGTGAAGGCGGCGACCTGCTCGAAGCCGAACATGGCGCCCGAGCCCTTGATGGTGTGCAGGGCCCGGAAGGCCGTGTCGATCAGGGCCCGGTCCTCGGGCCGGTCGCCGAGGTCGAGCAGCGTCGTCTCCAGGCGGGCGAGCAGCTCGGCGGCCTCGGCGCGGAAGATCTCCGCGGGATCGAGAGCAGTCATGGGACGAACGGACCCCCGGACACAGAACGCAGATACAGAACCAACCGCCCGATCCTGAGCGCGAACGGACGCGCCGATACCGGAGACCGGCCGCGTCCTTCGCGATCAGGCAGTCGAACAGACTGTCCCGGCGCGCGGCGACCGCGCGGTGACGGGACACGACGCGAAGACACCGCCTGACTTCGTGGGTTGTATATAATCGGACCAGAAATTTTCGGTTAACGAACAGATTTGAGTCCTGAACGGGAAGTATATCCACATCGGGTTCGAAGAGCTTGATTATCGGATACTGCGATCGTGTGACACGCGGATCACAGGATCTCGGGCGCGCGGTGCGGCACGGCTCCGGCCATCACGGCGCGTCGACGCGCGTCGACGAACGTCGATGGACTCGGTCGGACGTCGACGGACGCGGACGGGCGTGGACGAACATCGACGTCCACCGGCGCGCAGCCGCGCGGATGCCGGCCGCGGCAGGTCCCTGCGGGCGGCGCGCGGATCGCGACGGGACTGGAACCGGGAACGGGGCCGGACGCGGCCGGTCCGGCGCGGGAAGGCCCGGCCGCGGCGCGACCGCCGACCGGGCCCGAACGGGCTGCCCTCGGCGCGCGCCGGCGCGGCGGGCGCGCTCAGAACAGGTCGATGCCGTCCAGATCGTCGGCGGCGTCGGCGGCCGGCGTCTCGGACGCCGGAGCCCCCCCGAGCAGGCGCTCGGTCAGGCGCGCGCGAACCTCCCCCAGGGTGCAGCCGGCGATCGCCGCCGCGATCCAGGCCGGATCGGCCGCGGCATCCGGCGCCGCGACGCGGTCCGCGCTGTGGTCGGCGAGCCGCCCGAGTTCCGCGCCGGCCGAGCGCAGCAGGCCCTCGACGTTCTGGATGCGCTGCTTGGCCCGGTCCTGGAACTGCATCGCCACGATCGCCGCCGACACGTCCTGCGTGATGGCCTGCGTGGTCTCGGCGGTCTGCTGCAGGATGCCCGCGACCTGCGCGTTCTGCTCGACCAGCGCCCGCATCACCATGCGGACGCGCGTCTCGGCGGTCCGGCTCTCCTCGGACATGTCGATCGCCGCGATGTCGCCCAGCAGGGCATGGCTGCCGCGCAGGCCGGCCGCCATGGTGCCGATCTGCTGCTTGATCACGTCCGACAGGGCGTTGATCGTCGTGGCGAGGCCGCGCACCTCGTCGGCGACCACCGCGAAGGCCGCGCCGCTGGCGCCGGCCCGGGCCGCCTCGATCTTGGCGTTCAGGGCGAGGAGGTTGGTCTGGCGGTTGATCCGCTCGATCTGCGCGACGCTCCCCTCGACCGACGACAGGCCCTCGAGCACCCCGGCCAGACCCTGCGCGAGGGTCGACCCGCGGGACGACATCAGGGTGATCCGCTCGATCAGGGCGGTGAGCGTCTCGCCGAGGCCGGCGGCGACGTCGCCGAGCTGCAGGGTCCGGTCGTCGATCCGGACGGTCTGCACCGAGGCGACGAGCCCCCGGACGATCTCCGACTGCTCGCAGGTCGTGGCGGCGATGCTCTGGAAGCGGTTGGACAGGCCGTGGACGTTGGCCTCCACGTCGGTGGAGACGATCCCGAGTTCGGCGACGAGGGCGTCGAGCAGTGTCCGCTGCTGCGCCGAGAGGCCGAGCCAGGCCTGGAGCAGGTCGGCCGCCTGCGCGGCGGGCGCCGGCTCGGCCACGATCGCGGCGGGCGGCGGCGCGGGCTCGCTGGACGACGCGGCCGCCTCCGGGAGCGGGGCGGCCGGGATCGCCGCGCCCGATCCGCGCCGGTCATCGAGCCCCACCTCGGACCCCACCTCGGGCCGCATCCCGGGCCGGCGGAACCGGTCCGGGACCTGCCTGAGGATGTCGTGGGCGACTTGGAAGGCCATCGGCGGGCGGGTCTCTCGGCGTCGTCCGACGCGCGCGGGTCATGAACAATCCCACGGTCGGTACCCGACCGAGGCTAAGGATCGCCGTTGAAGAAAGCGTTATCGCCCGGCCGATGGCCGCTGCGGCCGGCAGAGATCACAGTATTAGCCAATCAACACTGTCCGCGGCCGGACAGACCTCCGTCCTGTGCTGCGTCTGCGGCCGCGTCGGCCGTCCGCGATCGGCCGAACCTTCAGGAAGAATTTACCCGCCGCGGTGTTGACTCGGGCGCGGCGGCGCGTCGCCCCGCACGTCCGTCGTCGAGGTCACGAACCCGCATGTCCGAGGCTCCCGTCCTCACGCTCGGTCCCGACTGCACCATCCGGACCGTCCGGGCGCTGCAGGACACGCTGGCGGCGGCGCTCGCCGGCGGGGAGGGCCTCACCCTCGACTGCGTGGCGGTCGAGCGCGCGGACGTCACCTTCGTCCAGGTCGTGCTCGCGGCCGACCGGACGGCGCGGGGTCGGGCCGCCGGGATCGCGCTGGTCAACGTCCCCCCGGCGGTCGAGAGCGCGTTCCGGCGCGCCGCGATCGAACACCCCAGCGCGCCGCTCCTCTAGGCGCGCGTCAGGCACAAGAACGGAATCCGTGTCATGGCCACTGTCCTCGCCGTCGACGATTCGCCCAGCATCCGGCAGATGATCAAGGTGGTGCTCGGCCCGGCCGGCCACACGGTGATCGAGGCCGGCGACGGCGCCGAAGGCCTCGCGAAGGCCAGGGGCGAGAGCGTCAACCTCGTCATCACCGATCTCAACATGCCGGTGATGAACGGGCTGGAGATGATCAAGCAGCTGCGGACGCTGCCGAGCTGCACCGGCGTGCCGATCCTCTTCCTGAGCACGGAATCCGACGAGGCGATCAAGCAGCAGGCGAAGGCGGCCGGGGCGACCGGCTGGATCACCAAGCCGTTCAAGCCCGAGCAGCTGCTCGCCGTCGTGGGCAAGCTCGTCCGCGCCTGAGGCCGCCTTCGTCGGGCCCGACACCGGGCCCGTCATGTCCCCGACCGCGCCGATCCGGCGGGCTCATTTCAGGTGGTAGGCCACCCCGGCGATCAGCGCCTTCTCCTCGGTGTTGAGCGTGCGCCGCGGGTCGCCCCCGAACTTGTTGTGCCAGTACTGGAACCCGGCGAAGACCTCGACCCGGTTGGGCGTACCGGCGACGAGCTGCCCGACATCGAGCACGAGGTTGGTCTGGGAGACGAATTCCAGCTGGGTGTCGTTCTCGTTGAATCGACCGTAGCGCCCCTTGGGCAGCACGATCGTGTTGAAGCCGGCGAGCGACAGCGGCAGCCCGGTGAACGGCAGCGGGATCGTGTAGGTGATCTCGAATTCCGGCGTCATCTTGAACTCGACGCTGCGGAAGTGCGCGTAGTCGAAGCCCGGCACCGGCCCGTATCCGGCGAAGCCGTTGCGGGAGAACTCCTTGTAGCCCTGGACCTTCAGGTTCACGAACCCGGCCGGCACGTCGAAGGCGAAGCTCAGCCCAAAGGTCCCAGCGCGCTTCTCGGAATCGAAGGTCGTGTCCTTGGTGTTGACGTCGGCCCCGAACGACAGGCCGACATCCTTCACGAAGCCGGGGATGGCCAGGGCCTGCGTGTCGAAGACCTTGTCGAGGCTCAGGACGCCCCGGTAGATCAGGTAGAACTCGGTGGCGCCGACGCCCTCGAACCGGCCAACCTGATTGCCGGCCGGATCCTGGGATCCGGACCGGAGGATGTCGAGGGAGAGCAGGTTGGTGCCGTAGGCCCACGCGTTGGCGTGGAACAGGTTGATGACGGTCTTGGGGACCTCGCGCCCCACGAACTGGCCGTCGGGACGCTGGACCCGGAGGCCGGGCTCCGCCGAGGGTCCCTGGAAGCGGTAGCTCACCACAGTGTCGGAGAAGTTGAAGAAGGACGGCGGCGGCGCCGCCATCACGGTGGCGGCCGCGACGGCAACGGCGGCCTCCTGGCGCCGCGCGCGGGCCGCGGCCGCGACCGACGTCCCGTCGGCCGCACCCGTCCCCGACGTGGCCGAGGAACTGGCCGCGGCCGTGGCCGGAGCGGGCGCAGGCTCGGCGCGGGCGGGCCCGGCCAGACCGACCCCGCAGGCCAGGATCAGCAGGCCGGCCGCCGGGCGCGGGCTCGCCCGGGACACCGACCGGAGCATCGCGCGCCCTGTCCCCGCGCCCGGCCCCTGCCCGCGACGGCGCCGCGCGGGCCGCGACCGCCCGGGCGCGCCGCCGGTCAAAACAGCTTCCAGAACACGAGGATCATGAGCCCGTAGGCGGCGATCAGCAGCGCGGCGCCCTGCAGGTTGACCCGGGTCCGCCGCGCCGGATCCGGCGTCAGCCACCAGCCCAGCCGCTTGGCCGTCCAGGGCACCATCAGCGAGGTGAGCAGCACGCTGAACACGTTGCCGATGAACAGGGCGACCGGGAAATCCACCTTCAGCATGCCGGCCAGGATCGGCGTGCCGACCAGGACGCCCCACAGGAACACGGTCGGGTAGAGGGTCAGCACGACGATCATGTTCATCTTCCACGCCGCGGGCGCGCCCTCTCCGGGCGGCGCGACGTTGCGGAACCACTGCTCGAAGCCGCTCTGCACCGTCCGCGTGTGGAATTCCGCGGTCATCGGCGCCGCCTCGGCGACCAGGGCCCGCCGCTCGGGCGAGTCCATCCAGGTGCGCAGGTTCGCCTCGCTGTCGAAGCGCAGGATCGCGACGTAGTCCTCCTGCACCCCCGGCACGGCCGGCTCGAACCGGTAGCCCTGCATGCCGGGCGCCCGCGACTGCGCGGCCGCGATCTTCTGCTCCCACCGGAGGTAGGCGGCCTCCATGCCGGGCTTCACGCGGGTGCTGATCACCGCGCTGACCGGCGAGGTCCGGGCCGCGCCGGCGTCGTCCTTGACGATGTGGACGTCGTCGCGGCCGACGAGCATCGGCGTGGCGCCCTGGATGCGGGCCTGCCGCTCGGGGGAGGCCATCCAGGTCTTGGCCTGCTCCAGGCTGTGGAACCGCTGCACGATCACCCAGTCCACCTGCAGCGGCGGGCGCGGCGGGATCAGCTGCTGCTCGATGAAGCCCGGGAAGGCCGCGACGACGGCGCTGGTGTCGACCTGCCAGCGGGCGAAGGCGTCCGCGCTCTCCGGCCGGATGGTCGTCTGCGTCACGATGCTGACGGACGATGTGGCACCGCTCATGAACCGACGCGCTTCCGTTGCACGGCTGCCTGCACTCGCGCGTTGGCTTCGCGCGGCCCCCGGCGCCGCGCCCGGTCACCGCCCGGCGGGTCCGGGGCGGTGCCGAGAGGCGCCACCTCCGGCGACCCGGACGGCCGGTCCATGGACCGCGGCACCGAGGCGGCGGCGGACCCGCAGGGATCTGCCGCGCCGCGGAACACGAGGATAAACAACCGAAAATTGATCTTGCATCGAGCGCCCGCCACTCCATTGGCAGCACTGCTCTGCATGCCTGTATCAGCGGGCAATCTTCGACCGGAGTCAAGACCTCGACGCAGAGGTCGAATATTTTAATTGTAAATACAGCACGTTCTCTACGGCGATCGTCTTTTAAGCGGAAACGCTTGCACGATATTTATCTTCCGCGCGCGCGGCCCGGAATGCCGGACTTTTTCGGCGCCCGCTCCGCCCGAGCCCCGCCGAGCTGGGACGGAGCGACAATGAAAAAACGGGGCGGAGACGATCGTCGCCGGGCGCGGCGGAGGGTGTGGCGCAGGGTCGGGGCGCAGGGTCGGGGTGCCCTGCCATGACGGGACGGATTATTTCTTGTCCGTCCGTCTCAGGCGGGGCGCCGCCGTCCCGATCAGGAGCCGCCGCCGTGACCGCGACGCGCCATATGTGCTGCTCGTATCGGGCCGGAGAGCCTGATCGATCATCTCTTCACGGTCGTTTTATTGCATTTCCCTATATTTACAATTCGACTGCCGACGATCGCGGGCCGGCGTTGACGCGGCACTTCCGCCCCTGTCTATTCTGTCGCCAAGCCGCGGGTAGCCGCTCGTTACTGGCTGACGACCATGCGTTCGCAGGAGGCACGGTTTCAGCGGAACGTCCCGATCCGCGCGCGGCCCCGTCGCCGATCCTGCCCGCGCGGCTCGACGGCGGTCGCGCTCCGTGACACCCCGCACCGCTCAGCCGGACCGCGCGGCGACATCGCTCAACCCGAAGCCAATGCCGGTCGGCCGACCCGGAGTTGTTAAGCACGCCGCGCGAAGTCTAGTGCGGTCCGACACAACAATCCGGACCGCCCCTCGATTAAGAAATCTCCGCGGTTCATAGTCCCGACCAACCGACCCGTTTCGCGACGACAGAGGTTCCAATGTCTGACAACCACGAAAAGTTCATGGCCCGGGCGATCGCCCTGTCGGAGAAGACGTCGCTGGTCGACAGTGCCGGCGGCGTGTTCGGCTGCGTGATCGTCCAGGACGGCGAGATCATCGCCGAGGGCGCCAACCGCGTCGTCGCCGAGAACGACCCGACCTGGCACGGCGAGATCGAGGCGATCCGGAAGGCCTGCAAGGCGCAGGGCAGCTTCAAGCTCCGGAACGCGACGCTCTACACCAGCGCCGAACCCTGCCCGATGTGCATGGCGGCCGCCTACTGGGCCGGCGTCAAGAACGTCTACTACGCGGCGCAGGTCGAGGACGCGCTGGAATACGGCGGCTTCGACGACAGCATGATCTACGCCGAGCTCAAGAAGGATGTCGGCGAGCGCTCCATCCCGACCCAGCAGATCATGCGCGAGGAGGCCGTCGAGGTCTGGAAGAAGTACGCCCAGAAGGCGGACCGCGTCCCCTACTGAGGGCCGGATCGCGAGACCGGCCGTCCTGCTCCGCCCGCTCAGGCCGCGTCGCCCGAGCGGGCCTCCACGCCCGCGCAGTGCCCAGTCATGAATGCTGAGACCTTGAGGACGGCCTGCAAGGGCCCGGTCATCGACGCGGGCGACCCGCAGTTCCGGGAGGCGCTTCACGGGAACCTGTGGAACAGGCTGATCCCCGACCGGGCGCCGCAGATAATCGTCAGGGCCGCCGACGAGGACGACATCGTCGCCACCGTAAAGTTCGCCCGCGCGCACGGCCTCAAGGTCGTCGTCCGCGGCGGAGGCCACAACTGGTGCCAGCCGACCCTGCGCAACGGCGGGATCCTGATCGACCTCGGGAGCCTCGACAGGATCCTGGCGATCGATGTCGCGCAGCGCCGGGCCGTCATCCAGCCGATCGTCAGCAACCGCGACATCCAGAAGGCGCTCAACGCCCACGGACTCGCCTTCCCGACCGGCCACTGCCCCCAGGTCAAGGCGAGCGGCTACTTCCTCGGCGGCGGCATGGCCTGGAACCCCACGGTCTGGGGCTACGGCACCGAGAGCCTCGAGGCGATCGAGCTCGTCACCGCCCAGGGCGAGCGGATCCGGGCCAGCGAGACCGAGAACCCGGACTTCTTCTGGGCCGCGCGCGGCGCCGGCCCGGGCTTCTTCGGGATCGTCACGAAGTATTTCCTCAAGCTCCACGCGCTGCCGAAAGCCATTCACGGGAGCGAGTATTTCTATCGCCTCGAGGATGCGCCGGCCGTCGGCACGTGGCTCGGCGAGGCGGCGCCCACGATCGCGCCGAGCGTCGAGCTGACCCAGTTCCTCGTGAAGGCGCCGCCCGCGCTGGCCGAGGCGGCGGCGGACCGGAACGGCTGGGTCTGCATGGTCACCGCCACCGCCTTCGAGGACACCCCGGAGGCGGCCCGGCGCGCGCTGGCGCCGCTCGATGACGCACCGGTCGCGCCCCTGTCGAGCGCGCGGGTGACACCCCTCGACTTCGAGCAGCTGTTCGACGCGTCCGGCGCGCTCTTCCCGGAGGGCGTGCGATCCCGGGTCGAGGCCACCTTCTCCAATCACAGCCCCGGCGCGGTGATGGCGGCCATCCTGCCCCTGTGGCAGCGGGCGCCTTCGGCGACCTCGGTGTTCCTGTCGACGATCTTCTGCGGACCCGACGTCCCGGGGCCGCAGCGGAACATGGCCCGCTCCATGACCTCGAAGGTCTATGGCGGCCCCTGGACCATGTGGCACGAGGCGGACGACGATCAGGCCAACGCCGCCTGGCATCGGGCGGTGATCGCCGCGCTGAAGCCGCTCAACATCGGCTACTACATCGGCGAGACCAACACGGTCGAGCAGCCCGAGATCGTCGCCCAGGCGTTCACGCCCGAGAAGTGGCAGAGGCTGTGCGCGCTGCGCGACGAGCACGATCCGGACCGCGTGTTCTTCGACTATTTCGACGGTCTCCGCTGAGCCGCGGCGCGGTCACGTCGGCGTGTCGGTCGCGTCCCAGGGCGTGTCGCGGTCGTTCTGGAATCCGGTCAGCCAGTTCAGCGCGACGTGGCGCTCCGCCACGACGTCGCCGTTGAGCCCCGCGGGGGCTGTCCCCTTCTGCCGCGCCTGCCGGACGACCCAGTGCGCCCGCCACGCGCGGTCCAGCGCCTCCAGGATCTCGCCGGGCGGCCGCAGCCGCGCGGCGTCGGCCGCGCCCGCGTCCCGGGCGAGCGGCGCGACCGCCCGCCAGAGCGCGTCGACGTCGACCGTGGCGTCGCTGTCGGCGATCCGGGCCGCGCGCACGCCGAGCGCCCACAGCAGGGTGTTCGCGGCCTCGTAGCGCCAGGACGCCGCCGCGGCGTCCTTCGGGTCCGCCGCCTCGATCTGGGCGCGCTCGGCCGGCGACAGGGCCGCGAAGCCGGTGGGATTCAGCGTCCTCTGCCCCGGCTCGCGCAGCGTCGTGCCGGCGCCGAAGGCCTGCCCCCAGGCCGCGATGTAGAGCAGGGCCAGAGCCCGCCGGAGCACCTCCGCCGGCGGTCGCAGCGCGAGCTCCGCCTCGCCGAGCGCGGGGGGCATGCCGGCGGGCGGCTTCGGGTCCAGATCCTCCAGGCGCTCCAGGGTCCGGGCGCGGCGCGCGACAGCGTCGGGCGGGTAGGGCAGATGCGCGGCCGGATCCGTCTCGCCCGCGGCCGACAGGAGGAGCGCCATGTCGGGCGCCCGCACGGATCCGTCGGGCAGGAAGAGGACGGCGTTCGCCGCGAGCGCCCAGGCTTCCAAGCGGGGCAGGTCGGACGCGGCGACCGCGAAGCTGACGTGGTTGCGGACGCGCTGCAAGTGGCGCCAGAGATGGTAGCGGAGGGCGGTCATCTGCCCGTCGCCCCGTCCCATGACGTAGCCGATGAACCCGTCGAGATGCGGCTGCAATTCGGGGTCGGACAGGTCCCGCCGGCCGTTCAGCGCGTGGTCGAAGGGGAGCGCGGGCAGGTCGCGCACGGTCGCGTAGGCGTTGACGAGAAGCGGTTCGTCCGGCGCCGCCTCCGCCGGTGCCGCATCGGCGCGTCCGAACAACCGCTTCAGCAGATTCATGGTCTCTCCCTTCCGGTCTTCCCGCGGAGCGGCGCCTCCGAGGCTGGCATCCGCACTGGGCCCGGTCGCGCCGGGCGCGCGAGCGCGGAAGCGCCCAGAGTGGGGCGGGCGCACCGGCCGGGCAAGGCGCGCCGCGCCCGGAGCCCTCGGAGGCCGGACCGCAGCATTCGGTTGACGTGGCCGTTCGGCCGGTTAGAAAACCGGCCGTCGAATCGGTTATCGATCCGGTTGCGCCCAATCTTTGTCGCTCGGAAGCTGTAGCTCGACCGCATCTATAGCCTCCTGGACCGGGACTGTTCGCTGCGCCGGCTCGATACCGGGACGCCGACCCGACCGCAATCCTGCCGCGCCCGCCCTGCCGCGCCGGCGTCTCGCCATCAGGAGCCGACCATCGCCGAAGCAGCGCCCCCGCGCGACCGCTCGCGACCGCGCGCCCTCGCCGGGCTCCTGGCAGCGACCGTGCTGCTGCCGCTCGCGATCCTGCTGATCGGGCTCTGGCAGGGCCAGCGCGGCCTCGACGACTGGCGGGCCTTCGCGGCCGAGCGCGACCGCCTCGGCGCGGTCGTGGCGGATCTGGAGGCGCGGTCTCCGCGGGACGGGCGCCCCGATTTCAGCCTGCAGTTCCGGCACGACGGCCGCCTCTACGGCGGCCCCTACGCCGCGGTGAAGGCCCGCGAGATCCGCGACCACGCGGGGACCCTCGCCGCCGTGATGGACTGGCGGCGCAGGCTGCCGGCGGTCGCGGTCGCGGGCGGCGGAATCGCGGCGGCGCTCTCCGTGCTCGTTCTGCTCGTCGGCGGCCTGCTCGGGCAGCTGGGACGCGGGTCGCGCGACGCCCTGGTCCGCGGCTTCTCGCTGGTGCGGCGGCTGCTTCCGCCCGCCCTCGCCGCCCAGATCGTGGCGGCGACCGCCGGCCTCGTGGCGGTGGTCCTGTTCGAGGCCGGGCTGCTCGTCGACGGCGGCCTCAGCGGCGGCGGCGTGAAGCTCCTGGCGATCGCGGCCGGCGCGGTCGGCGCCACGATCCTCGCCGCGTGCGGCGCCCTGATCGGCCTGCGCCGGGCCCTCGTCGCCTTCGCGCCCGAGCCGCTGCCGATCCTGGGGCGGCGGATCGCGCCGGCCGAGGCGCCGGGTCTCTGGCGCCTCGTCGAGGCGCTCGCCGACCGGATGGGCGCGCTGAAGCCCGAGGCCCTGGTCGTCGGCCTCACCGAGGGCTTCTTCGTCAGCGCCGGCCCGGCCGTGCTCGAGCCCGGCGGCGCGCGGCTCGACGGCCGGATCCTCTACGTGCCCCTGCCCTATCTCGCCCTGCTGCGCGTCGACGAGACGGCGGCGATCCTCGGGCACGAACTCGCCCACTACGCCGGCGGCGACACCGCCTACAGCCAGCGCTTCCTGCCGATCTACGCGGGCGTCGGGCGCTCCCTCGACGCGATGGCCGAGCGCGAGCGCGGCGCGCTCGGCGTGCTCGGGCCGTCGATCCGCCTCGGCCTGTTCGTGATGGAGCAGTTCCACCTCGCCGTGCGCCACTGGAGCCGGGTGCGCGAGTTCGCGGCCGACGCGGCCGGCGCCGCCGTGACCTCCCCCGACGCCTCGGCCCGGGCGCTCCTGCGCTACGGCGCCGCGCGCCCGCGCGTCGTCGAGACCCTGGACGCCGCGACCGACGCGCCGGAGACGGCCGCCGCCGACCTCGTGGCGGCGGCGTTCGACGGCGCGATCGCGCGCGGCCTCGAGGATCCGGCGGCGCGCCTCGAGGACGAGCAGGCCCACCCGACCGACACCCACCCGCCGACCCGCGACCGCGTCGCGGCCCTCGGGCTGGCGATCGACGCGGACCTGCTGGCCGCGGCCGGAACCGCGCCGCCGGCCCGGGCCCGCGACCAGCTCGCCGCCTACTTCGCCGACCCCGACGGCCTGTGCCGGGCCGCGACGCGGGACTTCCTCGGCGCGGTCCGCGCGCGGGCGGCCGCCGCCCGCGCGCATCTGGAGGCGACCGCCGCGGAGATCGGAACCGAGGAACGGGTGCTGCGCGCCAGCCACCGCGCCCGCGGCCTCGCGCTGGCCGCCAGCGCCGGCCTCTTCGCCGCCGCCGCGCTCGCGCTCGCCCTGCTCCGCGTCCCGGGGCTGTCGCCCTACGAGGCCCGGATCGTGTCGGCCGTGGCGCTGGCCCTCGCGGCCGCCTTCGGCGCGGCGGGCGCCTTCGTCCTGTCACGGGGCGAGCCGATCGCCCTGATCCTGAGCCCCGCGGGGCTGACGGCGCCCGGTCTCGACAGGGTGATCCCCTGGGAGGCCGTCGCCGATCTCGACATGTCGCTGAGCCGCGGCGGCATCGTCACCCGCCTGCTGCTGCCGCCGGGCGCGGACTGGCCGGAGCGGGCCCCGGGGCGGCACCCCGTGAAGCTCGACGCGAAGCGCCGCATCGTGACCCTCACGGTCGGACTGCCGCGCCGGATGAAGCCGCAGGATTTCGCCGACCTGATCGCCCGCTACCAGGCCGCGCACCAAGCCCGCCGCGCCCTGGCCGAGCGCGCCGCGCGCGCGACCGTCGCCGCCCACACCCCCTCTCCCGAAGCTCAGACTGCTTGAGGATCATATGGGATCGCCCGCGAAGCCCGAGACCGCCGAGACCCTGCGCCTGCCGCCCGACCGCGCGAGCTGGACCGTCATCCTGGGCGTGCTGTTCGGCTTCGTGCTGTTCGGCGGCCTCCTGGCAGCCAGCGCCGTCTACACGGCGCCCGTGCTGATCTCGGACTGGCAGGTCCGCGAGGCCGCCCGGCCCGTCCCGAACGCCCGCGTGAGCGACGGCAAGTGCAGCACCAAGCTCGTGTTCCACATCTGCGACGCGACGCTCTCGCTGCGGACGCCCGCGGGCAGTGTGACCCGCCGGGTGAACTACGTGTTCACCGGCCTGCACGCGGGCGACTGGACGATCGGGGTGATGGCCGACCCTGCGCATCCCGAATCCGTCACCACCGATCTCGGCCTCGACCGGCTGTGGAACCGGGCGATCACCCTCCTGGCGATCGACGGGGTGATCCTGGCCGGCCTCGCCGGCGCGCTGATCTCGATCCTCCGCAACGGGCGCGCGGCGTTCCGGACCGCCGCCTGACCGGCCCCGCGCCGGGATCTCGGCCGCGCAGGGCCGTCCGCGTCACGGGACACGCCCGAACCGGCGGACCGGTGCCGTACCGGTTGCCGGTCCGGCGATCCGGTACGTGTGCGTCATTGCGCCGGCGCGGACGGTCGGTCAGACCGCGCTCCCTCGAACCTCTCGGGAGAACCGGATGAGCAGCACCCGCAAGACGGCGCTTCGTGGCGCCCTCCTCGGTCTCGCCCTCGCAGGCCCGGCGCTGGCCGACG
Source organism: Methylobacterium sp. UNC300MFChir4.1 (assembly GCF_900110155.1). Taxonomy (NCBI): domain Bacteria; kingdom Pseudomonadati; phylum Pseudomonadota; class Alphaproteobacteria; order Hyphomicrobiales; family Methylobacteriaceae; genus Methylobacterium; species Methylobacterium sp. UNC300MFChir4.1. Next base: position 132,798 of record NZ_FOCS01000005.1, on the reverse strand, counting down.
ACACGCCGACGACGGCGGGCGCGGTCGACCGGCTCAAGGGCCTCGCCAACGAGACGGTCGGCGGCGCCAAGCGCGGCGTCGGCAACCTGACGGACGACGAGGCGCTGAAAGCCGAGGGGCGCGACCAGAAGCTCCGGGGCCAGGCCCAGCAGGAGCGCGGCAAGGCCAAGGACGCCGTCGAGAACGCCCTCGACAAGTAGGCGGGTGGGGCCCCGGCCGCGGCGCGGCCGGGGCCCGCCGCACCGATCGAAACGGTCTCGCCGGCCGGCATGACGGACACCGTCAGCGCCTCGGCCTGTCCCGGAGCCGGAGCCACTGGCCGCGCCGGGCGCGACGGACAGCGCCAGGCTGGCGCCGGCGCCCGCGGCCCGAGCGATCGTACAGTTGCCCTGCGTACTCGCTCAATCGACCTATTACGCTGGAAAGCTCTCATTATTTTAGCAAACATTCCAATTTTTCATTCTATCTTACTCACTTGGCAGACATCACAGAAATCATACGGCCGCTCTGCCGGACGCCGCCGCTTTAGGTAGTGCGCCGTGGTTGATAACGATTTTTGTTGCAACAACTTAACCGCGACATATGCTATCGATACAGGATAGGCGACCGAATCGGGCCGGTCTTGAGTATCGAACCTGTATTGCTGCAGGGCACGGCAACCGTGCGGGGCCGCCAGAACAAGGATCGACCGGACCGTCCGGTCGACGCGACGCGCGGGTGTGCGGATCATGATGTTTGCTGTCCCCGCCTTGCTGTTGGAGCTGGCGTTGACGACGCCGGTCTCGGACAAGATGCCGGTCTTCGACGTTCGCGGCAGCTGTCGGGCGGCGACGACGGCGATGACCCTCGATCCTGTTCGGCAGAAGCTCTGCCTCCAGGACGAGGGGTCGGCCCGTGCCGAGGTGGCGAAGAAGTGGTCCAGCTTCCCGGCGGTCGATCGGACGCGCTGCGCGGCGGAGGCCCAGCTCGACGGCCTGCCCAGCTACGTCGATCTGCTGGAGTGCCTGACCCTCGCCCGGGAAGCCAAGGCCGAGGACGATCAGTAGTGCGCGTCAGGACCGAGACCGAAGACCGTCCCGTAACGCTCTCAGGTTGAGGGTCGACCGTGCCGATCGTGCTGCAGCTTCCCGGATCCCTCCGTCTCCTCGCCCTGGCGGCCATCGCGGGACTCGCCGCCGGTTGCCGCGATGCGAACCAGTACGTCCCGCCGCCGCCGCCCAGCGTCTCGGTCGCGCAACCGCTCGTGCGCACGGTCACGCGCTACTTCGAACTCACCGGCAACACCAAGGCGTTCGCGGCCGTCGAGCTCGAGGCACGGGTCCAGGGCTTCCTAGAGGCGATCACCTACAAGGACGGCGCCGTCGTGAAGAAGGGCACGCCGCTCTTCTCGATCCAACGCAACACCTACGAGGCGCAGCTCAAGCAGGCGCAGGGCGCCCTGGCGGCGCAGCAGGCCGCCCTGGCGAATGCCCAGTCCGAGTATCAGCGCCAGTCCACGCTGGGCCGGCAGGAATTCGCCTCGCAGGCGCGCGTCGAGGACGCGAAGACCAAGCAGGACCAAGCCAGCGCCGCCGTCATGGAGGCGCAGGCCAACCTCGACATCGCCGCCATCAATCTCGGCTACACGCAGGTCTCCGCACCGTTCGACGGCGTGGTCACCAACCACCTCGCGGATGTCGGGGCGCTCGTCGGCATCAGCGGACCGACCAAGCTGGCGCAGCTCGTGCGCATCGATCCGCTCTACGTCTACTTCAACATCAGCGAGCAGCAGGTGCTGCTGGTCAAGGAGCACCTGCTCGCGACGCATCGGACGCTGGGCGACCTATCCAGGATCCCCGTGGAGATCGGCCTGCAGACCGAGACCGGCTATCCGCATGCCGGCAAGCTCGACTACCTCGCGCCGCAGGTCGACCCGTCCACCGGCACGCTGATGGCGCGGGCGCTCATCGAGAACGGCGACCACGCGCTCCTCCCGGGCCTGTTCGTTCGGGTCCGGGTCCCGGTCGGGCGCCAGGACAAGGCCCTGCTGGTGCGCGACGACGCCATCGGGACGAACCAGCAGGGCAGCTACGTGCTCACGGTCGGCGCCGACGACACGGTCTCGCAGCGGGTGGTGACGCTCGGGCCCCGGGACGGGCGCTACCGGGTGATCGAGACCGGGCTCGCACCCGGCGACTGGGTCGTCACGGACGGCATCCAGCGGGCAATCCCAGGGGCGAAGGTCGCGCCCCAGAAGGTGGCGGTGGCCGAAGCCTTGCCCGACCCGGCGCCACTCCCGCGGTGAGCCGTCGTCCGGAAGTCCCGGCGCTGCCGACGAGGCCGACACGCCCGACGATCGGACAGTGATCTCCGCCACCCCGCGTCCCGCCCTGGCGGCGGGCCGCCCCTGAGACGCCGGCACCGAGGGCCAACGGCATGATCTCGCGCTTCTTCATCGAGCGGCCGGTCCTGGCCAACGTGCTGGCCCTGGTCATGGTGCTGATCGGCGCGGTGTCGCTCTTCAACCTGCCGGTGTCGCAGTATCCCAACGTCGTGCCGCCGACGGTCCAGGTCACCACCCGCTACCCGGGTGCGAGCGCCCGCACGGTGGTCGACACGGTGGCGCTCCCGATCGAGCAGCAGGTCAACGGCGTCGAGGGCATGCTCTACATGCAGTCGACCAGCGCGAGCGACGGCACCTACACCCTCACGGTCACCTTCGCGATCGGGACGGACGGCGATCAGGCCCAGGTGCTGGTGCAGAACCGGGTCGCGATCGCGATGTCGTCGCTGCCGCAGGCGGTCCAGGTCCAGGGCGTCACGACCCAGAAGAAATCCACCGCGGTCCTGCAATTCGTCACACTGTCGGCCAGCGACGGGAAGTTCGACAGCCTGTTCCTGTCGAATTACGGCGTCATCAACGTGCAGAACGAGCTGGCCCGGCTGCCCGGCGTCGGCAACGTCACGGTCTTCGGCGCCGGCCAGTACGCGATGCGGATCTGGCTGGATCCCGACCTGGTGCAGGCCCGGGGCCTCACCCCCGACGCCATCATCAACATCGTGCAGCAGCAGAGCCAGGAGGTCACCGCGGGCGCCGTGGGGATGCCGCCGGTCCCGGCCGGCCAGGACTTCCAGTACACGCTCAACGTCAACGGGCGGCTCAACAGCGCCCCGGACTTCGAGAACATCGTCGTCAAGGCGGACGCGCAGGACGGCGGCCGCATCACCCGCTTGCGCGACGTCGGCCGCGTCGAGCTCGGCGCGCAGACCTACAGCCAGTCGTTCACGCTGAACGGGCAGCCCGCCGCCGGCATCGGCATCTACCAGCTGCCCGAGGCGAACGCGTTGACGGTGGCGAACGCGGTCCGCACTCGGATGGCCGAGCTCGCGAAGACCTTCCCGTCGGGCCTCGTCTACGCCATCCCGTTCGACACGACGGAGTTCGTGCAGGCCTCGATCCACGAGGTCTACATGACGCTGTTCGAGGCGGCCGTCCTGGTCCTGATCGTCATCCTGGTCTTCGTCCAGGACTGGCGCGCCATGCTGGTGCCGGCGACGACGGTGCCGGTGACGATCATCGGCGCCTTCGCCGCCATGGCGGCGATGGGCTTCAGCGTGAACCTCTCGACGCTGTTCGCGATCGTGCTGGCCATCGGCATCGTGGTGGACGACGCCATCGTGATCGTCGAGGGGGTCTCCCACCACATCGACGAGGGCCTCTCGCCCCGGGCGGCGGCCGAGAAGGCGATGGAGGAGCTGTTCGGCCCGATCATCGGCATCACCCTGGTGCTCATGTCGGTGTTCGTGCCGGCCGCGTTCCTGCCCGGCCTGACCGGGCAGCTCTACAAGCAGTTCGCCCTGGTGATCGCCGCCACTGCGCTGATCAGCGCGATCAATGCCGCCACCCTGAAGCCGACCCAGTGCGCCCTGTGGCTGCGCAAGCCGGTGCCGCCGGAGAAGCGGAACGTGTTCTACCGCGGCTTCAACCGCGTCTACGGGGTCCTCGAGGGCTGGTACGCCCGGCTGATCGCCACCATGGTCCGGCGCAGCCGCCTCATGGTCGCCGTGGCGCTCCTGCTGATCGGGCTCGCCGGATGGGGGCTGACCCGCCTGCCGACCGCCTTCCTGCCCACCGAGGACCAGGGCTACGTCCTGATCGGCGCACAGCTGCCGGACGGGGCCTCGAAGGAGCGCACCGACGCGGTGATGCAGCGGATCAGCGTCCAGGCGAAGGCGACGCCGGGCGTCGACAACGTGCTCTCGATCAGCGGGATCTCGGTCCTCGATTCGAGCGCCAGCCTGCCCAATGCCGGCGTCGCCTACGTGGTTCTCAAGAACTGGGATGTCCGGGCCAAGGAGAGGGGCCAGGATCTGCGCAGCCTCTACGAGCGCTTCAACACGATGCTGGCGGGCGTCGAGGACGCCGAGACCTTCGTGCTGATCCCGCCGCCGATCCAGGGCATCGGCAACGCCAGCGGCTTCACCATGCAGATCGAGCTGCGCAACGGCGACTTCGACTACCCCCTGCTGGAGAGCCTCGCCCGGACGGTCGTCGCCGACGGGAACTCGCAATCCGGGCTGCGGAAGCTCAACACCTCGTTCCGGGCCGGCGTGCCGCAGATCGCGATCGCGGTGGACCGGGTCAAGGCTGAGGCCCTCGGCGTGACGGTCGGGCAGGTCTTCTCGACCCTCTCGAGCTACGTCGGGTCGTCCTACGTCACGCAGTTCAACAAGTTCGGCCGGACCTTCCAGGTCTACGTGCAGGCCGCGCCCGATTACCGGCTCCGCCCCGAGGACGTCGAGAACCTGAAGGTGCGCGCCGGCAACGGCGTGATGGTGCCGCTCGGCACCGTCGTGGAGATCAAGTCCGTGCAGGGCCCGTCCCTGATCAGCCTGTACAACCTCTACCCGACGGCGACGATCGTGGGCGGGGCGGCGCCGGGCTTCAGCTCCGGGCAGGCGCTGGACCTGATGCAGCAGATCGCCGCCAAGGTGCTGCCGCCGGGCACGGGCTACGACTGGACGGCGATGTCGTACCAGGAGAAGGCGGTCGGCGCGCAGATCTACCTCGTGTTCGCGCTGGCCATCCTCCTCGTCTACCTGGTCCTGGCCGGCCAGTACGAGAGCTGGATCCTGCCGCTGGCGGTCCTGCTCGGCGTGCCGCTGGCGCTGCTGGGCACGGTCGGGGCGCTGCTGCTGCTCGGCGTCGCCAACAACCTCTACACGCAGATCGGCCTGATCCTGCTGATCGCGCTGGCGAGCAAGAACGCCATCCTGATCGTCGAGGTCGCCCGCGAGAAGCGGCAGGCCGGACTCGACATCGCGGCCGCCGCCGTGGAGGCGGCGCGGCTGCGCTTCCGCCCGATCCTGATGACCTCGTTCGCCTTCATCCTCGGCGTGCTGCCGCTCGTCACCGCCTCCGGGGCCGGGGCCGCGGCGCGCAAGTCGATCGGCATCACGGTGTTCAGCGGCATGCTCGCCTCGACCTGCCTGGCGGTGCTGTTCGTGCCGTCCTTCTACGTGATCCTGCAGCGGATCGAGGAGCGCCGCGCGCGCCGGGGGCAGCCCGGGCCTGTCGCGTCCCCGCCCCCGGCCGGGACAACCCCCGAGACCGGACCGGCGTGAGCCGGAGCGCGGACGCGGCGCGGTTCCGCCCCGCGCCGCCGTCACCGCGCGACGCCGTTCCCTCCGACGCGCGGCGCCGGATCCGCGACCGGACCTCCGGAGACCACGCGTCCGGCATGCTCGACCGTTGACGGCCTTACATCGCCCACCCTATTAGATATAGCATTAGCTATAATGATGGGTCAGGGCTATGACGCACACCGGCGCTCCGCGTCGCCTCTCGGCTCTAGGATCGGTCCTGTGCGGCCTCGCCGCGGCGCTCGGGTTGGCCGCGGGGCTCTGGGTGGCCGCAGCGCTCGGGCCGGCACTGGCCCAGTCCCTGCCCACAGCCGCCGAGAACCTGACGCCGGGCGACCTCGACAGCGAGCATCTGTTCGGCTTCACCGAGGGGAGCGACCTCGGCGTTCCCGGGGAGGCGGAGCTGGAATGGGAGACGAGCGGGCGACTCGGCCGGCGCGTCGCCCGCTTCCTGACCGTGGACAGTTCCCTGGCCCTGAAGGTGCCGCTGACCAACGATTTCCGCCTGGCCCCGGGCGTCACCTTCAACGCCTACGACATCGGCGCGCCGGGCACCCCGGCCCGGACCACGGGCGGCTTCAACGGCGGCTTCCTCGAGACCCGGGTGCGCCTGATGGATCGCCGGACGGCCCCCTTCGGCCTGACCCTCAACATCGTGCCGGGCTACGGAACCGTCGACAGCGGGACGGGCGTGCCGGCGCGCAGCTTCGCCACCGAGATCGGCCTGCTGGCGGATCGCGAGATCATCCCCGGCAAGCTGATCGCCGCCGTCAATGTCGGCTTCGCGCTCTCGACGACGCGGCTGACCGTGATGGACGCGCGCGTGCGCGGATCGGGGATCGAGGTGGCGGGGGCGCTGGCCTACTGCGTCCGGCCCGGCCTCTTCCTCGGCGGCGAGGCACGCTATGCCCGGACCTACGACGGCTTGGCGCTCGACCGGTTCGCGGGCGAGGCCGTGTATCTCGGACCGACCGCCTACATGACCCTGTCACCCCAGGCCTGGGCCTCGTTCACCTGGAGCTTCCAGGTCGCCGGGCAGGCGACGGGCGAGCCCGGCCCGCTCGACCTGTCGAGCTTCGACCGCCATCAGATGCGGTTGCGCGTCGGGTACAGCTTCTGATCGCGGCCCTGTCGCCGCACCGCGGCCTGCGAGCCTCAGGGTGGGCGGACAGGCGCCGAGAACGCGACCCTGGTGGAGCAGTCGAGGGACCGAACCGCCCATGCCGACGGGCGGTGAGCCTGCCGTGGATGTCGGCTGAAGCGGCCCGGTCGCGACGAGAAGTGGGACTGGCTGCCCCGGAGCCGGTCTTCCGGAAGGACTATTACATGCCGAACATGTTCGCAGTCGGAGCATGCAACGTGAAGGCATGACCCTCATCAATCCAGCCGCTTCCGGCGTGACCTTGCTCGATGTAGCTGATCTCATCGGCGCTGGAAGCGTAGTAGTGCCGTCCGCTCTCGGTGTTGACGAACCGCTCGACGGTCAACGCATGCGATCCCGCGGCGGTCGAACTCGCGTAGGCGTCGAACGCAACACCGTCATAGTTGTAGCCGGAACCGTCCGAGAGAAGCCCGTCACGCTCCGCGGTGCTGGTCGTGTAGAAGTGGTCGCCGGTCGTCGGGTTGGTGAATCGAAAGACGTCAGCCGTGGCAGACGATGACACTGGCGCGGCCCAGCCGACGCCCTGATAGGCGTAGCCCGACGGGGTGCTCTCAAGCTGCGCGCGTTCTCCAGCGCTTGCCGTGTAGAAATGCCGTCCTGAGGCGGCGTCGTAGAAGTGAAAAACCGGCTCAAGCGCCGCGGCGCCCGGACTGGCCTGATAAGCCCGCATGTAGTCAATATTCATCTGCGCGGGAAATGGCGTCGACGCGTCGGCGTCGCCCGGCCAAGAGCCGCCGACGGCGAGATTCGCGATCATGTACATGGGCTTGTCCAGACCGGCCGGCGTCGGCGTACGATAGATCTCCTGTCCGTCGAAGTAGAAGGTCAGCGTGTCCGGTTGCCAGTCAACGCCGTAGGTGTGGTAGCCGCCGCTCATGTCGGCGACTGCGGAGATCCCCTGGCTCATCGTGTGGTTGCCGGGTGTCTGGCCGGGCGCCAGGCTGTGCACCGTGGTGTAGAGCGTGCCGGGGAGCGTGCCCGAGCATCTCCATCACGTCGATCTCGGGCGGCCAGGAACCGTCCGCCGGTAGCAGCCAGAACGCCGGCCAGAAGCCCTGACCGGCGGGCAGTTCGGCCCGCATCTCGAAATAGCCGTAGGTCTGGCTGAAACTGTGGAAGGTATTGACCATTCCCGACGTGTAGGGCTGATCCCCCAGGTCCTGGATCAGAGACGGATCCGACGGCGCGGCTGTGATGGTGAGGATGCCGTCGTGGACGCGGAACGGGTTCGGGAGCGCGCTGCCGTCGGGTTGATCGGCGCGGACATACCATTGCTGCTCCTGATTGAAGGGCCGCGTCCCGGTCGACGTGACGTGGATGCTCCACTGCGGGCCGCCGGACGTGTCGAGACCCGAAGTGCCGTCCCAGAGCGGCAGCGTGTCGAAGTCCTGGCTGTAGGTGAGTGTCGCCGTCTGGGCGAGATTCCTCGGATCAATGGCCACGGATCACCTGCCCATTCGTGCCACGCACTGAAGTGGCCGCGCCGCACGATACAATCATAAGCTGCATCGGAAAACAGGGCGCCTGGGTTCCGACGATGATTGCCGGGCACCGTCTGGTCGATGGCACGACGCGCGGGATGCCGCCGTCGATCCGAGCAGATCGATACGGAGGAGCCGATCGACAGCGAATATTTGAAATTATATTCCCTTCATCCTCCGATATTTTAGGATTACAACGAACATTGCCATTCTGGCTGATTTTATATACGCAACACTAATACAAATGATAGTCGAGCACGTCATTTCGGCGACGCATATTGCTGTCTGCGACCGAAGCGCGACGCGGTTGGACCTCCTCCCTCGGCGGTGTCGTGACCGGCCGCACGCAGCAACGGCAGGGCGCCGGCTCGGTATTCTTTACCGACGCTCGGGTCTGCAACCCATAATTGTACTGCCGGTTACGCATCAAAACCGGAGGTGCCCATGTCGTCGTCCCCTCTCGCCGCGCTCAACCCGTCGTCACGCTCGCTTGAGTGGCTGGTCGGGTCCAGCGCGCTACTGTCCTCCACCGCACTGTCGACCGGCCAATTGACGAGTCTCGGTCCGATTACCTCGCTCATCGAGAGTGCCGTCGACGTCGGTGCGGCGGACGAGGGCGGATCACTGCTTCCCGGCGCGCTGGCCGATACCGCGAACCAGATCGTCCTCGACACCCATGCGCAGCTCGAGAACGCGGGTCATCAGGTCGCGGCGCTGAACGGCCCGCTCCACGGTCTGACCAATCTCGGCGAGACGGTCGGGCTCGGTCATATCGGCGAGGCCGGCAACCTGATCACGGACCTGACCGGCGCGGTCGCCAACCCGACCGATGCCGGCAGCGTCGTCCCGGTGTTGAACGATGCCGGGCAGGTCGCCGAGGCTGCCGGAACCTTGCTGAATACTGTCACGGCCCCGCTCGTGGCCGGCAACGGCCTTGTCGGCTCCGGCGGCACGCTCGCGCCGGCGGTGGGGATTCTCAACCAAGCCGTCCTCGACCTGCACACGACGCTGGAGGATGTCGGCCATCAGGTCCCGGTGCTCAACGCCCCGATCCACGCCCTCACCGGCCTCGGCGAGACGGTCGGCCTCGGTCGCATCGGCGAGGCGGGCAATCTCCTGACCGACACGCTCGCCGTGCCGGGATCGCTCCTCAATGGCGGCGGCCTCAGCTCGGCCACGCCGGTCCTCGCGGATCTCGGTTCCGTCCTCGGAGCGACCGACACGCTGATCACCTCCGTCACCGGGGCCGCGACGGCCGGCGGGCTGCTCGCGTCGGGCGGCCTTCTCGCCCCGGTCGCGAACCTCGCGAACACCGCCGTCCTCGACGTCCACATGACCCTCGAGAATCTCGGGCACGAGGTCCCGCTGCTGAACGGCGCTGTCCACGGCCTGACCAATCTGGGCGAGACCCTCGGACTCGGCCATCTGGGCGAGGGCGGAAACCTGCTGACCGACGCCGCGGCCCTGCCCGGTGCCCTGCTGGGCGGCCAGGGGCTCAGCGCATTGTCCCCGATCCTCGGCGATGTCGGCGCGGTGGCCGGTGCGGCCGGCGGACTGCTCGGCGGCGTCACCGGCATCGTCGGCGACCTGGGGGGAGCGGGCGCGCCGGGCGCGGGCAGTCTCCTCACCCCCGTCACCGCCGCGGTGGATGGCCTGCTCGGCACCGTGACCGGCGGCGCTCCGGACGGAACCGGCACCCTGCTCGGGCCGAACGCGCCGCTGCAGCCGGTGGGCGCTGTCGCCAACACGCTGATCGACACCGTCCACGGGGCGCTGGAGCAGGTCGGACACGACGTGCCGCTCCTCAACGACCCGCTCCACGCGGTGATCGCGCTGGGCAACACGGTCGGACTGGGGGAACTCGGCGACAGCCACAACCTGCTCACCGACACCATCAACCTGCCCGGCGCGATCCTGACCGGGAACGCGCCCGGAGGCGTGGCGCAGGTCGTCGACGACCTCGGGCACGTGGCGGGCGCGCTGGGCGGCGTCGTCGGCTCGGCGACCGGCCTCCTCGACTCGGCCGGCGGCGGTCTCGGATCCGGCCTGCCGGGCGGCGGTCTACTGGCGCCGGTCACCTCCGCCCTCGGCGGCTTGACGGGGGATCAGGGTGCCGGAGCCCTCGACGGTCTCCTGGGCGGCCTGAACGGAGGCCCGGGTTCCGGCGCGGCCGGCGCGCTGCTCGGGACGAACGCGCCGCTGCAGCCGGTCGGAGACGTCGCCAACACGCTGATCGACGGCGTCCATGCGGCCCTGGAACAGGTCGGCCACGATGTGCCGGTCCTGAACGATCCGCTCCACGCCGTGATCAATCTCGGAACCACGGTCGGCCTGGGGGAGCTCGGCGGGTCGAGCAACCTCGTGACCGATGTCGTCAACCTGCCGGGCGCGGTCCTGAACGGCGACGGAGGCCCCGCGGTGGCGCAGGTCGCGAGCGATCTCGGGTCCGTGACGGAGGCGGCCGGCGGCGTCGTGGGCTCGGTGGCGGGGATCCTTCCCGCGGCCGGCGGGGACGGCCATCAGGCGGGCTCCCCGGTCGACGGCGTCGTCGCGACCGTGACCACGGTCCTGGGCGGGGGCGAGACCGGTGGGGCAGGGAGCGCCGTCGGCAACCTGCTCGGCACGCTCACCGGCGGCACGTCGGGCGAGCCGGGAGCCGAGACCCACCCGTTGATCGACGTGTCGGCGGGCCCGACGACCCCGACGCCGGTGGCGGACGTCGCCGTGCTCACGCCCGCCGCCGATCCGGCCCACACCGTCGACGTGAGCGCGGTCGCGGTGAGCGCCGATCAGCCGAGTCTGGCCACGGCGAACCTGCTCAGCGGCGACAGCATCCACCTGCCGCAGACGGGCGGCGGTGCCGACTCCCTCGTCGGCCACCTCGTGGACGCGGTGTCGGGAACCTCCGCCGCGCCGGCCGAGGTGGGCGCCGCCCAGGGCGTGAGCGTCGATCTCGGCGTCGTCACGATCGATCTCGGCGGCCACACCGAGGTCCAGCACACGGACCCGACTCCCCACACGGCCACGAGCGGCCTGCACCTGCTCGGCCTGTGAAACGCGGCCCCCGCCGCCGACGCGACGGGGGCTTCAGCGACGCCGGGGCCCGACCCGCTTCGGCTCGAACCGCTCCGCTGACGTGCCAAGCCGAGGGATCGACCTGTGACCGATGAACGCGTGTTGCGTGTCGCGAAGCGGCGCGAGTTCTGGTCCGCCGTCAGGGCCGGGCGCACGTGCCTGATCACCGTGATGATCGTCAGCGGTCTGATCAATCTGCTGATGCTCACGGCCCCGATCTTCATGCTGCAGGTCTACGACCGGGTGCTGCCGAGCCGGAGCATCGCGACACTCGTCGGTCTCGCCGGCATCACGCTGATGCTGCTCGTGATCCAGAGCGTCTTCGAGATCTTCCGTGCCCGGATCCTGGCGCGCTTCGCGCGCCTCGTCGACGAGCGCCTCGGTCCGCGGATCTTCCGGACCCTGCTGGTCCGCGGCGCCGAGATGCCGCGCAGCGATGACGGGCCCCAGGCCCTGCGCGATCTCGACACCGTCCGCGGCTTCGTGTCGAGCATGGCGGTCAGCGCCTTCTTCGACCTGCCCTGGGTGCCGCTCTACGTCGCGGTCTGCTTCCTGTTCCATCCCTGGCTCGGCGCGGCGGTGGCCGGGGGTGCCCTGTTCCTGTGCGTGCTGACGATCCTCACGGACTGGGCCTCGTCCGCGTCCACCCAGGAGGCCGTCCGAACGGCCGGTGAGCGCCGGTCCTTCACCGACATGGCGCACCGGACGGCACCGCTGCTCTCGGCGCTCGGGATGCGGTCCCGCATCGCGGAGCTCTGGCAGGTCCGGGCCCGGCGGAACCTCGACGTCGCGGCGTACGGGAACGACCTGGCCATCGGCTTCGGCACGACGGCGCGCCTGCTGCGCACGGTGCTGCAATCCGGCATCCTCGGCCTGGGCGCCTTCCTCGTGGTCCGCGAGGAGGCGACGGCCGGCGTGATGCTGGCCGCCACGATCCTGTCCGCGCGCGCCCTCGCGCCGGTCGACCTGGCGATCGCCAACTGGAAGTCGTTCTCGGGCGCCCGGCAGGCCTGGGGCCGCCTCGTCGCGTTCCTGCCCCGGCGGGAGCCCGCCGCCCTCACGCCGCTCCCGGCGCCGCGGGAGAGCGTGCGCGTGACGGCCCTGTCGATCGCGGCGCCCGGGACCGACACCCTGGTGCTCCACGACGTCAACGTCGCCCTCGCGCCCGGAAGCGCCCTCGGCGTGATCGGAGCCAGCGGCTCCGGCAAGTCCACCTTCGCCCGTGCCCTCGTCGGGCTGGCGCGCCCGAACCGCGGCGTGATCCGCCTCGACGGCGCGGCGATCGATCAGTGGGATCCCGATGCCCTCGGGCGCGCGGTCGGCTACCTGCCGCAGGACATCGAGATGTTCGACGGCACGATCACCGAGAACATCACGCGCTTCGATCCCGAGCCCAACCCCGAGGCCCTGCTGGCGGCTGCCCGGGCCGCCGGCGTGCACGAGGTCGTGCTCCGGCTGCCGGGCGGCTACGACGCCCGCGTTGGTACCGGCGGCCTGGGCCTCTCCGGGGGTCAGCGGCAGCGGATCGCGCTCGCGCGGGCGCTGTACGGCGATCCGTTCCTCGTGGTCCTCGACGAGCCGAACTCGAATCTCGACGTCGACGGCGATCGCGCCCTGTCCGCCGCCGTGCAGGGCGTGCGCGCTCGCGGCGGCATCGTCGTGGTGATCGCGCACCGGCCGAGCGCCCTGGCGGCGGTCGATCGCATCCTGGTCCTCGGGGACGGGCGCGTGCAGCTGCACGGCCCGCGCGACGAAGTTCTGTCGAAGCTGAACGCCCTGACGCGGCAGACGCCCACGAGGGTCGCATGACGACGGATCGCACGCCTGACGGGCCGGCTACGGATCCGACTTACGAGACGCGCCGCTCCTTGCGGCGGCACGTCGCCGGCGTCGCCGCCGTGATCGTGGTCGCCACGGGCGCGGGGGCCTGGACGGCGGCGACGGAATTGTCCGGCGCCATCATCGCCACGGGCTCGCTGGTGGTCGAGAGCAACATCAAGAAGGTCCAGCATCCGACCGGCGGCGTCGTCGCCGAACTGCCGGTTCAGGAGGGCGCGCGTCCAGGCGGGCGACCTGCTGGTCCGCCTGGACGCGACCACCGCCAAGGCCACCTACGACAGCGTCACCAAGAGCCTGTGGGAGATCGCGGCGCGCAACGCCCGGCTGGAGGCCGAACGCGACGGCCGCGCGAGCCTCGCCATCGCCCCCGAGCTCGAGGGAGCCGGACCGGATGTGGCCCGGATCGTCGACGGCGAGCGCAAGCTGTTCCGCTTCCGACAGGACGCGCTCCAGGGCCAGAAGGCGCAGCTCCGCGAGCGGGTCGGGCAGCTGAACGAGGAGATCAAAGGCCTGTCCGAGCAGGCCGCCGCGAAGGAGCAGGAGACCGCGATCATCGGGCGGGAGTACGAGGGTGTCGAGGATCTCTGGCGGAAGAACCTCATCCAGCTGACCCGGCTCACGAGCCTCCAGCGCGACATGTCCCGCCTGAAAGGCGAGCGCGGCGTCCTCGTCGCCAACATCGCGCAGACCAAGGGCAAGGTCTCGGAGACCGAGCTGCAGATCATCCAGCTCGAGCAGAATCTCCGCAGCGACGTCGCGAAGGAGCTGGCCGAGAACCGCGCCAAGGCGGCGACGCTGACCGAGCAGCGGATCACGGCCTTCGACCAGCTGCAGCGCATCGAGATCCGCGCGCCGCAGACCGGCTACGTGCACGAACTCGCGGTCCACACCCGCGGCGGTGTGATCTCCCCGGGCGAGCCGATCATGCTGATCGTGCCGACCGCGGATTCCCTCGTCGCGGAGGTTCGTGTGGCGCCGCAGGACATCGACCGGTTGCAGACCGGTCAGGCCGCGGGGTTGCGCTTCCCGAGCTTCGACCAGCGGACGACACCCGAACTCAACGCGCGCGTGACCCGGATCGCGGCGGATGTGAGCGAGGACAAGCGGACCGGCAGCTTCTACTACCTCGTTCGCCTGGGCGTGACGAAGGAGGAGATGAAGCGACTGGACGGGGCCAAGTTGATGCCCGGCATGCCCGTGGAGGCCTTCATCCGCACGGCAGATCGAACGGTGCTGTCCTACCTCACCAAGCCGCTCGTCGATCAAGCCCGGCGGGCGTTCCGGGAGAAGTGAGATCCGCCCGGTCGCCCGCATGGACGGTCACGGAACCTGCGGAGATCGCGGAGCCGATCCCTACAGGACCGACTGTGTCGCGCTCGGCGAAAAGCCGGTCCGAGCACGGGGAAGCACCGGCCAACGCACGTCCGCCTTCGCGGGCGGCGCGCATGCGAGAAGCCATTCCGCTTCCACCCGCTGCATTTGTTCAACGCGGGCTGTGGAGCTTCATCGCCTGGCGGCAGACGCACTGGGCAGGGGGCCACGGTGCGGAGGCGTGGGGTCACGAAGCCTCACAACGAGCACGGCTGCGAGCGCGGCGGTGACCGCGAGGATCGCGATCGTCGTGAGTCGGTCAGGCGGTCTCCGCTTCATGGCCACGTCTTAGCAGCTGCGCCTGCTCCTCGCAGGATGCGGACCTGACACGCCCCGACGCGCCCGGCTCCGATCGGGCGCCGGCCGGCGCCGTGCCGATCCCGGTGCACATGGCTCGACGCTGCGACCTTCTCCGATCCTGCTACCGGTTGGTGTCAGACGCCCGCGGCCCGATGGGTTCGCAGGAGACGAACAGGCTCACGAACCAGAACAGGGTCATGGCGGCGATCGCCGCCGCGGTCCCGAACAAGGGGCTGACGATCAGCGCGGCCAGCACGCCATGCTTCCACATCAGGGTAATCGCGATGAGCCAGCCGAGGCTCGCGGCGATAGATACCCGGATGATGCAGCATTCGGATGCCTGCATCACAACCTCCAAGTTCCATATACAACGCATACGTGCATGAAACGGTGATGGTTCAATGTGGCAAACTGCTGGGTTCGCGAGGGATCAGCTGCTCGGCACTGCCGAGCCGGGGCCGACGGCCCCTTCTCACGCGCGCGACAGCGGGTGAGACAATTCGGCATCCTCCACGTTCGATCGTCCGTCACACGAAGTGCGGCGGCAGGATCATGACCTGGGCGTGCACGACGAGACTGAACGCCATGGCGGCCGTCACGACGGCGTCGACGAGACGGTTCGTCAGGGTGATCGGCTTGGTCATCGTGGCCCCGTCAGCTCGGCTGTTCCGAGGCGGCCTTATGGTCAAGCTGGATGTCGCCAGGATTGCTCCGATTGTTGCATGAGGCTGGCAGGATCGACGTGCGCCGGCCGGAGCGCTCGGATTCCGGTCTCCCGCTTCGCGACATCGCCCTCATCGCGGTCCTTCGCGAGAGGCCGACCGCCGGGACGTCAGCCAAGCCCTGCCGCATCTCGGAACAGGCTGAAGGAGCGTTCTGCCGCTCAGCACCGACGCGGGCCTCGCGCCCAGCAGCGTAGGCGGCCTCCGCGGGTCTTCCGTGTCTTCGGTCTTCGGGTATCGGGCTTCTCCGTGTTGAGGAGGTCCACAACCCGCTTCAGAGCAGGTCCGGGGGCGGCACGGACCATGAGGTGGCGAGGTTCGAGGCCGGAGACGCGCTGCTGAGACCCGCGCCCGCCTCACATTGGGTCGCGGCGAGGGTCGCTCGCCGCCGCTGAGGCTAGAACGCGTTACCGGTCACCCTGTCGGGCGCCGCCATCCTGCTGTGTTCACAGGCCCATCGGCAGGTGGGCAACCCAACGGCGGGTGCTGCTCAGGTTCTGCGTAATCCGAACCCGAGGCGCCGGGGGATTTCCCGTTGAGGTGACGCTAATCCGACATATACCACTTTTAGTTGCATTAGCCATCTGGAAGAGGGGGCGGCGCGTCAGATGTCGGAAGCCATCCTTGCACGCGATCAACGGACGGAGTGGTTGCCCAGAAGCCGGCTCGGTCTCCTCATTTTCGTGCCGGGCGCACTGCTGTGGATCTCGATCGTCCTCTGCATGCTGCCGATCACAGTACTCGCATTCCCTGCGGAATGGATGTTCAAGGACAGGCCGAACCTCCATGCGACAGCCGTGACGATTCTCGTGTGCCTCGGCGCAGCCAATGTCGTGATCGCTCCGGCGACCGTGCTCTACCTCCTGTATGCCTGACTGGCGGGCGGGCTATGTGCTCCGCCGCAGGAACCAAGCTTGCGGACATCGCTTCGGTAGGCTGATGCGACGGTGAATCATGGCTCACATCGAGACAGTGTCGGTTCAGGATCAATCCATGCGTCCCTGGATGGATCGCTTCCTCGCGATGATCATGGTCGCAGGCGGCGTGGCGACGGTGGTGTGGATCGCCGCGATGCTGGTGGTCGGCTGGCAAATGGCCGTCGTGCTGATGGGCCTGAGTGCGGTCTGACAGGCGTCCCTGCCTGAGGGTTGACGCCACTGCTCCCGAGACGCCCCTTCCGCGACGGAGTGCGGGACCGCGGGCGCCCGATGGCGAAGCTGAGCGGGGTCAGCCTCCACCGCCGCCCCCTCCCCCTGTTCCGGGGCCGCCGAGATTGCCGTCCTTGTTCGGCGTGTTCCAGTGGATGATCCCGTCGCCGGGGGGCCGCGGCGCGGTATTGGGCGGCCGCGGGAAAGCGGAGGGGGAGAACGCAGTCGCGCCGCGCGGGGCGGGGCTGCTCGCTCGAGAACGCCGCGCGACAGCTTCGGTGCTCACGAAGCCCGCGAGCGCGACAACGAGCCACCTGATCGCCGCGCCAGTCATGGTCGACTTGCCTCGCGCTGAGGTGCGCCACCGAGCGGCGACGGCTGTGCGCAGGGTAGCAGGATCGCTGCGCTTTCGCAGCGGCAACCCATGTCCCTCCGTCTCGCCAGCGCGCGCAGGACGTCCGATGCCGTGTAGCGGTTCGCTTCTGCTTCCAGTTTGGCGAAAGCCAGCTTCGAGGTTCGGTCGATGGCCACAAACAGGTCAAGTTTGCCTTCTTCTGTCCTGACCTCGGCGATATCGATGTGCATGTAGCCATGGGATGATCGGCGAAGCGCTTCTTCTCGGGCTTGTCGCCTTCCTTCCGGTAGGCGACTGATGCCGTGCCGCTCCAGGCAGCGGCGCAGCGACGAGCGGGTCAGGTGCGGGATCGTGGGCTGTAGGCCGTAGAGGCAGTCGTCCAGCGGCAGCAGGGTATGCCGGCGGAAGGCGACGATGATGACCTCCGCCTCTGGGGTCAGAACCGTCGAACGGGGCTGCTTCGGCCCCATAGCGGCATCACCTGTCGTCTGCCGCGTTCGCCACTTCTGGACTGTCGTCGGGGCATCCCTCGCAGCATGACGGTCGACCGTCCCACCACACCGCGGGATCAAACATCGAGGGTCTTGCCTGTAGCGGCCGAGCCATCGATGCTGCGCTGCAGCGGATGGCCTAGGACGGGAGCGACCCTTGGAAACGATCGGCCGTGACCTGCGGGAGATGCAGCGCATACCCCTCGCTGCATCGCATGTCGCCGCATTGCGGGCGATCGGGGCCGAGAAGCACTACTCCGCAGGCGCCTTTCTCGTCCGTGCCGGTGAGCCAGCCGATCGCTTCGTGTATGTCGAGGCCGGCGAGATCGAAGTCGTGAATCCCTTCACGGACGAGCGCCATCTCCCATCCACCCTCGGTCCGACCCAGTTCATGGGCGAAATCTCGTTCCTGAACGGCGGCGTTTGGTCGATGCCCATGCGGGCGAGTGCAGATACGGTCGTCACCGAGGTGCCGCGCCCCGAGATGCTGCGACTGATGTCCGAGATCCCGGAGATGTCGGACATCATCATCACAGTCCTCGCCGCACGGCGGCGGCGGCAGCTCGACTCGCACGACGGCACGCTCGTGCTCATCGGCGAGGACGACGACCGGAGCGTACGGCGGATCGCCGAGTTCGCGAGCCGCAACCGGCTTCCCTACAGGACCTATCCGTTGGGCAGCCCGGAGGCGGCAAGCGTCGCAACGGCCTGCTCGATCTCGGCAAACCGACCGGCGGTCATCTTCGGCCGGGACGTGGTCGTGACCGAGCCGACGCCCGCCAAGGTCGCGCGGCTGCTCGGCCTCGACTACAACCTCGTCGACGACGAGGCCTTCGACGTCCTCATCGTGGGCGGCGGGCCGGCCGGGGTGGCAGCGGGCGTCTATGCGGGTGCAGAGGGGCTGCGCGCGTTGGTCATCGAGGATGTGGCGATCGGCGGTCAGGCCGGCACATCGAGCCGGATCGAGAACTACATGGGCTTCCCGACCGGGATCTCGGGCGCCGACCTCGTCTGGCGCGGCGAGATCCAGGCGATGAAGTTTGGCACTCGCTTCGCGATGCCGCGACGGGTGGCGAAGTTGGAGCGGCTCGAAGACGGATCGTTCTGTGCGACGTTTGACAACGGCCGGCGCGTTCGGGGACAGGCCGTCGTCGTCGCGACCGGCGTCCAGTACCGAAGGTTGCCGATCGACCGCCTCGAAGCGTTCGAGGGCGCCGGCATCTACTACGCTGCGACGGAGATCGAGGCGCGCTACTGCCGGAATGCCGAGGCAATCATTATTGGCGGCGGCAACTCGGCGGGCCAAGCTGCGATGTATCTCAGCCGCTCAGCGCGACACGTTCGCCTCCTGGTGCGCGGGCAATCGCTCGCCACCTCCATGTCGAGGTACCTGTCGAGCCGGCTCGAGGCAGACCCGGCGATCACGATCGAGTACGGGGCCGAAGTCACCGACCTGCACGGCGACGACCATCTCGACGCGGTGACGATCCGCACCGGCGCCGACGGAGCGACGCGCAGGATCTCGACCTGCGCCGTGTTCGTCATGGTGGGCGCCGCCCCCAATACCGGCTGGCTCTCGGGGCTCGTCGAGCTCGATGGACACGGCTTCGTCCTGACCGGAGACGCGATCGGCGCGCATTCGCCTTACGCGACGTCGCATCCGGGAATCTTCGCGGTCGGCGACGTCCGCGCCAGCTCCGTCAAGCGGGTCGCAGCCTCGGTCGGCGAGGGATCGGTCGTCATCTCCAAGGTGTGGGAGCACGTTCGGTCGTAGAGTTCGCCGCCCGGGACGCGCACGATCGAAGCGCCGGATCGACGAACGGCCGTTTCTGGGAAGCTCTGCTGACTATCTGCCAGACTGTTTCGGGTGGCTTCCTGCCCGCCTGCTTCCGACCGGCGGATGTCCCGAAGCGGACATCTCCACGGGGACCGCTCACGCCCTCGCCGCACCTTCGAACATCTTGTCCCAAGGTGTCGGGGATGGGAGCATACCACCGAGGAATGCCGGGAAAGCCTTCACGTTTGGATCGCCGCGTCGGCTCTCCGGCGACAGCGCCGTGAACACAGAGCGCTCAGTGGCGAAGCTCTGCAGGACCGGCACGAACGCGCCCCGCTCGACCTAGTGACCGGCCAGGTCACCACCACGACGCACTCTTCTGAACGTCCAAGATGGGTGGATCTGAAACGGCCTGCTTTCGACTGGTATAGTCATGGAAGCAGACGTGCCGCGACGCTTCTTGATACGCGAGCCCATTGGCAGATCATTTAGCGGGTAGGGCCAGAAATTCATTCAAGAATTGACAAGCGGACCTTTTCTCGAAGCTGTCCAATAAGTAGAAGACGTGCGGTCTTCGATGGTCAAATTCGGGAACGTCATCGCGAAACGGCAACCACCCTTTTCCGACGTGCGAACACTCACGCTTGCGGCGTGAATCTTGGCGATGGCGGCGACCAGGCTGAGGCCAAGGCCGTTGCCGGGGGTCTGGCGGGACATCTCGGCGCGGTAGAAGCGGCGGAAGACCTTCTCGTGCTCGCTCGCCGGCAGGCCTGGGCCGGTATCCTCCACGGCCACCTCGATCGCTTGGCCGGTCCAGGCGACCCCGACCCGGACGGTCCCTCTGGGGGGCGTGAACTTCACGGCGTTGTCGATGAGGTTCGACAGGGCCTCGAAGCAGAGGTCCCGGTCGCCGTGGACGGTGAAAGGCCCCACCGCCGACAGGACGAGCCGGACGCCCCTCTCTTCAGCCTCGGGCTCGAAGAAGTCGACCGCCGCAGCGGCGACCTCCCCGAGATCGACCGGCGCGAAGGCGGTCCGGCGGCCCTCCTCCATCGCGCCGATCCGAAGCACGGCCGTCACCATCGCGAGTGTCTGGTCGATCCAGGCGAGGCCCTGATCGATCGCCTCGTGCAATTCCGCCACCGTTCGCGCCTGCGCCCGGCTGCGTTCCAGCCGGGCCCGCAGGCGGGTCAACGGCGTCCGCAGGTCGTGGGCGACGGCATCGCCGACGCTGCGGACTTCGCCCATCAGTTGCTCGATCTCGTCGAGCATGCGGTTCACGTTGGCGGCAAGGCGGTCGAACTCATCGCCCCGGCCTCCGACCGGCAGGCGCTTGCCGAGGTTGCCGCGCATCACCTCGGCGAGCGCCACCTCGGTGGCGGCGAACCGCCTGCGGCCCCGGCGGGCGAGGACGAGGCCGCCGATCCCGGAGAGCGCCAGCATCGGCAGTAGCCCGAGGCCGAGCGCCCGCAGCGTCGTGACCCGCACCCGGTCGATGTCGTCGGTGTCGTGGGCGATCACCACCGTGCCGCCGCCGGGCAGCGCCAGGGCCGCGGCCCAGATCTCGTCGGCGAGGCTGCGGCCCCCGACCTCCACCGTGGCGTTCACCCGGTAGGCATCCCCGTCCCGCGGCAGCCCCTTCGGCATCGCATCGAGGTTACCCGCGCGCCGGACGCCGTCCGGAGCGAAGTAGCCGCCATAGTGCCGGGCATGCGGGTCCATGGCGGTCCAGGTGTCGACCCGCAACGCCGTGGCGGCGGGGTCGGCCGCGGCCGCGCGGACTTCCAGCCGCAGGGTCTCGGCGAGTTCCTCCCGCAGGTAGGAGGCCGTCTGCCAGTAGATGAAGGCGAACATCGTCAGGGCGAGAAGCACCGACCACAGGGCGATCCCCACCGCCCACCGCAGGGTGGTCGAGCGCAGGAGGTCAGTCATCGGGCGTGAGGGTGAAACCGACGCCGCGGACGTTCTGGATCAGGGGCGCCTCCCCGGCCGCCTCAAGCTTGCGGCGCAGGCGGCCGAGATGGACGTCGATGAGGTTCGATTTCGGGGTAAAGCGGTAGTTCCAGACCTCCTCGAACAGCATCGCCCGTGTGACGATCCGACCGGGCGCGCGCATCAGATAGGCGAGGAGCTTGAGTTCCCGAGGCAGGAGGTCGAGGTCGCGCGCGCCGCGCCGGCCCGTCCCGGCGATGAGATCGATCTCCAGGCTTCCGACCCGCAGCAGCGTCTCGCGGGTGTCGACCGGGCGGCGGAGCAGCGCCTCGATCCGTGCGGCGAGTTCGCCGAGCGCGAAGGGCTTGGCGAGGTAGTCGTCGCCACCGGCCCGGAGGCCGCGGATGCGCTCGTCGACGTCGCCGAGCGCGCTCAGGACGAGGGCCGGTGTCCGGTCCCCGTCCCGGCGCAGGTCCTGCAGCACGCCGAGCCCGTCCTGGCCGGGCAGCATCCGGTCGAGGATGATCGCATCCCAGCCGCCCTGCCGCGCCGAGCGAGCGCCGTCCGGCCCGGTCGCGGCCCAGGCGACCTCGTGGCCGCGCCCGCGCAGGTCGTCGCGCACGTCCCCGGCCGTGTCTCCGTCGTCCTCGATCAGCAGCAGCCTCGCCACGTGAACCCGGTCCTCCCGCGTTGCCAGTGTGTCGCATGTCGGCCCTGCGGTCTGCGCGAGGAAGCGACTGTGAACCAGAATTTAGTGGCGCCCCATCGGCTTCGTCCAATTTATTAGAATGACTCTAGCGCGCACCTCGGGCCCTGTTCGGCTGGGCGCGATCCTCAGCGGGCTCCTCCGATGTTGTTCCTACTACGCCGCTTCCCCGCATCCGCCGCGATCCCCCACCGCTGAGGGAGTCCACACATGCCCCGGAAGCGGCGGCCCCGCCGCCTCATCAACCGTTACGCCCAGAGCCGGCTCTACGACGTCGAGACCCGCACCTATGTCTCCGTCGAACGCCTGCGGGAATGGCGCGGCGAGGGCTTCGAGGTTGTGATCCGCGAGGTCGAGACCGGGCGCTTCGTCAGCGACGAGGTGCTCCCCACCGGCTTCGACGCATGAACCTCATCCGCGGAGCGTCCGGCCCGACCGGTCGGCAAGCTGCCTGTCCATGTCGCTGAACGCCGAAGCGTCCGCGCGCCCCGCGGAGGTCTCCGAGGCATCCGAGACCGATGGCTTCGGGCGCGGGGATGCCTCCGCGCCGACTCCGATTGTGAGCCGGAGCCGCGCGCCGCGAGTGCTGCTCATCCTGGCGGTGCTGGCCGCCGTGGCCTTCGCGGGCTGGACCTATCGCGGCCCGCTCCTCGCCGGCCTTGGCCTCGCCCCGCCCGCGGTCCCCGAGGCGAAGGCGGACCGTTCCGACGACACCCCGGCGAACCCCGATCTCGTCACCCTCGACGGGGCGGGGCAGACGCGGATCGGCTTGGCCTTCGGCACGGCGGAGACCCGCCGGATCGTGCTCCCGGTGCGGGCGCCGGGCACCGTCGCCTTCGACGAGCGGCGGGTGACGCATCTCAAGCCGCGCACGCAGGGACGTGTACTGAGCCTCGCCGTCCAGCCCGGAGACCGGGTGACGGCGGGGCAGACGCTCGCGACCCTCGATGCCGCCGGCCTCCTCGACGCCCGCAACGGGCTTCAGGCGGCTGAAGCCGCCCTCGGCGAGGCGCGGGCCTCCGAGGCGGTGGCGACGCTCCAGGTGAAGCGTGGGCTGGAGCAGCTGAAATTCGGGGGCGTGGCGCAAGCCGAGGTCGAGCGGCGGCAGGTCGATCTCGCCAAGGCACAGGCGGCGGTGAAATCTGCGCAGGCGAACGCGGAGATGTACCGGGCGCAGTACCAGCGCCTCGCACCGGCCGAGGGCGCCGCGCCGGGCACCAGCGCCGTGGTCACGCCGATTGCCGGCGTGGTGACGAGCGTCGGCATCACCCTGGGCGAGGTCGTCGATACCGGGCGCGACGCCTTCACGGTGGCCGATCCCACCCGTGTCGTCGTGCTGGCGAACCTCTACGGGGCCGACATCTCCCGCGTGAAGGCCGGGGATGCGGTCTCGGTGGAGAGCTCGGTGCCCGGCCATCCGCCCTTCGAGGGCCATGTCCGCTCGGTCAACGCCGCCCTCGATCCGGCGACGAACACGGCGCCGGCGCGGATCGAACTCGACAACCCGCAGGATCTCCTGCGCGCCAACCTTTTCGTCTCGGTGACGGTCGGGGCTGATCTCGGTCGCGACGGCGTGACCATCCCGGCGGCGGCCGTGCAGCAGACGGACACCGGCCCCATCGCCTTCGTGCGCACGGCCCCGGACAGGTTCGAGCGGCGGGCCCTGACGCTGGGCATCCAGCGCACCGACTGGGTGGAGGTGCGCCGAGGCGTGGCGGCGGGTGAGAGTGTTGCGACCGCGGGCAGCTTCGGCCTGAAGGCCATCCTGCTGCGCAGCCTTCTCGGCTCGACGGATTGAGCGCCGGCGATGAAGAGCTGGTTCGCCATCCTGGTCCGCCGCCGCTTCCTCGTGCTGATGATCGCGCTGGCCGCGGCGGCGGGCGGAGCCGCTAACCTCGAAGGTCTCTCGATCGACGCGGTGCCGGACATCTCGCCGAAGCAGGTGATGATCCTCACCCTCTCGCCGGGGCTCGGTCCCCTGGAGGTCGAGCGGCTCGTCACCTTTCCGGTCGAGAACGCGATGGCCGGCGCGCCAGGGCTCTCCAACGTCCGCTCGACGTCCCGGGCCGGCGTCTCGGCGGTCTACGTCACCTTCGACGAATCCGTGTCGGTCACAGCGGCGCGGGCGGAGGTATTCCAGCGCCTGCCCCAGGCCAAGAGCCTGATGCCCGCCGGAGTCGGCGATCCGCAGATGGGTCCGATGGCGACCGGGCTCGGCGAGATCTACCAGTTCGAGCTGCGCGGGCCCGCCTACACGCCGATGCAGCTCAAGCGCATCCTGCAATGGACCATCGCGCCGAAGCTGAAGCTCACCCCCGGAATCGCCGACGTGAACATCTACGGCGGCCAGATGCCGACCGAGGAGGTCCGCGTCTCGGCGGACGCGCTGCGCCGCTACGGCGTGACGCTGGCCCAGGTCTACACGGCGCTCGCCGAGAACAACGCCGCCCGGGGCGGCGCCTACATCGAGCACAACGACCAGCAGGAGACGATCCGCGGCCTCGGCCTCGCCAAGGGCCCGGAGGACATCGCGAACATCGTCGTCGCGACGGGCCCCGGCGGCGTGCCGGTGACGCTCGGCACGCTGGGCACGGTGCAGGAGGCCTCCAAGGTCCGGCTCGGCGCCGTCACCCACGACGCGGAAGGCGAGACCGTCGTCGGCATCGCGATGATGCGCTACGGCGAGAATGCCAGCGCCGTGGTCGCGGAGGTGAAGAAGACGATCGCCGCCCTGCGCCAGCAACTGCCGCCGGGGGTCGAGATCGTCCCGTTCTACGACCGCAGCGCGCTGGTGGACCGCACCATCCGCACGGTGGAGCACAACCTCCTCGAGGGGGCGGTGCTGGTGATCGTGGTGTTGCTCCTGCTGCTCGGCAACCTGCGCGCAGGGCTGATCGTCGCCGCCGCGATCCCGCTCTCGATGCTGATGGCGTTTGCCGGGATGCGGCTGCTCGGCCTGTCGGGCAACCTGATGAGCCTCGGGGCGATCGATTTCGGGCTGATCGTCGACGGCGCGGTGGTGATGATCGAGAACGTGCTCCGCGCCCGGGGCGAGCACCCGGACCGCCCGGCCCACGACGTGATCCGCGACGCCGCCGCCGAGGTGGCCCGCCCGGTGATCTTCGCGGTGGCGATCATCATCATCGTGTACGTCCCGATCCTCGCGCTGGAAGGCGTGGCCGGCAAGATGTTCGCCCCGATGGCGCTCACGGTGATCCTGGCGCTCGCCTCGTCGCTCGTCGTCACCCTGATCCTGATGCCGGCGCTCGCGGCGCTCTTTCTCGCCGGGCGCGGTGTCAATGAGCGCGAGACGCGCCTCGTCCACGCGGTGCGGGGTGTCTACACGCCGGTGCTGCGCTGGGCCGAGCGGCACGCGTTCGCCACCGTGCTCACGACGGTCGCCCTGTTCGCCGGCTCCTGCGCGATGGCCACGCGGCTCTGGGGCGAGTTCCTGCCGAAGCTGTCGGAGGGCTCGATCGTCATCACCTCCGAGAAGCTGCCCGGCATCGCGCTGAACGCCTCGCTCGCCACCGTGACCCGCATCGAGCGGGTGCTGAAATCCTTCCCCGAGGTGAAGCGGATCGTCTCCCTCACCGGCAGCGCCGAGATCCCGACCGACCCGATGGGCGTCGAATCGACCGACAGCTTCATCACCCTGACCGACCCCTCGACCTGGAGGACCGCCGACAGCCAGGAAGGGCTCGTCGCGGCCTTCGACAAGCGCCTCCGGGAGGAGGTGCCGGGCGTCGCCTACAGCTTCTCGCAGCCGATCCAGATGCGGATGGACGACCTCTTGGAGGGCGTGCGCGGCGACGTCGCGATCAACGTCTACGGCGACGACCTGAGGGTCCTGAAGGACACGGCCGATTCCATCGTGCGGGTGGTCTCAGGCATTCAGGGCGCGGCGGACGTGAAGGCCGAGGCGCAGGCCGGGATGCCGGCGCTCTCGATCCGGGTCGACCGGGTCATGGCCGCCCGCTACGGGATCAACGTCTCGGACGTGCTCGACGTGGTCGAGAGCATCGGCGGGCGCACCGCCGGCATGGTCTACGGCGACGACAATTCCATCACCGACATCGTGGTCCGGCTCGACCCGGCCGACCGCAGCGACATCGAGCGCATCCGCGCCCTGCCGGTGGGGCGGCCGCGCAAGGAGACCGGTCCCGCCATGACGGTGCCGCTCGCGATGGTGGCCTCGGTGGAGGTCACCTCCGGCCCGGCCCAGATCAGCCGCGAGCGGCTGCAGCGGCGGATCTCGATCCAGGCCAACGTCCGCGGCCGCGACGTGCAGAGCTTCGTGGACGCCGCGCAGAAGGCCGTGTCCGATCAGGTGAAGCTGCCGCCCCGCTACGCGCTGCAATGGAGCGGCCAGTACCAGAACCTGCAGGAGGCTACCGCCCGCCTCTCGGTGGTGGTGCCGGCGGCGCTGGCGGGGATCCTCGTCCTCCTCGTCGTGATGTTCGGCGACATCCGCCGCGCCGGGCTGATCTTCCTCAACGTGCCGATGGCCGCGACGGGGGGCATCCTTGCCCTCTCTGTGCGCGACATGCCGTTCTCGATCTCGGCGGCGATCGGCTTCATCGCGACCTTCGGCATCGCGATCCTGAACGGCGTGGTGCTGACGAGCACCATCCGCGACCTCGAAGCTTCCGGCCTCGACCCGCGGGAGGCGGCCACCCGGGCGGCCGAGAGGCGCCTGCGCCCGGTGATGATGACGGCCCTTGTCGCAGCGCTCGGCTTCCTGCCGATGGCGCTCTCGACCAGCGCGGGTGCGGAAGTGCAGCGCCCGCTCGCCACGGTGGTGATCGGCGGCCTGATCACCGCGACGCTGCTGACGCTCGTCGTTCTTCCCGCCGTCTATCCGGTGATCGCGACGATGCGCCTGCCCTTCGGCAGGGTGAGCAAGCGACGGCATACGAAGCCCCGCCAGCGGATGCAGCAGGGGACCGGTCGATGAGCGCACTCACGGCGACGGCTGCGTTCGCCGGGGGGCGAGAGTACCGACGTTGCTCGCGACATAAACTGCTCGAGTTCACGAGTTCGCCGCGTTGAACTGCTTCGAACAGGGAATCTCAGGTACAGTCGCCGCCGACTTCGATGCCTACCGACCGTGCGCGGCCGGTCGCAGATGACCGCTTTGGGCGAAAGCTTGGCCGCGATCCGGGCGGCCGGCATGGGTCGCCAGCGGAACGTCCGCATATGCCCCCATCTTCATAGCCTCGGTTCGGGTGTCTCCTTGACCTGACCGGTATTTTGGACCGAGCCGATTGCGAGGCTACTGCATGCCGGCGGCCACGGGGAGCCGGAAGGCCAGATCTGGGAAGCTGACAGGCGCAGGTGGCCGATAGCCAATCGACGAATGCGGTCGGACGCGGTTGTAGGTAGATTGCCATCGACCAATCACGATCTGCGCCTCCTTCAGCGAGTAGAAGATCTCTTGGTGTAGGCACTCGTCGCGCAGCCTACCGTCGAAGCTCTCACAGTACCCGTTCTCCCACGGCGAGCCGGGTGCGATGTACTGAATCTGTGGCCCCGTCTTGGCGACCCACTGGCGCAGCGCCTTCGAGATCATCTCGGGGCCGTTATCGCAGCGGATGTGCTCCGGGATGCCGTGCAGGCACATCGCATCGGCCAGCGTCTCGATCACACCTACGCTGTTGATGCGTCGGGCCACCTTCAGCGCCAGGCATGTCCGACTGTGCTCGTCGATCAGCGTCAGGATGCGCAAGCTGCGCCCGTCATGTGTCTGCGCCTGCACGAAGTCGAAGCTCCACACATGGTTGCGGCGGAGCGGCCGCAGTCGCACGCATGAGCCGTCGGTCAGCCAGATACGGCTGCGCGGCCGGTGCTCCTGGGGGACCTTCAGCCCCTCGCGAGGCCAGATGCCCTCATCCTGAGGTTCTCGAAGGATGAACCCGATCGTTGCCCACCGGCCAGCCGTTTGCCTGCAGCAGCGCGGTGAAACGGCGGTATCTGTCGCGCCCGTACTCGGACGCCAGGGCCATGATGGCGCGGGTCAGCGCATCCGCGTCGGCCGGCAGTGTGGGCACGTAGCGTGGTCACGTAGCGTGGGCACGTAGGGCTGCGTGCCCCGGTGCAGGCCGACGATCCGGCAGGCGTGACGTTCGCAAGAGGCCGTACTTCTCCCGGATGCCATCGACCGCCTGCCGGCGTCGCTCGAGGGCTACAAGTTTCCCGAGGCGACGTCCGCCAGTACCGGCTTTTCCAAAGACAGGTCCGCCACGAGCCGCCGTAACCGAGCGTTCTCGCGCTCCAACTGCTTCATTTTCCTGGCCTGGTCGACTTGGAGGCCGCCGTACTCCTTGCGCCAGCGGTCGTAGCTCTGCTCAGAGATCTCCGCCTCCTCGCACGCCAGCGCCAAGCTTTTGCCTTGTGCCGTCTGCACCTCGATCTGGCGCAGCTTCAGCACGACCTGCTCCCCGCTCGTCTTCCGACCTCGCCGCATGTCCGACGCCTTCGGTCCTGGCTGATCCTCTCAATCAGCCCGGTCCGAAGCCAGCCGGTCAGGTCACGAGACACCACTCATACTCGATGTGAGAAGATACTGGCTGACGCGCTCGGCGAGCATCTCGCGCTCGCCTATCAGCGTACCATCGGCAGTCGCGAGCCAAAACTCGCCGAGGTCGGCCTCTGACCAACTTGGCTACGCCGGCCCGGCCGATCGCGCGGAGCAGTACTCGGCGTTCTTCTGGGGCAAGATCGAGCCGGTCATCGGGATGCGACTCGCCCTCTCACGCTGACTGTCGGTGGGCGGATCTGAACTCCCAATCTCTATAGTCATGTGTCCGGCAGCGAGCATGACCGCTGCCGCATGGGTCCTCGCCCCGGCTGCGCTATCAGAATGACTCTCGAAGAAATCGGCCTTGGTGATGATAGCGAGCAACGAGTTCGCCCTCGCGCGCGCGTGGGCACATCGTCCATCTACATCCGGTACAAGCCGTTTCGAAATGTGGGGCGCAACGTGGGCCCGCTACTGCAACCCCGTCAGAAGACTCAGTTAAATCAACGATTAAATTCAAGTACGTGGCGGAGAGGGGGGGATTCGAACCCCCGATGCCCTTGCAGGCATGCCGCATTTCGAGTGCGGTGCATTCAACCGCTCTGCCACCTCTCCGCAAGGTGCCTCGATGAGACGGGCGGTGCGTAGCACGCGTGGTCCCGCTTCACAAGCGAGACGTCGCGCGGCGGCGCCGGATCAGACCACCACCGTGATCGCCTGCGCCGCGCGGGTCAGGCCGGTGTAGAGCCAGCGCGCCCGGTGCTCGCGGAACGCGTAGGATTCGTCGAACAGCGTGACCCTATCCCACTGCGACCCTTGAGCCTTGTGCACCGTCAGCGCGTAGCCGTAGGTGAACTCGTCCGTCTCGCGCCGCAGGAACAGCGGGATCTCCTCGTCCGTGCCGGAGATCATCGCGCGCAGCACCTTGATGTCGGTGGGCTTCCGGCGGAGCGCCGGGTCGTCCTCCGGCACCACGTCGAGGCGGATCAGGTCCGGACGCGGCGGCGCGCGCAGGGCCTGCACGGTCCAGGTCGAGCCGTTGAGCAGGCCCTTCACCCGGTCGTTGCGCAGGCAGACCAGCTTCTCGCCGATCGCCGGCATCGGGTCCGTGTGGCCGGCGAGCTCCCGCAGCCGTGCATTGTAGAGGCGGCGGGTCTTGTTCAAGCCGACCAGCACCTGATCGCACTCGAGCACCTCGGCCGGATCCAGGGCGCGGCGCGACACGATCCGGCTCTGCCCGTAGCTGCCGAGCTCCAGCCGGCCGCCCTCGCGCACGGTCATGGCCATGCGGACGATCGGGTCGTCCTTGGCCTGCCGGTGCACCTCGGTGAGCATCACGTCGGGCTCGGCCTCGGTGAAGAAGCCGCCGCCGCGCACCGGCGGCAGCTGCGCCGGGTCGCCCAGGACGAGGACCGGCCGCTCGAAGGACAGGAGATCGTTGCCGAGGTCGGAATCGACCATCGAGCACTCGTCGATGATGATCAGGTCCGCCTTGGCGGCCGGGCCCGAGCGGTTCAGCGTGAAGGTCGGCCCGCCCTCCTCCGCCTCCTTGGTGCGGTAGATCAGCGAGTGGATCGTGGCGGCGTCGTAGCAGCCCTTCTGGCGCATCACCGAGGCCGCCTTGCCGGTGAAGGCCCCGTAGACCACCGTGCCGTCGACATCCTCGGCGATCCGGCGGGCGAGCGTCGTCTTGCCGGTGCCGGCATAGCCGAACAGCCGGAACACCTGCGATCCCCCGTCCCGCCGCCACGCGGCGATCGCCTTCAGCGCCGCGTCCTGCTGCGGCGCGTAGGCGGCCGGCAGACCCGCACTCACGGCCAGCGCACGGTCGGCGGCATCGAGGAGAGGATGGAGGCGACGTTGCCGCCCGTCTTCAGGCCGAAGATCGTGCCCCGGTCGTAGAGCAGGTTGAACTCCACGTAGCGGCCCCGCCGCACCTGCTGCTCGTGGCGGTCCGCCTCGGTCCAGGGCGTGCCGAGATTGTCGCGCACGATCTTCGGGTAGGCCTCCAGGAAGGCCCGGCCCACGTCGCGGGTGTAGGCGAGGTCGGCCTGCGGCGTCCCGCTCCAGAGGTAATCGTAGAAGATCCCGCCGATGCCGCGCGGCTCGTTCCGGTGCTTGAGGTGGAAATACTCGTCGCACCACGCCTTGTAGCGGGCGTGGTCGATGCCGTGCGCCGCGCAGGCCCGCGCCAGGCAGGCGTGGAAGTGGCGGCTGTCCGGATCGTCCTGCGTGCGGCGCCGGTCGAGCACCGGCGTCAGGTCAGCCCCGCCCCCGAACCACGCCCGCGTCGTCGCGACGAACCGGGTGTTCATGTGCACCGTCGGCACGTTCGGGTTCCACGGATGGGCGATCAGCGAGATGCCGGTGGCGAAGAAGCGCGGATCCTCGGCGGCGCCGGGCATCTGGGCGCGGAATTCCGGCGCGAACTCGCCGTGCACCGTCGAGATGTGCACGCCGGCCTTCTCGAAGACGCGGCCCCGCAGCATCGCCATGACGCCGCCGCCGCCCGGCCGCCCGGTATGGTCGGTCCGGTTCCACGGGGTCTTCTCGAACGTCCCGGGGCCCTCGGGCGCGTCGGGGTGGAACGGGCCCGCCGCCTCCGCCTCGAGGGTCTCCAGAGCGGCGACGATCCGGTCGCGCAGCGTCTCGAACCACGCCGCGGCCTCGGACTTCATGGCCGTCACGTCGGCCTCGGAGGGAGGCGCAGCCAGGGCTGCGCGCGCGTCGTCCGGCATCGTCATGACACAGGCTTTTCCACCCTGCCGGGCGCACGTCAATGCGGTCGCGGCCCCGCACGGGCGCGCAGGGCTCCCGCGCAGGGCTCCCGCGCCGGTGTCCCGACCGGCGACAACGCCCCTACGCGGCCCCTACGCGGCCCCTACGCGGCCCCTACGCGGGCGCCGGCCGCTCGCCGACGGGCTTGAGCAGCCCCGTGGCGGTCGCCACCAGCTCCCCGGCCTCGTCGCGGATCTCGGCCTCGCAGAAGATCACCGACCGCCCCGCCCGGGTGACCCGTCCCTCGGCGGTCAGGACGCCGCGGCCGGGGGCGAGGAAGCGGGTCTGCATGTCGAGGGTCACCACCGGGCGCCCCGCCCGCAGCCGCGCCGCCGTCCCCAGGGCGACGTCGAGCAGGGTGCAGAGCGCGCCGCCATGGGCGATGCCGAGGTTGTTGGCGTGCTCCGGCCGCAGGGCGAGGCGCAGCCGCGTCCGGCCCGCGCGCACGTCGAGCGCCTCGATCCCGCAGTGATCCACGAACGGGATGATGGCGCCGAAGACGGTGCCCGTCTCCGAGCGCTGATCCACTTGCTGATCCACTTGGTGATCCCCTTGCCGGTCCACTTGCTGGTCCACGCCGATCGCCCCGGATCCTGCCCCGCCCGGATCCTTATCGCCCGGCCGCCTCCGAGGCCATGACCGGTCCGCGGCAGATCACGTGACAGTCCGGCCGAAACGTTCGTCCCGCCCCGAAGGCTCACGGGACATCGCGGCGGGCCGCCGCGTGAAGTTCTGCGCCTCTCATCAGACCGGAGACGGATCTTCGCAGAGGAAGCCCGCGGCGAGATCGCGGCGGAAGGCATAACCGGCGCCCGTCCGCGTCGCCCGGTCTCGTCCAACTTCGGCTCCGGGGTGTCGGTTTGCTCGACGGTCGATTTCAGCTCGACCCACGGTTTGAATAATATGCGTGTTCATGGCGGGGGCATTGTGTAGGGAAATGCTCGACGACGACTTGATTTTGCTGCACAGACGTTAGAACCGTCTCACGACGGTCGGATAGAGGGAATCATCGATGGACGACAACGCCACTGAGCAGCAGCAGACCTTTATCGAGCAGGCGTCCGACATCGTCTCGGCGTATGTCTCGAACAATTCCGTGCCGATCAGCGAATTGCCCGGTCTGCTCGCCGGCGTTCACGCCGCGCTGACGAAGCTGTCCGCCCCCGCGGCGACGGTCACCGAGGCGGCCGACAAGCCGACGCCGGCCCAGATCCGCAAGTCGGTGACGCCGGACGCCCTGATCTCGTTCATCGACGGCAAGCCGTACAAGACGCTCAAGCGGCACCTGTCGCGCAACGGCCTGACGATCGAGCAGTATCGCGAGCGCTTCGGGCTGCCGCGCGACTATCCGTCGACGGCCGCGAGCTACTCGGCCCAGCGCTCGGAACTCGCCCGCAGCCTCGGCCTCGGCCAGCAGCGCCGCAAGTCCGCCGCCCCGGCGCCCGAGCCCGAGCCCGTCGCGGAAGTGGCCGAGAAGCCGAAGCGCGCCAGCCGCACCCGCAAGGCCAAGGAGACGGCCTGAGCCCGGCCTGAGCCCGGCAACGCCCGGGCTCGTGGTTACCGGCCGGCGCGCGACCCGCGCGCCGGTCCGTTACGCGAAATCGGCGAGGTCGTCGGCCACGTCGCCCGCGGCGATCTCCGTCTCGGCCTTGTGCCGCTCGACCGCCTCGGCCTCCAACCCGATCTCCGGCCCGACCTCTGCCTCGGTCATGCCGGGCCGCGGGCCCGGCCCCTCGGGCGCCGGCGCTGTCTCCGGCCGCGCCTGGCCGGCCTCCCCTTCGGAGGCTCGATCCGTCACCCGCCCCGCCATGCTGCGCGCTCCCCGATCCGCCGACGGGAGAGCAAAGCGCGGACGGCCCGGCGCGTTCCGCGCGCGCCGCATCACGACGGCGCCGCGCGCGACGGAGCCGATCACGCGGTGATCGCGATCTGCGGGATGGCGCCGCGTTTGAGCCTCAGGAGCGCGACGCGCCGTGTCGAGAGGCGTCGCCACGCGTTGAACCGCCGGACATGCATGCGCCGGACATGCCGATCGGGAGCGGGATTTGGGCAATCGCTACGGGCTGGAGATCCGCGCCGCCGCGGGGCCGGACGCCGCGGGTCTCGCGGCGCTGCTCAGCGAGGCGGGGGTCGCGGTCGGCGCCGCGGACCTCGCGGCCCGGCTCGAGGCCCTGCAGCGGAACGGCGGCATCGCCCTCGTCGCCGTAGAATGGGGGCCGCCGAGCGGCCTCATCGCCGTCGCCCCCGTGCGGACGCTGGACGCGCCGCGGCCCTTCGGCCTGATCACCGGCCTCGCGGTCGCCGCCGAGTCGCGCCGCCGGGGCATCGGTCGGGTCCTGCTGAAGGCGGCCGGCCGGGCGGCGCGGCAGGCGGGCTGCGACCGGCTGCTCCTGGCCGCGGGGCCGGACCAGGCCGCCCTGCGCGCCTTCTGCGCCGCCGCCGGCTTCGCCGACGAAGGGACCGTGCTCGCGCGTCCGCTGCTGAAGCGGGGCACCGGAGACGGCTGAGATCCGCGACATCCTGGCCGAAGCCGGCGGGGCTCACCGGGCGTTACCCCCGGAGAGTGGAGCCCCCCGATGACGCTGCGATCCGAGACCCCGCCGCCGCCCGCGAACCTGCCCTGCGATCCGCCGCCGGATTCCGAGGCACCGACCGCCGCGCAGCTCAAGGGCGACATCGACAGCGGCCGCACCGCCGACAAGACCCCGCACATGGATATCGGCGCGGCCCCGCTCGGGACCTGCGAGGAGGCCGGCGGGACGCCGCCGACGCCCCGGGAGGTCCGGATCGCCCGGCAGAACGAGCGGGCGCCCTCGGAGCGGGCGGCCAAGGGTTACCCACACCAGCGGCAGCCCTGGGTCCTGCCGCTCTACGCCGGCATCATCGTCGCGGCCGCCGTGGGGCTCGGCCTCGTGCTCTGGCTGACGCGCTGACTGCCGCACTGACGGATGCGCTGACGGTCCGGCCGGGGTGGGACCGCGCCGGTTCCATCCTGGCGCAGGACGGCACGGTCGCCGCGAAGGCGGTTTAAAGGTCGATTCACGTCGATGCGGTTAGCGTGACCTTACTGCAGTCTTGCGTAACCGATCCTCCATGCCCCCTTCCGTCGATGCTCCGCCGGACCTGTCCGGGCTCCTCGAACTGTCACGCATCGAGAATCTCGATCTCAAGCCGGTGATCCTCCGGGTTCAGACGGACCTGTTCGTCCGGGCCGCGGCCCGGGACCGGACCGAGATCGAGATCTTCGAGTCCCTGGCCTGCGGCCTGATCCCGACGGTGGACGAGGAGACGGCCCGGGTCGTGGCCCGCAAGCTGGCCCCCTGCCCCGAGACGCCGCCCGCGGTGCTGGAGGCGCTCGCCCTGCGCGGCGGCGGCGCCCGCGACGCGGTGGTGGAGCTGGCCCCGACCCTGAGCCACCGCCTGATCGAGGCGGCCCTGGCCGAGGGGTCGGACATCGCCGCCCGCATCGCCGCCCGGGCCGGGCTGAGCCGGGAGGCGGTGGACGAACTCTCCCGCGAGGGCCGCCCCGAGATCGACCGCGCGCTGGCGGCCAATCTCGGCCACACCCTGCGGGGCGCGGCCCTGTCGCGGCTCGTGGACCGCGGCCGCACCGCCCCCGACCTCGCCCGGCTGCTGCTGGTCCGGCCCGACGTTTCGGCCGCCGACCTCGTGCCCCTGTACCTGCACGCCGACCCGATGCGCCGCACGGTGATCGGCCGGGCCGTCGAGGCGACCGCCGCCCTGCGCCCCTGCCCGCCGCCGCCCCGCGGCCTCGGCGAGACCCTGACCGGCCTGTCCGCCGCCCGCGACGTTCCCGCCTTCATGGCGGCGCTGGCCGACGGGCTCGGCCTGCCCCGCGATTTCCTGACCGTGGTCGCCGACGCGGGCACCCGCTACGACCTCCTGACCCTCGGCCTGCGGGCCGCCGGCCTGCACGAGGAGGAGGCGGTCTACATCTTCCTGACCCTCAACCAGGGGGTGGCGCGCTCGGCCGAGCGCGTCGCCGATCTCGTCCGGCTGTTCCGCACTGTGAGCCGTCCGGCCTCGCGGGACCTGATCGCCGCGATCCTCGACCGGCCGCTCGCCGAGCGCGGTCGGAGCGAGGCCCACCAGCCGGCACACGGCCCGGAGGCCAAGCTGCGCCAGGGCGCCGAGCGCGTCGCCGCGCAGCGGCCGCCCCTGCCGGCGCGGGCCCGGACGGCGAGCGGCGGGGAGCCGGGCTGACCGGCCGGCCGTCAGCGCGGGCCGGTCCGGGGATCGCTCTGCGGATCACTCTCCGGATCGGCGCCCCGCCAAGCGGGCTGCCGGTCCGTCTCCTGCAGGGTGTCGTTCGAGGGCGCCTCCGCGGCGCGGCGGCTCAGCTCCGCCATCAGGCCGCGGGCCAGCACGGCGCGGACCGCCCGCTCCCGGGTCTCGGGCGGAACCGCCTCCAGGGCGGCCGGCACGACCGCCTGGGCGCTCGGGACCGCCGCGGCGAGCCTGCGGGCCTCCGCGGCCGGGTCCGCTCCGGTGCGAAGCATGGCGAAGTAGGAGAGCACGCTGATCACCAGCGCGGCGCGCAGCAGGACGGTCATGGAACGGTTTCTCCGCTCGAGATCGCGCGAAGCATTCGACGGATTTCGTGAACCGGGCCTCTACCGACCCGAGCTTTCCCGCACGATGGTGAATGAAGCTTGTTCGCGATCGGCTGGTTACCTCGCGGAAAGCATCCCGACCATTCGGACAAGTCCCGCAACACTCGTTTAAGCCGGCTCTGCGACCGTCCGGTAGTCGTTCGAAGTCGAACCGGAGGCGCGACGGATGCGGGAACGCAGCCAGCGCGACGCGTGCCAACCTTGACCATCAAGACCGTCCTGACGTCGCTGATCGATGACCGGCTCGCGGGCCTCGTCCACGAATCCGTGGCCGACAACCCGGCCGCCCGCGCACGCCACCAGCGCTTCCTGGTGTCGCGGCTGGCGACCGGCGCCGTGATGATGGCCGGGCTGCCGCCCTACCTGCTGTGGCGCGGGGTGCCGTCGGGCTTCGAGGTCCTGGCGATCGCGAGCCTGCTGCTGCCGGTCTTCGCCGCCGTCCTCCTCACCCGTACCGGATCCCTCTGGGTCGCCCACGCGGTCTCATCGGCGGGCCTGACCGGCCTCGTCGTCGCCCTGGCGGGCGTCACCGGCGGCGTCACCTCGCCCGCCGCGGTCTGGCTCGTGGCGATCCCCCTGGAGGCGCTGGTCTCCGGCTCGCTCCGCGCGACGATCGCGGCCGCCGCGATGGCGGTCCTCGGCGTCCTGACCGTGGTGGCCCTCGGCGCCTGGGCCGGCTCCCTGCCGGTCATGGACATCTCGGCCGCGATCGCCCTGCCGGCCTTCGCGATCACGGCGATCGGCCACGTCGCCGCCCAGGCCCTGGAGCACATGCGCAACGAGGGCGTCTGGCGCGAGCGGCTGCGCGACAACGAGGCCCGCGACCGGCTGCTGCTCTCCGCGATCGACGACCTCGTGACCTGGCACGACCGCAACGGCCGCGTGCTGGAGGCCTCGGTCTCGGCCGTCCGGCTCCTAGGCAGCGCCCCGGCCCGCCTGCGCGGCCACGGCCTGCTGGAGCGCGTCCACGTCGCCGACCGCCCGGCCTTCCTCAAGGCGGTGAGCGACGTCGCCGCGACCGGTCGGCCCGCGACCCTGCCCCTGCGCCTGCACGTCGAGCCCGAGACCGGCCGCGCCGACGGCGCGAGCCTGATCTACGCCGAGATGCGCGCCCACCGGATCGAGCACGGCGCGCACGACGCCGCCACGGCGGTCGTGGCGGTCACCCGCGACATGACCGAGCACCACCGGCACGCCGTCGAGCTGGAGCGCGCCCGCGCCGAGGCCGAGCGGGCCGACGCGATCAAGGGCCGGTTCCTGGCCAACGTCACCCACGAGCTGCGCACGCCGCTCAACGCGATCATCGGCTTCTCCGAGGTCCTCGCCGGCGAAGGCGCCGTCAGCCTCGGACCGGTCCAGGCGCGGGAATATGCCGGCATCATCGGCGCCTCCGGCCACCACCTGCTCGGCGTCGTCAACACGCTGCTCGACATGAGCCGGATCCAGAGCGGCAACTTCGACTGCGCCCCCGAGGCGTTCGACATCGCGGACCTGCTCCGGGCCTGCTGCGACATGATGCGCCTGAAGGCCGACGCCGCCGGCGTCGTCGTCACCGCCGCCCCGTCGGGACCGGTGGAGATCACGGCCGATCCCGCCGCCTGCCGGCAGGTGCTGATCAACCTCATCTCGAACGCCGTGAAGTTCACCCCGGCGGGCGGCCGCATCGACCTGTCCCTGCGGCGCGGCGCCGACACCCTGGACATCGTCGTGGCCGATACGGGCGTCGGCATCGGCGCGGACGACCTGCCCAAGCTCGGCACCCCGTTCTTCCAGGCCGGGAGCGGCGGCTACAAGCGCCAGCACGAGGGCACCGGCCTCGGCCTGTCGGTGGTCCAGGGCCTCGTCGGCCTCCACGGCGGCTCCCTGCTGATCGAGAGCGCCCCCCAGGCCGGGACGGTGGTGACCGTCACCTTGCCCCTCGTCTGCCAGGCCCCCGCGGCCGCCCACGGCCCGGCCCCGATCCGCACGGCCGTGCGCGGCGCCCCGGCGCCCCGCCGCGTGGTGCGCCTGCCGCTCGGCCTGTTCGACGCGGAGCCGGGCCTCGCCGCGGCCCCGGCCGACCCGGTCCTGCGCCGCACCGGCTGACCCGAAGATCCCCGGAAGGAGACATGATGTCAGGCTACCGCGAGATCACCGTACCGGGCGAACCCGGCCGCGCGCGCCGCGCCGCGCCGCGCCACCCCGCGGTCCAGGGCGACTGGCGCGCCGTCCTCGTCGGCGCGCTGAAGGCGACGGGCGCCACCTGCCGGACCAGCCCGGGCGCCGTTCTCGGCAGCCTCGTCGCCCTCGGCGCGGCGGGCTTCGTCTGCGTCAACGCCCTCGGCTACCAGACCGGGCGCCACCCGGCGCCGATCCTGCCGAAGCTCGCCCAGAAGGCGCCCGCCCCCCGCGAGGCGGCGCCGGCCGCCAGGGAGGCCCTCCGGGAACCCGCGCGGGATCCGGTGCGGGTCATCGAGGCCGACCGCGCCGCCGCGCCGGTCCCCGCCAAGCCGGCGGCCCGGGACGCGATCGGCGAGCTGATCCGGTCCGAGGAGACCACCGCCTCGGTCACCCCGAAGGCGTCGCCGGTTCGGCCGGCCGCCAAGCCGGCCGCGAAGGAGACGGACGCCAAGGCGGCAAAGTCCGAGAAGGACGGCGATCCGGTGCTGCGCGCCCAGAAGGCGCTGTCGAAGCTCGGCTACGCGGTGAAGCCCGACGGCGCGATGGGCCCCGGCACGCGCGCGGCGATCGAGAAGTTCGAGCGCGGCGCCAAGCTGCCGGTGACTGGAGAGGCGACGGGCCGGACCCTGCGCGAGCTGATGGCGCGGGCGGGCCACGGCTAGCGGGACGGAAGCGGCGCCCGCTCCGCGGAAGCGGTGCGGGTGCCGGTCGTCGTGAGAGCGCGTCCCTCAGTACTGCGTGCCGGTGAACCGGCAGATCGTCTTGCAGCGCGGGCCGCCATTGGCCTGCCAGGACTTCGCGTGGCCGATCGATCCGGTCATGTCCTGCGTGGGATTACCGCCGGGCCGGTGCACGACGATGTTGCAGGCATCACTCGGCGTCCGCTGGTAGCGCGGGCAGGACGCGGAGTCGCGGTGGCCCAGTAAATCCATGAGCGTCTCCGGACGGGCGTGGGCCGACGGCACAGCAAAGCACAGGCAGGCGACGATCAGCGTCGCGAGCGAGGTCATTCTCCGCATCGGATTGCTCCTCAAATCATCGTGGCATGCGAATTCGGGCGCCCTTTGCTCAGTTAGGCAGCAGAAAATACTATAGATGTGCGCTGCCGCACATCGTTCAATTCTTTTTTAATCCCGAGAAATACTGGATTTTTTGACGGATTATTCGCCGCGCTGAGCCGTTTGCTCTGGACGTGCGGCGTCGCGCATCCGCGCTTGCCCGTGCCGGCGCTTTCGCGCATGGCGGGGCTTGCGCCGCTCACAACCGGCCGGGTTTCAGGGGCCGACCGCCGCGCCGGATCGCCCGCCCGCGGCGCGGGCCGCGCGATTCACAGGGCTACAGACGCATGCGCCTGCGCTCCGATTTCTGGGTCTCGGCCCATCTGCGGCGTCTGGACGTCGCGGGCATCCCGGCGGTGCTGCGCCGGCGCGGATCCGCGGAGGCGGGCGCGATCTTCGTGAAGGTCGATCGGCTCGACGGCAGCGCCGACCTCTACGGACCGGCGCCGCAAGCGCTGTTCGAGGCCGAGGAGAGCGGCGACCGCCGCTTCGCCGCGATCGTCACCGGCGGCAGCCCGCTCGACGTGGAGGAGCGCCTGACCAAGGAGATCCGGTTCGATTCCGATCTCTGGATCGTCGAGATCGACGACCGCCAGGGGCGGCATTTTCTGGATCTGGCGGAGTGATACCGTTTCCGGTTGGAGACCTCGCCACCGTCTTTGCGAGCGCAGCGACGCAATCCAGCGGCGCCACGCCGACCGATGGCGCGCCGCCCCGGGTCACTTCGCTCCGCTCGTGATGACGGAGCGAAGCGAGGGCAGCGCCCGTCAGCCCTCGATGATGCGCTCGTCGAGCTTGCGGTCGACGGTCTCGACGGTGCGGTCGATCTCGGCGTTCGGCTCGCCGAGCTGGTGCGAGATGAGCTTCACCAGCAGGTCGACCCGCTCGATGTAGGGCGCGCCGTTCGCCACGGCCCGCGCGGCCGAGGACGGCTTCAGCAGGCTCTCGGCGGCCTTGGCGTACTTCTCGAACGGCACCTGATCGGCCGGGTCGGCGCCGAGCTTCCGGGCGATACCGTCGACGTGGTCGTAGATCGCCCGCGAGCGCGCCAGGTCGCCGTGGACGGCGTCGTGGATGGATTGCGGCTCGCCCGGGGTGATGCAGCGGTAATTGCCGGTGAGCAGCATCGACCACTTGGCCAGCGGCACGAACAGCGAGTCGAACACCTTGAGCTTCACCGGCACGTCGTGCCCGTCGAGGCGCACGGCGTCGATGTCGGCCTCCAGCTCCCGGAGCAGCCGGTTATGGGCCTCGTCCGCGAAGGTCGCGGCCTTGAAGTTCGTCGGCAGGCCGACGTGGAGGACGTTCGCCTCCTCCTCCGGCGGCCGGAAGGCCTGCGGATCGGGGGAGCAGAGCGACACCAGACCCGGCTCGAACCGGTCCCACACGCCGGCATTGGTGTAGGCGTCCTCGAGGTCCATGGCGGCGAGCGCCGGGATCCGCTTGAGGTAGGGCAGCGGCGGCATGTTCATGATCGACAGGCACGGCAGCTTCGCCGCCGCGATCTTGATCATGAGGACGCGGATCGTGTGGTTGTTGTACTGCGGCTCCTGCATGGCGAGGCCGACGAGGTCGTAGCGCGACACGTCGACGTCCTCCGGCGGCATCGCGTCGACCTTGCCGGGCAGATCGCGCGAGTGAATCGCGCGGTGCTCCTTCTCGTCGCGCAGCTTGATGCGGACCTCGGTCCCCTCGCGGTTGATCAGGTCCGCGGTCTTCCGCCGGCACACCAGGGTCACGTTGTGACCGGCCATCAGGAGCTTGGTGCCCAGGAGCGAGCCGTAGGAGGCCCCCAGGATCAGGATGTTCTTGGCCACGTCGGTCCTCCCCAGCATTGAGACTTGCTGTGTGTTGTCTGGCTGCTGGGAACAGC
The DNA here is from genome assembly GCF_900110155.1 of Methylobacterium sp. UNC300MFChir4.1. Lineage (NCBI taxonomy): Bacteria > Pseudomonadati > Pseudomonadota > Alphaproteobacteria > Hyphomicrobiales > Methylobacteriaceae > Methylobacterium > Methylobacterium sp. UNC300MFChir4.1. The sequence goes on along the minus strand of NZ_FOCS01000005.1, from coordinate 91,794 downwards.
GCGTCCACGCCACGGCCCCAAGCGCACGTGCGATGGATGGCAGCCGGGCGAGCGGAAGGCAAGTCTTCTGGTATACCTAATCCCAAACCCTTTGTGAGGCCCTGCCGGTGACAGGCGGGGCGATCCCTATCCTCCGCACCCGGGATCTCCACAGGGTGGCGCCTCCGGGACATCGCGCGGGACCCTCTCGGGACCGCGGACGACGACCGGCCCGCCGCGGGCCCTAGCCCCAGAGGTCCGGCGTCGGCGGGTGCATCAGGCTGCCCTCGTAGCGCAGCGGCGGGTCACGGTCTCGGGCCAGCAGCAGCGGCCCGTCGAGGTCGACGAACTCCGCGTCGTTGGCGAGCAGGGCCGCCGGCGCCATGCCCAGCGAGGTGCCGAGCATGCACCCGACCATGATCGAGAGCCCCCGGGCCCGCGCCTCGCGGGCGAGGAGCACCGCCTCGGTCAGGCCGCCGGTCTTGTCGAGCTTGATGTTGATCGCGTCGTAGCGCCCGGCCAGCGCGTCGAGGCCGGCGCGGTCGTGGAGGCTCTCGTCGGCGCAGACCGGCACCGGGTGGGGGATCTCGGCGAGCAGGGCGTCGGCGTCGGCCGGCAGCGGCTGCTCGATCAGCGCGACGCCCGCCCGCAGGCAGGCCGCGAGGTTGGCCTCGACGTTCTCGGGCCGCCACGCCTCGTTGGCGTCGACGATCAGCCGGGATTCCGGCGCGCCGGCCCGCACCGCGGCGATGCGCTCCGGATCGCCGTCCCCGCCGAGCTTGACCTTGAGCAGCGGCCGGTGGGCGGCCTTGCGGGCGGCCTCCGCCATGCTCTCCGGCGTGCCGAGGCTCAGCGTGTAGGCGGTGATGGCCGGCCGGGGCTCGGCGAGACCCGCGATCTCCCAGGCGGGACGGCCCTGCCGCTTCGCCTCGAGGTCGAACAGCGCGCAGTCGAGGGCGTTGCGCGCGGCGCCCGCCTTCATGCGGGTCATGAGCGCGTCCCGCCCGATCCCGGCCGCGATCGCCTCCGCCTGGCCTTCGATCAGGGCACTGACGCTCTCGACGCTCTCCCCGTAGCGCGGATAGGGCACGCACTCGCCGCGCCCGACCGCGTCGCCGTCCGCGATCGTCGCCACTACGACGGCGATCTCGGTGCGGCTGCCGCGGGAGATCGTGAAGGCGCCGGCGATCGGGAAGCGCTCGACGGCGAGGGTCAGGCGGCGGGCCATGTCGTAGGGTCTCCGGTTCAGGCCTGCGGTCGATGCAGCCCGCTCCGTCATCACGGGCGGAGCGAAGTGACCCAGGGCAGCGAGCGGCCGGTTGGCATGGCGCTGCTGGATCGCTTCGCTCGGCTCACGGGGACGGCGTGAGAGCCGGCACAGGGAAGCGGTATCAGATCGCCGGGAAGTCGGCGACGATCCGGTCGACCAGCCCGTCGACGCCGAAGCGCACCGGGTCGGTGGCGGGCAGGCCGTGCTCGGAGCCGAGCGCGTCGAGGAGCGCCCGGGCCTCGCCCTCGGCGAGCGCCTGGGTGTTCACCGCGATGCCGACCGGCTTGATCCCCGGATTGGTCAGGCTGCCGAGCTGAACGGTGAGGTCGATCACCTGCCGGATGGTCGGAAGCGGGTGCTTCACGCCGCGCATGTTGGTGCGGGTCGGCTCGTGGCAGACCACGAAGGCGTCGGCCTGCGCGCCGTGCAGCAGGCCGAGGCTCACGCCCGCGAAGGAGGGGTGGTAGAGCGAGCCCTGGCCCTCGATCAGGTCCCAGTGGTTCGGCTCGGCCTCGGGCGCGATCGTCTCGACGGCGCCGGAGATGAAGTCGGCCACGACGGCGTCGATGGCGACGCCCCGGCCGGAGATGAACACGCCGGTCTGGCCCGTGGCGCGGAAATCGGCGTCGAGGCCGCGCTCGCGCATGCCGCGCTCCAGGGCCAGCACGGTGTACTTCTTGCCGACCGAGCAGTCGGTGCCGACGGTGAGCAGGCGCCGCCCGGCCCGCTTGGTGCCCTTGCCGGTGGGGAAGCGCTCGTCGGTGTGGCGGACGTCGTGGAGCTGGCGGCCGCGGCGGGCGGCGGCCTCCGCGATGGCCGGGACCGCGCCGAGCTTCACGTGCAGGCCGCTCGCCACGTCGAGCCCGGCCTCGATCGCCGCGACGATCTCCTTGACCCAGTGGTCCGGCAGGACGCCGCCGGCGTTGACGACGCCGATCACCAGGGTCCGGCAGCCCTTCGCCAGGCCCTCGGGCAGGGTCATGTCGGGGATGCCGAGATCGGCGGCGCAGCCCGGCAGGCGCATCTGGCCGACGCACCATTCGGGGCGCCAGTCCTTGATCCCGTAGGCGGTCTTGGCCGCCAGCGTGTCGGGCACGTCGCCCAGGAACATCAGGTAGGGCGTGGCGATCTGCATCGGTCGAGCAACCTTCTCCGGGAGGCCGGCGGACCGTCTATGCGGGATCGCGGGCGGCGTGCGCAATGCATGGGGCTGGCCAAGGCGGTCGATGCGGCCGCCCCACGGAGCATACCGGCTCTGCACGCCGTCATCGCGAGCGCAGCGAAGCGACCCAGGGCAGCGCGACGTCCTTGAGCGGGGCGCGACCCAGGCTTGCTTCGCTCCGCTCGCGAAGACGGTTCGTCGCCTCAGATCGGCGGAGCGCCGAAGCCCCGTTCAGGCGGCGCGTCGTCGCGCCACCCCCGCCTCGTTGGCCACCGCGCCCACCGGCGCCGGCACGCCGGTCGCCCGGACCATCCCCTCGGCGCCCGCCAGCGCGCCCGCGCGCAGCTCGAGACCGAGGAAGCGCGCGCGCTCGAACGGCCCCGGCAGGGTCAGGCCCTCCGCGAGCGCCCGGTCGAAGCCGAAGCGCGCGTAGTAGGGCGCGTCGCCGACCAGCAGCACGGCGCCGTGACCGAGGGATTCGGCCCGGCCGAGGGCCGCCTGCATCATCACCGAGCCGAGCCTCTGGCCCTGGATCGCCGGATCGACGGCGAGCGGGCCGAGCAGCAGCGCCGGGCGGGCGAGCCCGGCCTCGACGTGCCACAGCCGCAGGGTGCCGACGAGCCGTCCCGCCCGGGTCGCCGCGAAGGCGAGGCCGCGGGCCGGCAGGCGGCCCTCGCGCAGGCGCTCCGAGGTCTTGGCGCGTCGATTGCCGGGAAAGCACGCGTCGAGCAGGCGCTCGCGCGCCGGGACGTCGTGGAGATGCTCCGCGCGGATCTCGATCATGGCTGTGCCCTCCCCGGGCCGGCGAGCGGGAGAAGCGATTGTCTGTGACCGAGAGCCGGACGCCCTCGGTCGACGCGGTGGTGGACGTCAGCGTCCAGCCGGGTCGCCCTCCCCGTCATCACGAGCGAAGCGACGTGACCCAGGGCAGCGAAACGTCGGAAGGCGTCGCGCGTCCCTGGATCGCTTCGCTCCGCTCGCGAGGACGGAGGAGCCTGCGTCCCTCAGCCGGAACCTGTCCTGATCCTAGGAAGGATCAGATGACAATCTGCTGAAGGGGCGGGAAGCCGTTGAAGGCCACCGCCGCGTAGGTCGTGGTGTAGGCGCCCGCCCCCTCGATCAGCACCTTGTCGCCGATCGAGAGCGAGACCGGCAGCGGGTAGAGCTGCCGCTCGTAGAGCACGTCCACCGAGTCGCAGGTCGGGCCGGCGATGACGCAGGGCTCGGTCGCCTCCCCGTCCCGCGCAGTGCGGATCGGGTAGCGGATCGCCTCGTCCATGGTCTCGGCGAGCCCCCCGAACTTGCCGATGTCGAGGTAGACCCATCGGACCTCGTCGGCCTCGGCGGACTTCTTCGACACGAGCACGACCTCGGCCTCGATCAGGCCGGCATTGCCGACCATGCCGCGGCCCGGCTCGATGATCGTCTCGGGGATCTGGTTGCCGAAATGCTTGGTCAGGCCCCGGAAGATCGCCTCGCCGTAGCTCTCCACGCCCGGCACCGCCTTGAGGTACTTGGTCGGGAAGCCGCCGCCGAGATTGACCATCGAGAGGCCGATGCCGCGCTCCGCGCACTCGCGGAAGATCGCCGCCGCGGAGCCGAGCGCCCCGTCCCAGGCCTCGGTGTTGCCCTGCTGAGAGCCGACGTGGAACGAGATGCCGTAGGCCTCGAGCCCCTGGCGGTGGGCGTGCTCCAGCACGTCCGCGGCCATCTCGGGCACGCAGCCGAACTTGCGGGAGAGCGGCCAGTCGGCGCCCGCGCCGTCGCACAGGATGCGGCAGAACACCCGCACCTCGCCCGCCGGCACGCCCAGCGCGTCGGCGGCGCGGGCGATCTTCTCGACCTCGGCCTGGCAATCGACCGCGAACAGGCGGATGCCGAGCTTGAGGGCGCGGCCGATGCAGCGCTCCTTCTTGATGGTGTTGCCGAAGGAGATCCGGTCGGCGGTGGCGCCGGCGGCCAGCACCATCTCCATCTCGGCGACGGAGGCGGTGTCGAAGCAGGAGCCCATCTCGGCGAGCAGGCGCAGCACCTCGGGCGCCGGGTTCGCCTTCACGGCGTAGAACACGCGGGTGTCCGGCAGGGAGCGCGCGAAGGCGGTGTAGTTGTCGCGCACGACGTCGAGGTCGAGGACCATCACGGGGCCCTCGTCCTGACCGAGGTCGCGGCGCACGCGCAGGTAGTCACGGATGCGGTCGGTCATGGTCGTCTCCCGGCACGGGTTCGCGAGCGCCCTACGCGGGGCGCGCTGTCGAAGATGACGGCCCGAACGGGCCGCCGGCGTCAGGGGGCGATGCGTCGCGCGGACCCACGCGCTTTGGAGACGCGTGCGTCGGAGCGGGCGCAGAGCACCCGGAAGCTGCCGTGGATTGGAAGGGAGGACCCCCACCGCACGCCGGGCAAAGAGAAACAAGCCTCTTCGGTGCCGGCCTGTGGAGGGCCGACGAGACCAAAAAAGCCCGTTCGTCGTTGCTTTAAGCTGCGTCCCCCGTGGAGAGCGGGGTTCGCCGGTTTCGCCTCCGGCTGCCGGTTGTTGTCGGGGTCCGGTGTTGCCACCTGGATGCCGGCCGTAGGGATCCACCCTTGCGACCATCGATCCTTTAAGACCCCTGGCGGCTGTCCGGCAGTTGACCGGATGCCCACCAACCGACACGCGGCCACAGGCACGTGCGAAATTGGGCACGGCGCATATACGGAGACGGGACCCGCGCGACAAGGGGAAACCGCCCCGGAACGCCCGCTTTTCCGCCCGCAATCCACACCCCGCGCGCTCCGTTGCAAAAACGACGCATCGACGACGCGCCCCGACCGCTTCGACGGGGCCGTGCGGGCTTCCCAAGCGGGGCGGAAGCGGGCATCTGACCGGACGGGGCAGAGTACTCAGGCGAGCGAGCGATGGCCGGGCCGACCAGATTCACCGCGACGGCGCGGGCGTGAGCGCCTCCCTGTGAGCGCCCGGTCATGAGCGCCCCCTTGCGCAGCCCGGTCGGCGACGGGCTCCCCGAGCCGACGATTCGCACCGCCACGCTCGCCGATCTCGACGCCCTCGTCGCCCTGGAGCACGCCGCCTTCGCCACCGACCGGGCCGAGCGCCGGGCGATCCGCCACGCGATCCGCTCGCCCTCCATGGACGTGCTGGCGGCCCTGATCGACCCGCCGGACCGGGATCCCGTTCCGGTGCTCGTCGGCGCCGCGGTGCTGGAGCGGCGGCGCGGCAGCCGGATCGCCCGGCTGGCCTCGATCGCGGTGGCGCCGAATCGCGGCGGCCTCGGCCTCGGCGGCCGGCTCCTCGACGCCGCGGAAGCCCGCGCCCGTGCCGAGGGCTGCGACCGGCTCCGGCTGGAGGTGCGCGCCGACAACGGCGCCGGCATCCGCCTCTACGAGCGCCGGGGCTATACCCGCTTCGCCGTGCGGCCGGACTATTACGAGGACGGGATGGAGGCGTGGCGCTACGAGCGCCCGCTGTAGGCGCCGCGCGGACTGCCGCGCGGACCACCGCCCAGCCGCCGGCTGGCCCGCACACCGTCCCGGCGATAGCGAGATCCGGCCAGGCGCGTCCTCGCGCCACACTCCGTCATCGCGGGGGCACCGGCAGGCCGACCGGGCTGAACCTCCGGCTCTTCGGGAGTGCGCCCGCAGGATACCTAGTCCCTCGCGCCGCGCCACGGACCGGCACGAGCCCGCCGCGCGGCCGGCGACCGCGCCGATATCGTCACGCGAGAATGCGGCCCAATTCCCGATAATCCTCGCCAATTCCGGTCTTTGTCGCATACTACTTCATAATTCGGTCCATCGTCGACTTATAAATTCGTATTTCTGTCGGATAATTTCGGTCGATTGCCTGACAAAACCTTACGTTCTAAGACAGAGCATCGCGGGACATGAGATCTCACCGATGACTCGCTGGCTGGGACGCTTCTCGATCCGGACTTTGCTGTGCCTGGTGATCGTCATCATGGCCTGCATGGCGCTGGGCAACGCGGTGCGGACACTCGTCGACGCGCGGGCGCGGGCGGCGGGCGCCGCGAGAGCCCTGACCCTGACGCAGGCGAGCCAGGGCCTCCTCCGGACGATCCTGCCGCTGCGGCTCGAGCGCGGATCGACGCTCGCCCTCGGGGGTGAGGCGCCGGCGGACGCGAAGACCCTGTCGACCATCGCGGGGAGCCGGCAGGCGCTGACCGAGCATTACGGCCGGGCCCGGCGCAGCCTGGGCGATCTGGCAGAGCCAGCGGTCAGCGCGACGCTCGAGCGCCTGAGCACCGCGCAGGCGGCGATGGCGGACCTGCGTCCCCGCATCGACGCGGCCCTCGGGCTGCCGCTGGCCCGGCGTGACCCGGCGCTGCGGGACGCCGCGATGGCCGCCTTCCAGGACCTGCTCGAGGCGCTGACGGCCACGCTGAAGGCGGTCGACGCGGCCATTCCCCGGTCCGATCCGGTGCTGCAGCGCTATCTCGCCCTCAAGCAGGCGGCCTGGGAGACGCGCGTCGCCAGCGGCAACGTCGCGGTCCGGGTACAGGCCTCGCTGGTCGCCGGCGCGGCGTGGTCCCTGCCCGAGACGGTCGCGGCGGCGGCGGAGCGGACCGAGCTTCTGTCCGCGTGGCGCCGCACCACCGAGGCCGCGGCCGACATCTCGGAGACGGTGCGGGCCGCGTACGAGCGGGCGAAGGCCGCCAATTTCGAGGGCGACACCGAGGCCATCGCGCGGGCGGTCTTCGACGCGCTCAGCACGCACGCGCCCCCGCGCCACACCTTCGCGGAGCTGCGCGACCGCAACACCGCGAACCAGCGCTCCCTCGTGGCCCTCTGCGACGCGGCCCTCGACGCGATGGTGGCGCGCGCCGAGGCCCTCGCCGAGGAGGCGCAGGGCGACGTCGCGCGCAGCGGGGCGGCGCTGCTGGCGGTGATCTTGCTGGTGGCCCTCGGCCTGTGGACCCTGTTCGGCGGCGTGCTGCGCCCGCTCCGGGTGCTGACCGCCACGATGGGGGCGCTGGCCGACGGGGACGCCTCCGTCACGGTCCCGGCGCGCACCTACCGCAACGAGATCGGCGCCATGGCGCGGGCCGTCCAGGTGTTCAAGGACAACCTCATCCGCGGCCGCCAGCTCGAATCCGAGGCCGCCGAGGCGCGTCAGGCGGCGGAGGCACGGCGCCGGTCCGACCTGCGGGCGATGGCCGAGCGCTTCGAGCGGACGGTCGGCGGCGTCATCGCCCAGGTCTCGGACGCGGCCACCGCGCTGCAGGGCACGGCCCAGACCATGACGGCCACCGCGACCGAGACTGCCAGCCAGTCCAGCACCGTGGCGACTGCCGCCGAGGAGGCCGCCACCAACGTCGGCACCGTGGCGGCTGCGGCCGAGGAGCTCGGCGCCTCCGTGGAGGAGATCGGCCGGCAGGTCGAGGGATCGACCCGGCTCGCCCAGGGGGCCGTCGCGGAAGCGGGGCAGACCGGCGCGATGGTCCGGGACCTGAGCGACGCGGTCGCGCGGATCGGCGACGTGATCGGGCTGATCGCGGCGATCGCCGGGCAGACCAACTTGCTGGCGCTGAACGCCACGATCGAGGCCGCCCGGGCCGGCGAGGCGGGTCATGGCTTCGCGGTCGTCGCCGGCGAGGTGAAGGCCCTGGCCGCGCAGACCGCCCGGGCGACCGAGGAGATCGCGGGCCAGATCGCCGGCATCCAGGGCGTGACCGGCGGGGCCGTCGCGGCGATCGGCGCGATCACGGGGCGGATCCAGGAGATCAGCGGCGTGGCGAGCGCGATCGCGGCGGCGGTGGAGGAGCAGGGATCGGCCACCCGGGAGATCGTCCGCAACATCGGGGAGGCGGCCGTCGGCACCGGCGCGGTGACCCGCACGATCCTCGGCGTCGCCGGGGCCGCCGAGGAGACCGGCCGGGCGGCCAACGCGGTGCTCGCGGCGGCGTCCGCGCTGTCGCGCCAGTCCGAGACGCTCGCGGCCGAGGTCGCGCGCTTCCTCGACACCGTCCGGGCCGCGTGACCGGACGGTTCCGGGAGCCGCGCGGGTCTCCGCCCCGATCTCGCCCGTTTAGGGGAGTCTTACGGCTCGCGCGCTACAGCGTACGCAACGGGCGGGGGCAATCCCGCCGCGCATGAGTCGCCGTCCATGGCCGTGATCGTCGCCTTCGTCATCAATGCGGGGCTCAACTTCGTCCTCGGCCTGCTGATCGCCAAGCTGCTGGGGCCGGCGGATTTCGGCCGGTTCGCCCTCGCGACCACCGGCGCCATCGTGCTGAACACGGTGCTGTTCGAGTGGCTGCGCCTGTCGGCGACGCGGTTCTACTCGGGGCGCGTGCGCGTCGACGAGCCGTGGATCCGCCACGGGCTCGACCGGGCCTACCTGCGCATCGGCGCGCTGCTCCTGGCCGCCGCGGCCCTGTGCGGGGCCTTCGGCTTCGCCGGCGGCGCCGACGGGCGCGAGGCGGTCCTGTGCGGCACCGGCCTCGCGGCCCTGGGCATCGGCGTGTTCGACTACCACGCGGCCCTCGCCCGGGCGCGGTTCGACGGCAAGCTCTATCTCGGCCTCGTGGCGGTGAAGAACGTCCTGTCCTTCGCCATGATGGCCGCGGCGGCGTGGTGGCTGCCCCAGCCGGCCTGGGTGCTGGCGGCGGCGGGGCTCAGCCAGCTCCTCGCGGTGGCGGTGCTGCGCCACCCCCTGCGCGACCCGCGCACGCCCCTCGAGCGGCCGCGCCTGTCGACGACCTGGCGGGTCTTCGCGCGCTACGGCCTGCCGCTGATCGCCGCCAACACCGCCTACCAGTGCCTCGCCTTCGTCAATCGCGGCGCCATCGCGGGCCATGCCGGCTTCGCCGAGGCCGGCTACTTCGCCCTGGCGGCCGACGTCACCTCGCGCTCGCTGATGACGCTGGGCACCGCCCTCGACCTGCTGCTGTTCCAGTTCGCCGTGCAGGCCGAGGAGCAGAGCGGCCGCGCCGCCGCCGAGGCGCAGGTCGCCGCCAATGCCGGCACCGTGTTCGCCCTGCTGGCACCCTGCGCGGTCGGCTTCTGGGCGGTGCTGCCGGCCCTCCAGGGCCTGGTGGTGCCGGACGCCTATCGCGGACCGTTCGAGACCTACAGCACCGTGCTGATGCCGGGCCTGTTCTGCCTCGCGATGATGTTCTACGCCCTCAACCCGGTCTTCCAGATCCGCCGCAAGACCCTGCCGGTGGTCGCCGCCGCCCTGGTCGGCCTCGCGGTGAACGGCGCCGGCCTGCTGGTCCTCCCGGACCGGATGGGCGGGCTCGGCGTCGCGGTGGCGCAGACCGCGGGCCTCGCCGCCGCCGGAACGTGGCTCGGCTGGCGCGCCCTCACCGGCCCGGGGCGCATCGCGCTGCCCTGGGGCGAGATCGGCGTCGCCGCGCTCGCCTGCGCGGCGATGGGGCTCGCCCTCGCCCCCTTCCGGCAGCTGCCGCCCGCCACCGCCCTGGCCGTGCTGGTCCCGTCCGGGATGGTTCTCTACGGCGCCCTGGTCTGGATCTTCGACATCGCCGGCCTGCGCCGTCAGGTCCTGGCGCGCCTGCGCCCGGCGCGGACCGTGGCGGCGGAGTAGGCTCACGCGAGGGCAGCGCAGTGGAAATCCCGCCGCTGAAACCCCGCGACTCCGCCTGCGCTTGAATCCGCCGCCGGATCCGGCGACACCCGTCCTGGAATGGATACAAACAGGACCGGGACGGGAACGATGGGCGTCTACGAGCCCGGCACCGAGGCGGAGGCCGGGGAGATCGTGCGGGCGGCCGCCGGCCGCGGCGAGGGCCTGCGCCTCACCGGCGGCGGCACCGCCGCGGGGCTCGGCCGGCCCGCACAGGACAGCGCGACGCTCTCCGCGCAGGCGCTCACCGGCGTCACGCTCTACGAGCCCGCCGAGATGGTGGTGGCGGCCCGGGCCGGGACGCCGCTCGCCGAGGTCGAGGCGCTGCTCGCCTCCCGCGGCCAGATGCTGCCCTTCGAGCCGATGGACCTGCGCGGCCTGTACGGCACCGCCGGCGAGCCGACCCTCGGGGCCGTGGCGGCGATCAACAATGCCGGCCCCCGGCGGATCAATGCCGGCGCCGCCCGGGACAGCCTGATCGGCGTGCGCTTCGTCAACGGGCGCGGCGAGGCGATCAAGTCGGGCGGCCGGGTGATGAAGAACGTCACCGGCCTCGATCTCGTGAAGCTGATGGCCGGCGCCCACGGCACGCTGGGCCTCCTCACCGAGGTCACCTTCAAGGTGCTGCCCGCCTGCGAGCGGGTGGCGACCCTGGTCTTCTCCGGCCTGGACGACACGCGGGCGGTGACCGCCCTGTCGGAGGCGCTGGGCTCGCCCTTCGAGCTCACGGGCGCCGCGCACCTCCCGGCCGGGATCGGCGCCCCGGAGGCGCGGACCCTGATGCGCCTCGAGGGTTTCTCCGACTCCATCGACTACCGCACGGGCGAGCTGCGGCGCCTGCTGAAGCGCTACGGCCAGCCCGAGATCATCGACGGCGAGGCCGGCGCCGCCCTGTGGCGGACGGTGCGCGACGCGGCGCCGCTCGCCGAGCCGCGGGAGGCCGCCCTGTGGCGGATCTCCACCGCGCCGACCCGCGGGCCGGCCCTGGCGGCGGCGGTCGCGGCCGAGCGCGACGCGCGCTGGTTCTTCGACTGGGGCGGCGGCCTGATCTGGCTCGCCACCGGCGCGGCGGGCGATGCCGGCGCCGCGACGGTGCGCCGGGCGGTGCGGGCGCAGGGCGGCCACGCCACGCTGGTGCGGGCCCCCGACGCCGTGCGCGCCGCCGTGCCGGTGTTCGAGCCGCTGGCCGAGCCGCTGATGCGGCTCACCGCCGGCATCAAGGCGGCGCACGACCCCGCCGGTGTGCTCAACCCCGGCCGGATGTACGCCGGACTCTGAAGCTTCAGATCCCGCCCCTCCCCGAGCGTGGGGAGCCGTGGCGCCGAGGACGCGACCCGTGCAGACCAACTTCGCCCCCGCCCAGCTCGCCGATCCCGCCATGGCGGCGTCGGAGAAGATCCTGCGGACCTGCGTGCATTGCGGCTTCTGCACGGCGACCTGCCCGACCTACCTGCTGCTCGGCGACGAGCTCGATTCCCCGCGCGGGCGGATCTACCTGATCAAGGACATGCTGGAGGGCGGCAAGCCGGCCTCGCAGGAGGTGGTCAAGCACGTCGACCGCTGCCTCTCGTGCCTGTCCTGCATGACCACCTGCCCGTCGGGGGTGCACTACATGCACCTCGTCGACCACGCCCGGGCCCATATCGAGGAGACCTACGCGCGCCCCGCCGGCGACCGGTTCCTGCGGGCGCTGCTCGCCCAGGTCCTGCCCTATCCGGGCCGCTTCCGCCTCGCGCTCACCGCCGCCAAGCTCGGCGCGCCGTTCCGGGGGCTGGTGGCCCGGCTGCCGCGGGTCGGCAACCGCCTCGCGGCCATGCTCGACCTCGCGCCGGCCGGGGCGCCGCCCCGCGAGCCGACGAACCGGCCCGGCCGGTTCCCGCCGGCGGGCGGCAAGGCGGCCGGGACGCCCGCCCGGCGCGTCGCCCTCCTGCGGGGCTGCGCCCAGAGCGTCCTGCGGCCGGACTTCAACGCCGCCGCGATCCGGCTGCTCAACCGGCACGGGATCGAGGTGGTGCACGCGAACGAGGGCTGCTGCGGGGCGCTGACCCACCACATGGGCAAGGAGGAATCGGCCCACGCCCATGCCAGGCAGGCGATCGACGCCTGGGACGCCGAGATCGCCGAGGGGCTCGACGCGATCCTGGTCACGGCCTCGGGCTGCGGCACGACCATCAAGGATTACGGCTTCATGTTCCGCGACGACCCGGCCTACGCCGAGAAGGCGCGGCGGGTCTCGAGCCTGGCCAAGGACGTGACCGAGTACCTCGCGCTGCTCGACCTGGCCCCCGTCGCCGAGACCGACCTCGTCGTGGCCTACCACTCCGCCTGCTCGATGCAGCACGGCCAGGGCATCCGGCTGGAGCCCAAGACGCTGCTGAGGCGCGCGGGCTTCACCGTGAAGGACGTGCCCGAGGGCCACATCTGCTGCGGCTCGGCGGGGACCTACAACATCCTGCAGCCGGAGCTGGCCGCGAAGCTGCGCGCCCGGAAGGTCGCCAACATCGAGCGCGTGCGCCCGGACGTCATCGCCACCGGCAACATCGGCTGCGCGACGCAGATCGGGAAGGGCACCGGCATCCCGATCGTCCACACGGTCGAGCTGCTCGACTGGGCGACCGGCGGCCCGAAGCCCGCGGCGCTCGCCGGGGTGACGCCGCGGCTCGAAGCGGCGGAGTAGACACACGCCTGTCGCGTGGCGCCGCGCGCACCGTGACAGGCCCGTGACATCTATTCACGTTGACCCTTGCCAAATCCGCGCAGCGGTCTGTAATGATGTCGACCCCTCTCCGGTCCCGCCGGTCGCCGCAACGGCCCGCGGACGTGACCGAATTCCTCGCGAAAGCGGTCGCGGTGTCGCGGCGGGCCCTGTCGGTCCGCTTGGCGGCGGCATGTGCCGCCCGCGATCGGGCAGGTGTCGCACGACGCGGCGGAGATCCTCCGCCGCACCCAGGAATTCACGGCCGGTCCCCCGCCGGCCGAGATTGTTTCGCGAGGTCGGGACCACGATGGACGGACGCACGGCCCAGCATAAGGCTGCGCGTGCCCCGGAGGCGCAAACGGTGCGTCACGCCGGTCCGTCCGTCCGCCCGGCCTGTTTCAACCCCAGGCGCCCAGGGCGCCGAACGGCGGTTGACGGCAATTTCCCCTCGAACCCATCCGCCTCGGCGACGAGGCCGGCATCCCGCCCGACAGCATTGACGTCGGGCGAGGCGCCGCCGGGACCACGGGCACGGAGAACGACGTCGGCCGCCATGCCGAGAGTCCGACATGGCCAACAAAATGCTGATCGACGCGATGCACCCGGAGGAGACCCGGGTCGTCACGGTCCACGGGTCTAGGGTCGAGGAGTTCGACTTCGAAGCCGCCAACCGGCGCCAGCTGCGCGGCAACATCTACCTCGCCAAGGTCACCCGGGTGGAGCCGTCGCTCCAGGCGGCGTTCGTCGAGTACGGCGGGAACCGCCACGGATTCCTGGCCTTCAACGAGATCCATCCCGACTACTACCAGATCCCGCTGGCCGACCGGCAGGCACTCCTCGAAGAGGAGGCCCGCGACGCCGAGGAGCACCGCGAGCGCGAGGAGCGCCGTCGCCGGTCGTCGTCGCGCCGGTCCCGCGGCCGCCGTGCCGAGGCCCGCGCCCGCGGCGCCGACGAGACCGTGAGCGCCGAGGACACGCACGCGGTGCCCGAGAGCGAGGACCAGGCCGAGATCCGGAACGAGTCGGGGATCGACCCGGCCGTCCAGCCCGACACGCTGTCCGAGAACCCCGAGGCCGTGCAGGAGGCCCTCGCCTCCGAGACCGCCGCCGGCGACCTCCCGGAGGGTGAGCCGGCGCAGGCCGCCGAGCCCGCGACCGAGACCGCGCCGGTCGAGGCGCAGGCGGCCCCCGCCGCGTCGGAGTCGGTCGCCGCCGACTCCGCCCCGTCCGAGGACGCCCCCTCCGAGCCGGAGGCCCGCATCGCCGTGGCGGAGGCACTGACCGTGTCCGACGCGCCGGACGAGACCGCCGCGCACGCGATCGTGACGGAGGAGAGCGAGGCTGGGGCGAGCGAGGCCGAGGAGACCGCGCCGACCGCCGCCGACCCGTCGGACGAAGCGTCGGACGAGGCCTCCGAGGAGGACGACGAGGAATCCGACGACGACGAGGATGAGGACGAGGCGGAGGACGACGAGGACGAGTCCGACGAGGATGACGACTCGGACGAGGAGTCCGATGAGGAGTCCGACGATCCCGACGCCGAGCCCAAGATCGCCCAGGTCGGCGGCAACGGCGACGCGCTGGCCGAGATCCCCGAGCGTCCGCGCCACTACCGCCGCCAGTACAAGATCCAAGAGGTGATCAAGCGCCGCCAGATCATCCTGGTGCAGGTGGTCAAGGAGGAGCGCGGCACGAAGGGCGCGGCGCTCACGACCTATCTGTCGCTCGCCGGCCGCTACTCGGTGCTGATGCCCAACACCGGCCGGGGCGGCGGCATCTCCCGCAAGATCACCTCGGCGGCCGACCGCAAGCGCCTGAAGGAGGTCGTGCAGGACCTGGAGGTGCCCGAGGGGATGGGCGTCATCCTGCGCACCGCCGGCGCCTCGCGGTCCAAGCCCGAGATCGCCCGCGACTTCGAGTACCTGATGCGCCTGTGGGAGTCGGTCCGCGAGCTGACCCTGACGTCGATGGCGCCGGCCCTCGTCTACGAGGAGGGCTCGCTGATCAAGCGCGCCATCCGCGACCTCTACAACAAGGATCTGGACGAGGTTCTGGTCGCCGGCGAGGACGCCTACCGCGAGGCCAAGGACTTCATGCGGATGCTGATGCCCGGCCAGTCCAAGGTCGTGAAGCCCTACCGCGACTCGACGCCGATCTTTGCCCGCTTCGGCGTCGAGCAGCAGCTCGACGCGATGTTCTCCACGCACGTCTCGCTGAAGTCCGGCGGCTACCTCGTGATCAACCCGACCGAGGCCCTGGTCTCGATCGACGTGAACTCCGGCCGCGCCACCCGCGAGCACGACATCGAGGACACCGCCCTCAAGACGAACCTGGAGGCCGCCGAGGAGGTCGCCCGCCAGCTCCGGCTGCGCGACCTCGCAGGCCTGATCGTCATCGACTTCATCGACATGGAGGAGAAGCGGAACAACCGCGCCGTCGAGAAGAAGCTCAACGAGTGCCTGAAGAACGACCGCGCCCGCATCCAGGTCGGCCGGATCTCGCCCTTCGGCCTCCTGGAGATGAGCCGCCAGCGGATCCGCACCGGCGTGCTCGAATCCTCCTCGATCCCCTGCGCCCATTGCGGCGGCTCGGGCTTCGTGCGCGCCACCGCGTCGGTGGCGCTGCACATCCTGCGCTCGATCGAGGAGGTGCTGCTCAAGTCGGCCTCCCACAACCTCGTCCTGCGCACCCGCACCGAGATCGCGCTCTACATCCTCAACCAGAAGCGCGGACACCTGCGCGAGCTCGAGGTGCGCTTCGGCGTGACGATCACGATCGCGGCCGACGAGCGGCTGGCGGCGACCACACCGTTCCAGCTCGACCGCGGTGAGCCGGCCCAGCGGGCGGAGGGCCCGGTCACGGGCGTGCGCGCCCAAGCGATCTCGCCCGCGATGGAGTTCGACGACGAGGACGAGGAGGCCGACGAGGCCGAGACCGAGATTGAGACCGAGACCGACGCCGAGGGCGAGGCCGACGAGGGCCGCGCCGAGGCCCGCGAGGACGGGTCGCGCGAGGAGGGCGAGGGCCGCCGCCGCCGCCGTCGCCGCCGCCGGCGCGGCGGTCGCCAGGAGGGCCGCGGCGAGGACGGGCGCGCCGAGGACGATCGCGGCGACGACGATCAGGACGACCAGCAGGACGACGGCCGCGACGACGCCCGTTCGGACGCGGAACGGAGCGATGGGGACTGGGACGGCGCGCAGCCGGCCGGGACCGAGGCTCCCGCTGCGGCCGTCGCCGCGGAGGCCGACGAGGCCGTCGCGGGTTCGGACGAGGCGGCGCGGTCCGAGGACGAGGGCGGCCGTCGCCGCCGCCGCGGGCGCCGGGGCGGCCGCGGTCGCAGCGAGGGCCGCACCCGCGAGGCGTCCGAGACGGACGACGCGCCGGAAGCCGCGGGCGATGTCGTCGCCCTGTCGGCGGAGGAGCCAGTGAGCGCCCAGGCTGTGGCCGAGGCGATCGAGGCGGCGCCGGCCGCGGCCGCCGAGAACCGGACCGAGACCGCGGTGGACCTGCCGGTGGCCCCGGTCGAGTCCGCGGCGCCGGCGGCCGATCGGGCGACCGTCGGCGCGCAGGCCGAGGCCGGCTCGCCCGAGGCCGCTCCCGCCGAGCCGGCGCCCGAGCCCGTGGCGATCGTGCTGACGCCGCCGTCCGATCCGGACCGGCCGAAGCGCGCCGGCTGGTGGTCGCGCACCAAGGCGGCCCTGACCGGCGAATGAAGCATTGCGCCCCCTGATAGAGCGCTATCAGGGGGCGCAACTTCTCGAAGTAGACGTGTTGCGCTGCACCGATGCCCCGCAACGCTTGTCGAGAGACTGGTCTATCCTTCACCATTGGTTGAAGGTTCTGTGTGACCATGCGCCCCGATTAGAGTGTCGGAGAGGCCCGCATGTTCAGTTTGCGCCGGCAGCGTCAGATCCCTGACGCGCTAGCAACCCCGGTGACGGCGACCGCCCCGGTCGAGACGGCGGCGGTCTTGCCAGTCGAGACGGCCCCGACGCCCGTCGCGGAGCCGGCCGTCGATCGGGAATGGCTGACTCTCCTGGCGCGCCTGTCCGCCTCCGCGTCCGACGCCGGCACCTCGATCGGCTGGATGACCCACGACGCCTCCGGCACCGCCGAGCAGGCCCGGCTCATCGCGGCCGCCAGCGAGGAGCTCGCCGCGACCACGGGTGAGATCGCCGCCCGCTCCTCGTCGGCGGCCGAGATGGCCGAGACGGCCCGGGCCGGCATCGCCACCTGCGTGGGCGACCTGCACCGCGCCACCGACGGCATGCGCGGGATCGAGGAAGGCACCGAGGAGATCGGCAGCCGGCTCGACAGCTTCTCCACCGCGGCGCTGCGGATCGAGGAGATGGCCGGCACGATCGCGGCGATCTCGGCCCAGACCAACCTGCTGGCGCTCAACGCCACGATCGAGGCGGCGCGGGCCGGCGAGGCCGGCCGCGGCTTCGCGGTGGTCGCCGCCGAAGTGAAGACGCTCTCGGCGCAGACCGCGAAGGCGACGGACGAGATCCGGGCGCGGGTCAGCGGCCTGCGCGAGGAGATGGCGGCGATGCAGGCCGCCGTGACGCGCAGCCGCAACGCCGTCGAGGCCGGCGCGTCCGCGATGGTGCGGGCCAATGCCCGCGTCGAGGCCGAGAGCGGCGCCGTCGCGAACGTCGCGGCGCAGATGCGTGAGGCCTCCGAGATCCTCGGCCAGCAGATGCAGGCCACCGGCGACATCGCCCAGAACGTCGGCCGCATCGCGGAAGGGACCGACAAGGCCCGCCGCGAGATCGGCGACGCCCTCGCGCAACTCGGACGGATCGAGGATCTCGGCCGCACCCTGCTCGACCGGCAGACCGGCACCGCCGCGGATCAGCGGGTGATCCGCCTGTCGGCGGACTGCGCCGCGTGGCGGCGCGCCATCGCGGCGACCCTGGTCGGCATGCGCTCGACCGACACGCCGCCGGAGGGCATCCCCGCGGACGCGACGCGGTCGGCCGCCATCGAGAAGCCCCTGGCGCAGGCCCGCGAGCAGGCGGCCGCCCTGGTCCGCCACGTGCGCAGCCAGACCTGGGACTCGGCGACCACGGCGTTCGTCGCCTTCGAGGCGGCGGTGAAGGAAGCCCGGGCGGCGATCGAGGCCTGAAGGTAATCCGACCCCGGGTCCGCCGTGACCCGGGACCGTCTCGGATGAAGGTCGGAGACCGTCAGGCCGGCGGCGGATCGGAGCGCGGCGCTGCCGGCGCCGCGTCGGCCTTCCGGCGATCGCGCTCCTTGCGCAATTCCCGCTCGGCCAGCAGCCAGAACTCGATCTCGAATCCCTCGGGCCTGTGGTTGCGCTCCCAGAGCTCGTAGGCCCGCTCGCGGATCTGCTCGAACGTGATCGTGTCGGACGACCGCGCCGAAGGCTGCGGCGCCGCCGCGTCGGTCCCGGACGCGGGTCCCGGCGCGGGCTCGGACCCAGACTCGGACCCGAGTGCGGATCCGTGCGCCGGTGTCCCCGCCATCGGATGATCCGGAGGCGGACGGAAATCGGGGGGCACTTCCATGGCGCCGGTCTCAGGCGGCCGGCTTGTCGAGATAGGCGGCGACGCTGGTGATCCGGCTGCCGACCATGGTCACCGCCTTGCGAAGCCTCTCCTCGCTGACGCCGAAACGCTGCGCCCACTCCTCGCGGGTGGCGCGGTCGTAGATGTCGATATGCGTCTTGCCTCTGGATTCGGTCGACATGCGGTGCCCGCTCCGGTTCGCCGTGAGACGCGGCCGTGCCGCGCTTCCTGGAGGGACAACCGGACTCGGAGACTTCGGTTGCCGCCGGTCGCGCGGGACGCGCAGCTAGACCGCGCGAGACGTCAGGGTGCGGTCGGAGCGGGGCTGGGGACCGGCGCCGGATTGGCCTCGGCCGCGTCCGGGCGGACCCGCCCGGCCACGAAGGCGGTCAGCAGCGGCACGAGCAGCGCCGTGACCACCACGCTCGCCGCCACCAGCACGGTGGCGGGGCCGGCGGCCTCCTTGTAGGCCGGATTGGCGGCGGCGATGATCGCCGGCACGGCGGCGGCGTTGCCGGCCGTCGAGGCGGCGGCGACGCCCGCCACGCCGTTGCCGCCGGTGAGGCGGTCGGCGACGAACAGGGCGGCCCCGGTGATCGCCACCACCGCCACGCCGAGGCCGATGCCGAGGAGGCCCGCCTGCCAGATCTTGGCGAGGTCGAGCCCGAAGCCGAGGGCGAAGGCGAAGAACGGGATCATCACCGGTGCCGCCCCCGACAGGAAGGCGCGCATGTCGCGGTCGAGGTTGCCGAGGATCATCCCGATCAGCAGCGGCAGGATGCTGCCCACCAGGGTCGGCCACGGGAAGGCCGACAGGCCCGCCAGCCCGAGCGTCACCATGGTGAGGAACGGCCCGGATTCGAGGCTCATGATCGCGTAGGCGCCCGCGTCCTTCGGGCGGCCGAACTGGCCCATCAGGGCGAGGTAGAGCCCGCCGTTGGTGTCGTTCATGGCGGCGACGATCGCCAGCGTCGACAGCCCCGCGAAGGCGCCCCCGACCACCGGCGCCTCGCCGAGGATCTGGCCGAACACCACGCCCATGATCGCCGCGATGCCGACCTTGGCGGCCAGCAGGACGCCGCCCTTGCGGGCGATCGCCGGGGCGGCGCGGAAGTCGATGCCCGCGCCCATGCAGACGAAGAACACCGCCAGGATCGGCAGGGCGCCGTTGAACAGCGCGCCGGTGAACGAGCCGAAGAAGGTCGCGGTGTCCGGGAAGAGCGTGTGGAGGATCGCGCCGAGGAACAGCGGCACCACCATCAGGCCGCCGGGCACGCGCTCCAGGGAGCGCTTGATGGGAATCTGCATGGGTCGCCCTTCCGGTGCCGGCCCGTTCCGGATCCTGGCACCCGCCTTCCCCCCGGCGGCCTGCTACAACCTTTCGACGAGGCCGCGCAACGCGCGGCCGGACCGGTGCATATTGTGACAACTGCGCGGGCCCATCCCTGCCTGGGCGCGGCCCGGCACGATCTGCGGCATCCCGGATGACGTCAGCGACGTCCCCGTCCCTGTCCGGCTCCCTCGACCCGGCGGCCTCCCCCGGGCGGCGGTCGATCCGCGACGCGGGGCTGCCCGCTTGACCGCCGCGCCGGCCGGTCGGTATGCCGCGCGACAACCTGACAACGAGCACGCGAGCCGCGCTCGGCCGGGGGCGCGGCCGGCGCGGCTCCCGCCATGATCCGCCCGACATGACCCGCCTGCGCCTCATCGCCGACGATCTGACCGGCACCCTCGACACGGCCGCGGGCTTCACCGGCCTGTGCGGGACGATCCCGGTGGCGTGGCCGGAGCTCATGGCGGGGGATGGACCCGGCTGCCTGGCGATCGATTCCGGCACCCGGGAAGTCTCGGCCGCGGAGGCCGACCGGATCGTCGGCGCCCTCGCGCCCCGGCTGGACGGCGCCGACATCGCCTTCAAGAAGGTCGACAGCCTGCTGCGCGGCCCCTGGGCGGCCGAACTCGCGGCCGTGCTGCGCACCGGGACCTGGGGGCGCTGCGTGGTGGCGCCGGCCTTCCCGTATCAGGGACGCCGCACGAAGGGCGGGCGGCAGCTCGCCCGGCGCGGCGCGGGCTTCGAGCCGGTCTCCGGCGACATCGCCGAGGCCCTGCGCGCCGTCGGGCTGCCGGCGCGCCGGGCCGACGTGTCCGACGGACCGGTGGCGGGCGTCGCCGTCTACGACGCGGCGAGCGACGCCGACCTCGCCCGGGTCGCGGATCTCGGCGGCGCCGGGCCGGTGCTCTGGTGCGGCAGCAGCGGCCTCGCGGCGGCCCTGGCGCGCGGCGTGGCGGCGCCGGGCGACGACCGGCTCGCCGGCCCCGTCCTCGGGCTGTTCGGCTCGGACCGGCCCGAGACCGCGGCGCAGCTCGCGGCCTGCGGCCGCCACCACCTCGTCCTGTCGGCGCGCCACCCGGACCATGCCGGCGCGGTGGCCGAGCGCCTCGACCGGGACGGCGTCGTCCTGGCGAGCCTCGCGCTGCCCGAGGGCACCGCCCGGGAGGACGCCGCGGCGCGGATCGCCGGGACCTTCGCGCGGGTGATCGACCGCGTCCCGCGGCCCGGCACGCTGCTGGTGGCCGGCGGCGAGACCCTGAAGGCGCTGTGCCTCGCGCTCTCCGTCGCGCGCCTCGACGTCACCGGGCAGATCACCCCGGGCCTGCCCCGCTCGACCCTGCGAGGCGGACGCTGGGACGGGCTCGCGGTCGTGTCCAAATCCGGCGCCTTCGGAACAGAGGACGTCTGGCGCGATCTACTTCACGGCAACGGCTTTCCGCGCAGCAGGAGCGACGCGTGACCTCACATCTCGCCATCACCATGGGCGATCCGGCCGGCATCGGCCCGGAGATCATCGTCAAGGCCGCCGCCCGGCTGAAGCACCGGATCGACGCGGGCGACCTCAAGCTCGTCGTCATCGGCAGCGCCCCCTCCCTGCGCCGCGCGGAGCGGGCGCTCGGCCTCCTGCCCGATCCCGTTCCCGAAGTCGCCGAGGACGGCGATTGGCCGGCGCTGTGCTGCCTCCAGGCCGACGCGGAGGGCGCGCCGATCGAGCCCGGCCGGCTCTCGGCCGACGGCGGCCGCTTCGCCTACAAGGCGATCGAGGCCGGCGTTCGCCTCGCCCTGGCCGGCCGGATCGGCGGCATCGTCACCGCGCCCCTCAACAAGGAGGCGCTCAACAAGGCCGGCTACCACTATGCCGGCCACACCGAGATGCTGGCGGAGCTGACCGGCGTGCGCGGCTCGGTGATGATGCTGGCCCACGGCAACATGCGGGTCTCCCACGTCACGACCCACGTCGCCCTGGAGGACGTGCCCAAGCGCCTGACCCCGGAGCGCCTGCGCCTCGTCATCGACCTCACCGACAGGGCGCTGAAGGGGCTGGGTCTCGCCCGACCGAAGATCGCGGTCGCCGCGCTCAACCCCCATGCCGGCGAGGGCGGCCTGTTCGGGCGCCAGGACATCGACGTCAGCGCACCGGTGATCGAGACGGCCAACGCCGACGGGCTCGACGTGCACGGCCCGGTGCCGGGCGACACGGTGTTCGTGAAGCTGCGGGCGGGCCAGTACGACGCGGTGGTGGCGATGTACCACGACCAGGGACACATCCCGGTCAAGCTCCTGGGCTTCGAGATCGACCCGGCCACGGGCAAGTGGATGGACCTGTCGGGGGTAAACATCACCCTGGGGCTGCCGATCATCCGCACCTCGGTCGATCACGGCACCGCCTTCGACATCGCCGGCACCGGCGTCGCCAACGAGCGCAGCCTCATCGAGGCGATCGAGTTCGCCGAGAAGCTGGCGGCGAACCGTCAGGCCGTTTGAGCGCGGGGCAGGCGCACGGGATCTCCGAAAAGCGATCTCCGATCCGCCAGCCCGACCGCCCGGCACCCGTGTTTCACGTGAAACAAAGCAGGAACGAAATCTACCGCGCCTCGGCCTCCTGCCCCACGGCCTCGCAGGCGAACGGCGACGGCGGCGCCTCGACGCCGCGCCAGCGGCCGTAGGCCCAGGGGCGGTACCACGCCGCCCGCGCGGGCACGCGCTCCGGGACGATGTCGATGCCGTGGGTGCCGAACGGCCCGCAGCGGCAGATCCGGGCGAAGCCCATCCAGCCGCCGGGCCAGAGGCCGTGCCGGGCGATGGCCGTATCGGTGTACTCGGAGCAGCTCGGCCAGTGGCGACATTGGCGCCCGATCAGGCCCGACAGCGTCAGCTGGTAGCCGCGGATCGCCCAGTGGGCGGCGCGCCGGACCATCCCGTCAGGCGGCCTGCCGCTTGGCGGCGATCTGATCGAGGGCGTCCACCACCGCGTCGAAGGTCAGGAGCGTCGAGGCGTGGCGCGCCTTGAAGTCCCGCACCGGCTCGAGCACCGCGAGGTCCGACCACGCGCCGCCGGGCGCCGGGCCGTTCTCCTTGAGCATCGACCGCATGGCCGCGCGGACGCCGCGCAGCTCGTCCGCGCTGGCGCCGACCACGTGCCGGCCCATCAGCGACGAGGAGGCCTGCCCCAGAGCGCAGGCCCGGACCTCCTGGGCGAAATCCGCGACCCGGCCGTCCTCGCCCAGGACGAGGTCGACCGTCACGGTCGAGCCGCACAGGCGCGAATGGGCCGTGGCACTCGCGTCCGGGTTCTCGAGCCGGCCGAGCCGGGGGATGTCGGCGGCGAGTTCCAGGATACGGCGGTTGTAGATGTCGTCGAGCATCGGGTCCTCGGCCGGAGGCACACTTCCCATCGGGACTCTGCCGCGTGCATCGCGCATTGCGCGTTACCCCGCGAACGATGATATAGGCGCCATACGGCCGCTTCGCGAGGAGGCGGGCCGTCGACCAGGGTCGCGCCAACGGCCACGGTGGTTCCCACGGCCTTTCGTCCATCCCGGGGCGCCGGCTTGAAACCTTTTCGAGCCCGGGATCTTCCCTCGAACGCCCGACGCGATCCGACGATGTACGCCAAGCCCGACAGCACCCCGATGAAATCCCGCATCGCGCGGGCCGGAGATGCCATGGATGCCGCGCTCAAATCCTTGTCCTACCAGGGTGACGGGCAGGGTTTCGACCGGAACGGGGGCGACGGGCAAGGGCTGAACGGCATGCGCAATGACAATCGGCCGGTGGATGAGGGCCGTCCCGTCGAGGTGGCGCCCGAGCCGGCCTCCGCGACCCGCGTCCCGAACGGGATCGAGACCGGCCGCCCGAGCCGCGCCGAGGCCGAGGCCGCCGTGCGCACCCTCCTGCGCTGGGCCGGCGACGACCCGACCCGCGAGGGCCTGCTCGACACCCCGGCCCGGGTCACCAAGGCCTACGAGCAGCTGTTCGGCGGCTACGCGGTCGACGCCGAGAAGCTGCTGGAGCGCGTGTTCGAGGAGGTCGAGGGCTACTCGGACATCGTGCTGGTGCGCGACATCCCGTTCCACTCCCACTGCGAGCACCACATGGTGCCGTTCATGGGCCTTGCCCACATCGCCTATTACCCGACCCGGGGCGTGGTCGGCCTGTCGAAGCTCGCCCGCGTGGTCGACACCTTCGCCCGCCGCCTGCAGACGCAGGAGACCATGACCGCCCAGATCGCCGACGTGATCGAGAGCATCCTCAAGCCCCGCGGCGTCGCCGTGATGGTCGAGGCCGAGCATCTCTGCATGGCGATGCGCGGCGTCCAGAAGGCCGGCGTCTCGACCATCACCAGCCAGTTCCGCGGCGTCTTCAAGGACAACGCCAACGAGCAGGTCCGCTTCCTGACCCTGGTGCGCGGCGGCGCCAAGTAGCCCCGGGCGACGCCTCGACCATGACCGCGCGCGACACCGCCTTCGCTCCCCCCGGCACCCGGGCCGAGATCGAGGAGGGCACGGCCCTCACGCCCCGGTTCGACCGCGACGGCCTCGTCGCCTGCATCGCGGTGGACGCGCGGGACGGGCAGGTGCTGATGCTCGCCCACATGAACGCCGAGTCGCTGGCCCGCACCCTCGAGACCGGCGAGGCGTGGTACTGGTCGCGCTCGCGCCAGGAGCTCTGGCACAAGGGCGCGACCAGCGGCCAGATCCAGCGCGTCGTCGAGATGCGGGTCGACTGCGACCAGGACGCCCTGCTGATCCGCGTCGAGGTCGGCGGCGACGGCGGCTGCTGCCACACCGGCCGGCGCGACTGCTTCTACCGCAGCGTCGTCCGGGAGGCGGACGGCCGGGTCGTCCTGAAAGCCGCCGGGCGATGAACCGCCCTCTTGCCACGCGGTGGCAAGACGAGTCCGCCGACCCGCATTTCCCGCCCGGAACCGTCGAGCCGGTCCGCGCGCCGCCGAGCCCCGGCCCGCAGGTCGGGCTCGCCCTCGGGGGCGGCTCGGCACGGGGCTGGGCGCATATCGGGGTGATCCGCGCCCTGGAGGAAGGCGGCATCACGCCGACCGTGGTGGCCGGCTGCTCCATCGGCGCCGTGGTCGGCGCCTGCTACGCGGCCGGGCGCCTCGACCGGCTCGAGGCCTTCGCCCGGGCGCTGACCCGGCGTCGGGTGGTAGGGCTCATCGACCCCCGCCTGCCGGGCTCAGGCCTGATCGCCGGCAACCGCCTGCGCCAGCGCCTCGCCGCGGATCTCGGCGAGCGCCGCATCGAGACGCTGCCGATCCGCTTCGGCTGCGTCGCCACCGAGTACGGGACCGGCCACGAGGTCAGCCTGACCGAGGGTCCGGCGGTGGACGCGGTGCGCGCCTCCTACGCGATCCCCGGCCTGTTCCCGCCGGTGGCGCATGACGGCCGCGTGCTGATGGACGGGACCCTGGTCAACCCGGTGCCGGTGGGCCTCGCCCGGGCGCTCGGGGCCGACCTCGTCATCTGCGTCAACCTCAACGGCGACACCGGCGGACCGGTTTTGCGCGAGGCACCGCACCCGGCCCCGCCGCGCCGGGGCTTCCTGCAGGTCGTGCGCGGGCGCCTGCCGGGCTTCGACCGACCCGAGCCCGAGATCGCCGTGCCGGGCATCGCCCGGGTGGTGCTCGACGCGTTCAACACCACCCAGGACCGGATCTCGCGGGCCCGGCTGGAGCGCGACCCGCCGGACGTGGCCATCGGCCCGGATCTCGGGGCCTTCGGGCTGTTCGACTTCCACCGGGCCGCGGAGGGCATTGCCCTCGGGCACCGCGCCGCCCGCGCCGCCCTGCCCCGGATCCGGGCCGTGCTGGAGGGCGCGGCCGCGCGGGCCTGAGGGGTTCCGGGCGCGCTCCCTCCGGAGGAGGCCGTCATCCGGCTGTCGTGGCCGCCTGCGATGGGCGCCCGTGCATGCTGGAGGACCTCCAATGTATACGAGTCGCCGTCAGATCCTGCTGTCCGGAGGCGCCGGCCTCGTCGGGCTGGCCACGGGCCTCGGACGGCCCGGCCTGAGCCGCGCCGCCGACCGGCCGCTCCTGACCCACGGCCTCCAGTCGGGCGACGTCGGCACCGACTCGGCGGTGGTCTGGGCCCGGTCCGACCGGCCGGCCCGGGCGATCGTCGAGTGGGCGACCACCGAGAGCTTCGCCGACATCCGCGGCGGCGTCTTCGCCGACGCCCTGCCGGAGACCGACGGCACCGTGAAGGTGGCACTGACCGGGCTGCCGGCCGGCCAGGACGTGTTCTACCGGGTCCGCCTGGAGGACGTCGCCGCGCCGACCATCGTCGGGCCGGCCCAGGTCGGGCGGTTCCGGACCGCGCCGGCGGACCGGCGCTCGGTGTCGTTCTGCTGGTCGGGCGACACGGCGGGCCAGGGCTGGGGCATCGACGAGGCCCGCGGCGGCATGACGATCTACTCCGCCATCCTGAAGAACCGGCCGGACTTCTTCATCCATTCCGGCGACACGATCTACGCCGACGGGCCGATCCAGTCCGAGGTGAAGCTCCCCGACGGCAGCCTGTGGCGCAACCGGGTGACCGAGGAGGTGGCCAAGCCGGCCGAGACGCTCGCGGAGTTCCGGGGCCGGCACAAGTACAACCTCACCGACCGGAACGTCCTGGCGATGAACGCCGCCGTGCCGATCCTGGCCCAGTGGGACGACCACGAGGTCACCAACAACTGGTGGCCGGGGGAGCCGCTGACCCGGGCCGAGCACCTGAAGAAGAAGTACGCCGACCCGAACGTGCTGGCGCTGCAGCTGCGGGCGGCGAAGGCCTTCCACGAGTACATGCCGATGCGCTTCGAGCCGTCGGAGCCCGGCCGGGTCTACCGCAAGATCGGCTACGGCCCGCTGGTCGACGTGTTCATGCTCGACATGCGCTCCTACCGGGGCCCGAACGGCGAGAACCGGCAGACGGCGTACGGGCCCGAATCCTACTTCCTCGGGCCGCAGCAGATCGCGTGGCTGAAGCGGGCGCTGCTCGAGTCCCGCGCCACCTGGAAGGTGATCGCCGCCGACATGCCGCTCGGCCTCGTGGTGACCTACGACACCGACCGCAATTTCGGCTCGGAGGCGGTGGCGCAGGGCGACGGGCCGCCGCTGGGGCGCGAGCTGGAGGTCGCCGACCTGCTGCGCTTCATCAAGAGCGCGGGGATCCGCAACACGGTCTGGCTCACGGCCGACGTGCACTACACGGCCGCCCACTACTACGACCCCGACAAGGCGCAGTTCCAGGATTTCGAGCCGTTCTGGGAGTTCGTCTCCGGGCCGCTCCACGCCGGCACCTTCGGGCCGAACGCGCTGGACAACACGTTCGGGCCGCAGCTGCGCTACGTGAAGGCGCCCGACAAGGGCCAGGTGAACCTGTCGCCGGCCGCCGGCTACCAGTTCTTCGGCCACGTGGCGGTGGACGGCGCCACCGAGCAGATGACGGTGACCCTCAAGGACGCGGCCGACACCGACCTCTGGCACGTCACGCTCGATCCCGTGAAGGCGTGAGGCGGACCGCGGGCGGTACGGGCTCGCGATGTCGGCCTGCTCGCCCGTCGACGAAGGGGCGCGGGTCCCCCTCTCCCGCACGGGAGAGGGAGCGCGTCGCGCCGCGGCGGCCTGCCCTGAACCGGCGAGGCCCGGGGGCGGAGGGCGAGAGAAACGCGCGGTGCCGGCGCCCCTACGCCATCGTGATGTAGTCGCGCAGGGCCTGGTGCTCGGCCTCGACGGTGGCGATCTTGCGCGCCACCACGTCGCCGATCGAGACCAGGCCGATCAGCCGCCCGTCCTCGCAGACCGGCACGTGGCGGAAGCGCCCGTCGGTCATGAGGGTCATGACCTCCTCGATCGTGGTGGTCCGGCCGCAGGTGGTGACCGCGGTGGTCATGTGGGCCGAGACCGGCGCGTCGAAGGCCGAGCCCCCGTGCCGGGCGAGCGCCCGCATGATGTCCCGCTCGGAGATGATGCCCGCCACCGTCCCGTCGGCCTGGGCGACCACGAGGGCGCCGATCCGCTTGTCGGCGAGGATCTGGATCACCTCATCGAGGGTCTTGTCGGGGCCCACGGTGACGACGGAGCTGCCCTTCTCGGCGAGGATGCGTGCGACGGTCATGGCTCTCTCCCTGTGTGACGCGGCCGGTGCGCCGTCAGCCCGCGGCGCCCTGATGGCGTTCTCGGCCGGGTTGGCCCGGCTCGTTCACATTGTGGCGAGTGTGTGATCGATCCGGCCGGATGGCAAGGTGCCGGGCGTCGATGGCAGGGACTCAGTGCCGGCGCGGCTCCCGGGGATCCACCAGGGGGAACAGGAAGAAGCCCGCGATGAAGCCACCGAGATGGGCGTCCCAGGCGATGGCGGCGTTCTCGCCGACGAGCGGCACGCTGACGAGGCCGAAGAGCAGGTTGGTCAGCAGCCAGATCACCAGGAACGACACCGCGGTCCGGTTGCGCAGCAGTTCCGGGATCGTCTCGGCGGGACGGGGCGGCGGCACCTGCCAAGCCGGCGCGCCGTAGCCCGAGACCGGCGGCTGGAACACGAACCGGGCGGCGGCGGCCATCAGGGCCGAGATCCCCGCCGAGGCGCCGACCAGCGGCCCCGCGCTGAGCGGATCGATCAGGATGTGGAGAAGTCCGCCGGCCGCCGTGCCGGCCAGCGCGAGCACGCACCAGCGCAGGGCGCCGCAGCGGCGCGCCACCGGGGCGCCGAAGGCCGCGAGCCAGACGCTGTTGAAGATCACGTGCATCCACGAGCCGTGCAGCAGCCCGTAGGTGACGAGCGTCCAGGGCTGGAGGGCGTGCTCGCCCACGATGTAGCGGGCGAAGGCCTCGCGGGCCGCCTCCAGGCCGGGATCGCCCGGATCGGCGGCGGCGCGGATCACCTCGGAGGCCCGGCCGGGATCGAACCAGAGGGTCCAGCGCGCCGGGACCAGCGCGAGGTCGAGGACGAGGCGGATGTCCCAGGTGTCCGGCAGCAGGAACTCGCGCACCGCCTGGATCGCCAGGAGCAGCCCGATCGACGCGGTGACGATGCCCGGCATGTTGAACACGGGCACGCGGCTCTGCCGCGGGAAATCGGGGGAGGCGTCCATCGCCGCACCATGTCGGGGTGCGGCGCGATCGGGCAAGCCCCGGCGACGTATTGAAGCTCGCAAATACCGGTCGGATCGCGGTCCGTATCGCGCACCGCCCCGTCTCCACCCCGGATCCGTCCCGGACGGCCGCGGCGCGCCCGGCGGGGTGCGACGATTGTGTCGCCGGCCACGACGCGCTACCCCCCGCCCCGCGCGGCGCCGGCGGGACCGGCGGCGCGCGGGTGCGGGAGCCGGCACGGCCCGTGCGCCCGGACGCGGTGAACGCCCGGATCGGCCGGTCACACCCCCGCGGATGTGCCAGAATGATCCGGGGATGAACCACAGGCGTTGAGAATCGGGACACCGATGAAGCATCCCACCAGCCGCATGCTCCACGCCTACTGGGAGCGCCTGCGCGGAGAACGGGCCGCGCCGGAACGCGCCGAGATCGAGCCGGGCGAGATCCGGCACCTCCTCGCCGACAGCCTGATCCTGGAACTCGACATGCCGAGCCGCTCCGCGAGCATCCGGCTCGCGGGGACCCGGGTCTGCGCCCTGTACGGCCGCGAGCTGAAGGGCGAGCCCTTCGCCAAGCTGTGGGGCTCCCGGGCGACGGATCCCTGGCGGATCGTCGAGATCGTGGCCAGCGACACGCTGGGCGTCGTCGCGGGCCTGCGCGGCACCAACGCGGCCGGCGAGGCGGCGGATCTCGAACTCCTGCTCCTGCCCCTGCGCCACCGCGGCCGGACGCAGGTCCGCGCCCTCGGCACCCTGAGCCTCGACGGCGCGCCGCACTGGCTCGGCCTGCGCCCGCTGGTGGAGGCGGAGACCACCTCCCTGCGCATCCTGCCCAGCCGCCGGACCGAGCCGGTCCCGCCCGCCCGCACCGCCGTGCGCACGAGCGCGGGCTACCCCGGGCCGGTGCGCCACGGCCACCTCCTCGTCCACGCCGGCGGGCGCGCCTGAGAACCGTATTCGTCCAAGGTTACGCCCGGTCCGGGACGGCCAGTTCGATCGAATCGGCGCGTGCACCCGAGGAAAGCTTCGGCGCACAAGTCGATCGCGCACGACGCGGCAGGGCTCGACAATGGATGTTTCTACAAGGCCGATCGATCCCGGAGCAGGAAAAAAGGGTTTCGTAACTGTCCGTGCCTAGTCTGCACCGGCCATTCTCCGGCGCAGGACCAATCTCGGAATGATCGCGGTCGAGGCCACCGCTGGAACTGATCTGCGCGGCCTCGCCGCCGAGCCGGCGCGCGGTGCCGCCGACCAGCGCCGCCACCAGCGCGTGCGGGTCGCCGTGCTCGGCCGCTACATGCTGGCCGATCGCCGGGAATATCCCTGCCAGACCGTGGACATGTCGCCGGGCGGCGTTCGGCTGACCTGCGCGGTCAAGGGCGCGGTCGGCGAGCGCGTGGTGCTCTACCTGGAGCATATCGGCCGCATCGAGGGCGTCGTCGCGCGCACCTGCCCGGACGGGTTCGCGGTCCAGCTCAACGCCACGTCGCGCAAGCGGGACAAGCTCGCCTCCCAGCTCACCTGGCTGGCGAACCGGGAGATGCTGGGGCTGCCGGAGGGACGCTCGCACGAGCGCCTCGTGCCGACCAACACGGCGGTGGTCCTGCGCGTCGAGGGCGGCCGGGAGATCCGGGCGCGCCTCATCGACATCTCGATGTCGGGCGTGGCGATCTCCTGCCCGGTGCCGCTGCCCCTCGGCGCCGCCGTCACGGTGGGCAGCACGCCGGGCCGGCTGGTGCGCTACTTCGAGGGCGGCTTCGGCGTGCAGTTCCTGCTGCCGCTCTCCCCCGACCGCTTCCACGCCGGGATGACGCTCTGACGCGCGTGCGGCCGGACCGGCCGGCGGTCAGATCTTCTTGGCGAGCTGCGCGGCGACCTCGTCGGCCGGCCGGGTCAGGTCGAGGGCGCCGAGGAAGCGGTTCTGCGCGTCCATGATGTACACCAGGGCGGTGTGCTCCATCGTGTAGTCGCCGTCCTTGGCGGGCACCTTGCGGGCATAGGCCCGGTACGCCTTCTCGGTGGCGGTGACCTGCTCGGGCGTGCCGGTGAGGCCGGTGATGCGCGGGTCGAAGCTCGACAGGTAGGTCTTGAGGCTCGCCGGATCGTCCCGCTCGGGATCCACCGTGACAAAGGCGACCCGCATCGTCTTGCCCTTCGACCCCAGGGCGGCGAGCACGTCGGAGATCTGCTGCAGGGTGGTCGGGCAGACGTCCGGGCAGTGGGTGAAGCCGAAGAACACGAGGTGCGTCGCGCCGGCGAAGTCGCGCTCGGTGACGGTGCGCCCGTCCTGGTTCACCAGCGTGAACGGGCCGCCGACGCTCGGCACGCCCACCGGTGCCTTGTCGGGCAGGAACGCGAACACCGCCGCCCCGGTCAGGCCGATGAGGCCGAGGCAGAAGGCGAGGAGCGGGACGAGGGCGCGGCGCATGGGACGGGTTCCGACCTCCGGGGAGGCCGGCACAGCACACAACGGCGCGCGGAGGCAAGCCGGCGCGGTGCCGCCGGCCGACCGATCGGCGCCGCGCCGGCGCGACCGCTACGGCTTCGAGGCCGGCTCCCCCGCGGGGCTCGCCGGGGCGGCGCCCTTCGGCGGCTCCTTGCCGAGATAGACGTATTCCGGCGCCGCCCGGAGCTGGTCCTTGGTCGTGTCGATCCGCGCCTGGAGGGTCCTGCCGTCGGTGCGGTCGAGCTTGAGCACGGACGGGTCGACCGCGACGTATTTCGAGCCGATCCCCAGGAAGCCGCCGACCCCGATGATCCAGGCCTTCAAGGCCCCCTTCTGGTCGAGGACGAAGTCGGCGATCTGCCCGATCGTCTCGTTGGCGCCGTTGACGACGCTGGAGCCGATCAGCTTGCTGGCGACCATGTCGTCGGGGGCCTGGGCCACGAAGGTCGGGCGCAGGCTGTCGGCCATGGTGGCGGGCTGGCCGGGGACCGGGGTCGCGGCGGCGCCGCCGTCCGGCTTGGCGCCGTCCGATCTGGCGCCGTCGGTCTGCGCCGAGGCGGTGGCGAGGCCGGCCAGCAGGAGGGCCGAGGCGAGGAGCGGGGTGCGCATCGGAGCAGGTCTTTCAGACGGGGGCCGCACAGGGGGGTCGCGCCGCCTCAAGGTTCTGGCGGGGCTTAAGTTCCGCGCGGTCTCGGCTCCGGCGGGGGCCGGCCCGGCGGTTTGCCGGCTGCGCGTCGGCGCCGGGGGCCTTTGACGGCGGGGCCTTCCGCCCCGCACAAGGCCGGCGCCATGCTCCGCCTCGCCCTCTACCAGCCCGATATCCCGCAGAACACCGGCACGATGCTGCGCATGGCCGCCTGCCTCGGGCTGGCGGTGGAGATCGTGGAGCCCGCGGGCTTCGACGTCTCGGACCGCCACTTGCGCCGCTCGGGCCTGGACTACCTCGACCACGTGGCGATCACCCGGCACCGCTCCTTCGCGGCCTTCGCGGCGTGGCGGGCCGAGGCCGGGATCCGGCTCGTCCTCGCCACCACGGCGGGCGCCGTGCCCTACACGGACTTCGCCTTCCGCCCGGACGATTGCCTGATGGTCGGGCGCGAATCCGCCGGCGTGCCCGAGGCGGTGCACGCGGCCGCCGACGCCCGGATCGTGGTGCCGATCCGGGCGGGCCTGCGCTCGCTCAACGTCGCGGTCGCGGCCGCGATGATCGCCGGCGAGGCCCTGCGGCAGGTGTCCGGGACGGCCCGACCAGATCTCTAGGATCGTGACGCCTCTCGGGTCGGCCGCCGTCTTCGCGAGCGGAGCGAAGCGATCCAGGCGGCGCCACGCTCGGCCGATGTCCCGCTGCACTGGGTTGCTTCGCCGCGCTCGCGAGGACGGGATCGGCAACGGATCGCGTCCGGCTCGCTTGGTACAACGGGACTCATCCTCACCCCGCGAGACGCGCCGCCGCATGGACGACACCGCCTTCACGCCCTCCCGGCGCCACGCCGATCTGGGCCCCGCCTTCTTCGATCCGGTGACGCCGGCCCGGTTCCCGCGGACGATCCTGCGCTACCGCAACCAGACTTGGGCGAAGCGGGTCGGACTGGGCGGCCTGTCCGAGGCGGCGTGGATCGCCCATTTCGGCCGGTTCGAGCCCCTGCCGGGCAGCTTCGAGACGCCGCTGGCCCTGCGCTACCACGGCCATCAGTTCCGCGCCTACAATCCGGATCTGGGCGACGGGCGCGGCTTCCTCTTCGCGCAGTTGCACGACCGCCTGGACGGGCGCCTCCTCGACCTCGGCACCAAGGGGAGCGGCACGACGCCCTGGTCGCGCGGCGCCGACGGGCGGCTCACCCTCAAGGGCGGCGTGCGCGAGGTGCTGGCCACCGCCCTCCTGGAGGCGCAGGGCGTCTACACCTCGAAGAGCTTCAGCCTGATCGAGACCGGCGAGGACCTCGTGCGCGGCGACGAGCCCTCGCCAGCACGCGCCTCGGTGCTGGTGCGCCTGTCCCACGGCCACATCCGCATCGGCAGCTTCCAGCGCTTCCTGGCGCTCGGCGAGCCGGACAACATCGCCCGGCTCCTCGACCACACGATCGCGACCCACCGGCCGGAGCTCTGGCGCGACGGCGTTGAGGATCGCGCCGTCGCCTTCCTGGAGGACGTGGTCGCCCGGGTCGCTCGGATGGGCGCGCAGTGGACGGCGGCCGGCTTCGTCCACGGGGTCCTCAACAGCGACAACATCAACGTCACCGGTGAGAGCTTCGATTACGGGCCCTGGCGCTTCCTGCCGCATTACGATCCGGACTTCACGGCCGCCTACTTCGACGAGACCGGGCTCTACAGCTTCGGTCGCCAGCCGGAGGCCCTGTTCTGGAACCTCGCCCGGCTCGCCGACTGCCTGCTGGTGCTGGCCCCCCAGGCGCGCTTGGAAGCGGCGCTCTCCGGATTCGGGCCGGCCCTGCAGGAGGCGTTCGCCGAGGCCCTGTTCCGCCGGCTCGGCCTCGCCGCGGCGCCGCGGCCGGAGACCGACCGGCTGGTCTCGGCGGTCTGGCGGTTCCTCGCGGAGACGCGGGCGCCCTTCGAGCGGTTCTTCTTCGACTGGTACGGCGGCCTCGCGAGCGCGACCCGCGCGCAGGCCGGGCCGTCCGCCGGCCACTACGCGCACGAGGCCTTCGCGCCGGTGCGGGCCGCGCTGGAGCCGCTCGCGCCCGCCCCGGGCGCGCGGCTCGACCATCCCTACTTCGCGGAGGCGCCCTGCACGCTCCTGATCGACGAGGTGGAGGCGTTGTGGGCGCCGATCGCCGCGGCGGATGACTGGTCCCTGTTCGAGGCCAAGCTCGCGGGGGTGGCCCGGATGGCCGAGGCCTGCGGGACGGCGCCCGCCTCGGCCTGAGCGGCCTCCTCCTCGGCGAGCCGCCGGCGCTCCTCGGCGTAGCCCCCCGCGATGGCGAGATCGACCAGGCGCCGGGTCAGCCGGAAGGCCAGCCAGAACAGGGCGAGGCAGAGAAGCGTCGCGGCGGCGGCCTTGAGCGGGTCCACGGGGTTCCTCCGGTGATGTCTCCTCGGGCGGAGCGGCCCTCTTAGTGCCGAGGCGGGCCGCGGGGCAATTGGACTTCGTGCCGAGATCGAGCCCGCGGCGCGTCGTCCCGGGCTCGCCGCGCGGCGCCGGACCCGAGACCCGGCCGGAACATGCTATGGCGGCCGGCAGCCGGATCCCGATATCCGGCGCTGAAGATCCCTCGATCAGGCGGATACCCGTGCGCGAGACCTTCCACATCGAAGTCCTCGGACCGGAGCCGGACGAGATCCAGACGCGGATCTCCGTGCGGGTCGGCAGCCTGGAGAGCGCGCAGGAGCGGGCCCTGCGGCTGTTCGCCCGCGCCCGGGTGCCGCAGCGCTCGGGCGAGCCGGCCGAGGCGGTCCGGGTGATCGACGGCGCCGGCCGCGAGGTGTTCTATCGGACGCGCTTCGACGCGGGGGATTGAGGCGCGAGGACACCGCCGATGCGCACAGCCCTGATCCTGCCGGTCCTCGTCCTCGCGGCCGGCGCGCTGTTCCTGCGCAGCTACACCCTGCCGCCGGCCCCGGACCGCCGGGGCGGGACCACGCTCCTGCTGACCTGGCCGAACCGCCCGGCCTTCGGCAGCCCCCGGGCCGACTGCCTCGCCGGGCCGCCCGACGAGCCGGTCCTGCCCTGCCTCATCGCCTCCGTCGCCCGGGCGCGGGACGACGGGTACACGCTGCTGCAGCTGCCGTTCTGCGCGACCTGCTACGACCTGTCCGGGCGGATCGCCGTCACGGGCCGCGACGCGGCGGCGACGCGGGCGCGGCTGGAGCAGATCGCCCGCTTCGGATGGTGAGACGCGCCCGGGCAACGCGCTCCCGGGCCCGCTCCAGGGTCCGGGCCACCGGGAACAGCGGATCGCGGCCCGCCTCCACCAGCAGATGGGCGATCGGCCGGCGCGCGGTCCAGAAGGTGGTGCCGAGGGCGAAGTCCGGCGGCGCGCAGGAATCGATCCGGTCGATCGGCCAGTCGCCCCCGGCCACCGCCTCGGTC
Organism: Methylobacterium sp. UNC300MFChir4.1; assembly: GCF_900110155.1. Classification (NCBI taxonomy): domain Bacteria; kingdom Pseudomonadati; phylum Pseudomonadota; class Alphaproteobacteria; order Hyphomicrobiales; family Methylobacteriaceae; genus Methylobacterium; species Methylobacterium sp. UNC300MFChir4.1. The sequence continues at coordinate 56,637 of NZ_FOCS01000005.1, read as the reverse complement.
AGCCGGTGGACGAGCTGGACCCCCGGCGCGGTCTCCGGCCGCGTCTCGTCGTTGGCGATCTTCAGCACCCAGGCCTCGCGGCCGGTGACCGGCAGGATCAGGGAGGCCAGGAGCCGGTCGCCCCGACGCAGGCGCGCGATCCGCACGCCGTCCGCGGCCCCGCGATCGGCCCCGAGATCGGCACTGAGATCGGCACTGAGATCGGCCAGGGCGGCGCGCAGGAAGGCGATCTCCGCCGGCCGCTGCGCCAGGCTCGTGCCGGCCTGACCCTTCCAGCCGGCGGCCTCCAGGGCGACGTGGGCGTCGAGGGCGGGGCCGAGGGATTCGGGCGCGGCGAGGATCTCGAAGGTCACGGGCCCCGCCGCCTCGAGGCGCGCGCGGGCGCGGCGGAGCTTGCGGCGGCGCTGCCCGGAGAGGTGCCCGAGATAGGAGGCCCGCGCCTCCGGCCCGCGGCCGGTCAGGTCGAGCAGGCCGCGGTCGTGCGGCCAGTACGCGGCGCGGCGCCCGCCACACGCCGTCAGGAGTTCAGGCAGGGGGCCGTCGGTCGGAGCGTTCGGCAGGAGGAGGCGCGGCGGCAGGCCGAGGGCGCCCGGCGCGGCGAGCAGCCCCGCCAGGGCGGCCTCCGGGGCGGCGCCGTCGAGGAGCGGCGCCCCGAACGGGGCGTAGCCGTGGGTCCAGCCCACGAGCAGCGGCAGCGGCACGCCCCAGCGGCGGTGCGACGGCCGGAACGGCCAGGCGGCGAGGAGCCGGGCCCCGGGCGCCTCGGGGGGCCGGTCGGCGACGAGGAGGAGCCGGACGCCCGCCCCGAAGGCGTCGCGGGCCGCCAGGGCGTAGCCCGCCTCGTAGAACGGGTTGCGCACCAGGCTCGCCCGACCCAGGGCCCGCCAGGCCGGGACCCAGGGCGCCGCCCCGTCGAGGGGTCGGACCGCCGCCACGAGCCCGCCGGGAAGCGCGGCCGTGTCCGATGGGGTGTCCGACGCGGGGCCTGCCATCGCGGGACCGTCAGGCCGCGAGACGGTGACGGATCGCGCCGGCGAAGCCGAGCACGTCGTAGCGCCACGCCGTCACCCCGGCGGCGGCGGTGAGCAGGACGAGGCGCAGGGCCTGTCCCGGCGGCAACAGGCCGCCGGGGACCAGGGCGATGCCGGCATTCACCGCGCCGCAGGCCAGCGCGATCCCGGCGATGCCGGCCATGTCGGCGAGCGGCAGCGGCATCGTCGTGCCGGTCCGCCGGGCGCCGAGCACCAGCACGAGGCAGGCCGCGCTCTGGCCGCCCGCGAAGGCGAGGGCCGCCCCGGCGGCGCCGAAGCGCGGGATCAGCAGGAGCGACAGCGCGGCGACGGTGGCGAGGGTCGCGAACGCGGCGGCCGCCTCCAGGCCGCTGGAGCGGGCGAAGTAGATCACCTGCCCGAAATAGTAGGCGCGGAACATCATCAGGATGCTGGCCAGGATCAGCACCGGGGCGAGTTCCCGCGCCTCGGCCCGGTAGTCGGGCCCGAGCAGCACCGCCACGACCAAATCGTCGAAGCACAGGAAGAACACGGCCCCGAAGGCCGCGATCAGCGTCATGGCCCGGGCGGCGTCGCGCAGCACCCCGGAGGCCGCCGCCATCCCGCCCACCCGCGCCTCGCGCTTGGCGATCGAGATCAGCGACAGGGCGATCGCCTCGCCGAACACGATGAAGCTCTGCTTCAGGAAGTCGGCCAGGGCCCCGTAGGCGCCGAGCCCCGCCGGCCCCACCGTCTTGGCGATGATCAGCCGGTCGAGGCTCTGGGCGAGCGCCGCCGTCCCGAAGGAGAGGACGAGCGGCCAGCCGTAGGCGAACAGCCGCAGCGCCTCCGCGCGGCTGCCGCGGCCGGGCATCATCGGGGCGATCGTGGCCGCGGCCGGCAGGGAGGCCAGGGCGTTCGCGGCTGCCACCGCGAAGGCGAGGTGCAGGGGATCCTGCGAGAGGTGCAGCGCCAGGCTGCCGAGGGCCAGGATCAGGACGGCGCGGCTCATCACCGAGGCCGCCACCGCCCCGGCCCGCAGGCGGGTGCGGGCGATCTCGGTGGAGCCCTCGAACAGGGTGGTCCCGAAGGCCAGCGCCAGGATCGCGGCCGCCATCCGCGCCGGCATCAGGCCGAGGGCGGCGGCGAGCGCGCTGCCGAGCCCGGCGAGGAGCAGCGTGCCGCCCAGGATCCGCACCACGGTGCCGACCTGCGCGGGCTCGCGCGCCTCGTCGTAGAGGGCGAAGAACGCGAATTTCGGCCACTGGCAGGTCGCCCCGTAGAGCACCAGCGCCCAGGACAGGACGTACAGGTAGGTGCCGTAGCTCTCCACCGGCGCGAGCCGCGTGAACACCGCCACGGAGGCCATGTTCAGGGCGGCCGCGAAGCCCCGCGAGCCGACATAGATCAGGCTGTGCCGGGCGATCATGTCCTAGAACCGGTCAGACGCACCACGACCTCGCACCACGCTGGGACAGACCGGCCCGTGGCGGGAGGTAACGCAGGGACGGCGCGCATGACAGCCCGGGCTTCGCAGGCGGCGTGCCGCCGGCCCCGGCCCTCAGCCCTCGCCCCGCGGGCGGATCAGCGACGTGCCGGTCATCTCGGCCGGCTGGTCCAGTCCCATCAGGTCGAGGAGCGTCGGCGCCACGTCGGCCAGCCGTCCGTCGGCCAGGGTCACGCCGTCGACGCCGACGAGCGCGGCGGGCACCGGGTTGAGGGTGTGGGCGGTGTGCGGCTCGCCGGTCTCGGGATCGCGCATCATCTCGCAATTGCCGTGGTCGGCGGTCACCAGCAGCGCCCCGCCCTGGGCCGTCACCGCCTCGACGACGCGGCCGAGGCAGGTGTCGACGGTCTCCACCGCCTTCACGGCGGCCGCGAGGCTGCCGGTATGGCCGACCATGTCGGGGTTGGCGAAGTTCAGGATGATGAGGTCGTAGCGCCCGGAGCCGATCGCCTCCACGGCGCGGTCGGTGAGTTCGGGCGCCGACATCTCCGGCTGCAGGTCGTAGGTCGCGACCTTCGGCGAGGGCACGAGGATCGCGTCCTGCCCCGCGAAGGGCTCCTCGCGGCCGCCGTTCATGAAGTAGGTGACGTGCGGGTACTTCTCGGTCTCGGCCATGCGCAGCTGCGCGCGCCCGGCCCGGGCCACGGTCTCGCCGAGGCCGTTGGGCAGGTCGAGGGCCCCGAACAGGGTCTCGGCGAAGGCGTCGATCTCGACGCTGTACTGGACGATCCCCAGGGCGGCGGCGAACCGGACCGTGCGCGCGCGCTCGAAGCCCGCGAAGGCCGGGTCGAGCAGCGCCTCCAGGATCTGCCGGGTCCGGTCGGCGCGGAAGTTGAAGCTCAGGATGCCGTCGCCGTCCCGCATGCCGGCGTAGTCGCCGATGATCGCGGGCCGCATGAACTCGTCGGACACGTCCTGCGCGTAGGACGCGGCGACCGCCTGCCCGGCCCGCTCGAACCGGGTCCCGCGCGCCTCCGTGAGGGCGTCGTAGGCCGTCTGGACCCGCTCCCAGCGCCGGTCGCGGTCCATGCCGAAGTAGCGGCCGCACAGCGTCGCGATGCGGGCGCCCTTCGGGAGGGCGGCCGCGACGTCGGCGATGCAGGTGGCGGCCGAGCGGGGCGGCATGTCGCGCCCGTCGGTGAAGCCGTGGAGCCGGACCGGGATGCCGGCCGTCGTCAGCGCGCGCGCCAGCGCGACGGCGTGGTCCTGGTGCGCGTGGACGCCGCCGGGCGAGAGCAGGCCGACGAGGTGGCAGGTCCCCCCCGACGCGCGCAGCGCCTCGATGAACCGGACCAGGGCCGGGTTCCGGGCGAGGGAGCCGTCGGCGACCGCCGCGTCGATCCGCGGCAGGTCCTGCAGGACGACGCGGCCCGCGCCGATGTTGAGGTGGCCGACCTCGGAATTGCCCATCTGCCCCTTGGGCAGGCCGACATCGGCGCCGAAGGTCGTCAGCCGCGACCGGGGGCGCTCCCGCATCAGACCGTCGAAGACCGGCGTCCTGGCCTGGTGGACGGCGTTGTCGGCCACCGCGTCCCGCAGACCCCAGCCGTCGAGGATCACGAGCATCACGGGACGCGGGGTACTGTCGGGCACGGTCACAACTCTCCTGGGCTGCCCCGCGCGGCGCGCGGCCGGTCTCCGGGCCCTGACGCGGCCGGATCGTTGCGCGTGTCGATAATCGCCTTGGTCGCGCGAGACCACCGCCCCGAAGGGCTAATGGGCGACGGATGCGAGAGAGCGTCGGGCTTCTGACATGCCCCGGCCGCGCTCCGCACATGGCGGGGCGCGGCTGGCGGGGCGCGGCCGGAAAGGCGCGGCCGACGGGGACTCAGGCGGTCAGTTGACGCGCGCCGCGTCGGATCCCGGCGGGAGGCCGAGCAGGCGGCGCTTCCTTCGCAGGGCGGCCCGGAGCAGCGTCCGCCGGTAGCCCGGATAGGACAGGAACCCCGCCGCCCAGGACAGGTGCATGGTCACGGCCGCCGGGCCGCTCATGACCAGGACGGGTTCCCGCGCCTTCAGCGCCAGGGCGAGGCCGCTCAGGACGCAGCCCCCGGCATAGAGCAGCAGCGGGATCAGCAGGGCGGGCATCAGGGCCGCCAGCGGCAGGGCCGCGACGGCGTAGAGCAGGACCAGGGCCGGCAGGATCTGGCGGGCGCGCGGTAGGCTGGCGTGCTTCTCGAGGGTCCGCGCGCAGCCGCGCCCGTAGTGGAGGTACTGCCGGGCGAGGCTGCGGAGGCAGGCGCGCGGGAAGTACGTGATGGCGAGCTCGGCGGCGAGGTAGATCCGCCCGCCCGCCGCGCAGAGCCGCCGGTCGAGTTCGGCATCCTCGTTGTGGGTGAAGGTCTCGTCGTAGCCGCCGACCCGCAGGAACTCGCGCCGGTCGAAGGCCGCGTGGTGGCCGTGGGCGACGTAGCCCGAGATGCCGCCCTGCCGGTGGGCCGAGCCGCCGTTGCCGAGGCGGCTGTTCTGCGCCGCCGCGATCGCCCTCTGCAGCGGCGTGACCCCGACGGTCCGCAGCGGCACGACCACAGAGACGGCCTGGCGCAGGCGCATCGTGCCGACGAGGTTCTGCACGAATCCCTTCGGATAGACGGCGTGGCAATCGGCGCGGACAAGGTAGGCGGAGGCGGGATGCGCGAGTCGCGCGGCGAGGTTGATCGCCGCCGCCTGGATGCGGCGCTCGTTGTGGACGAGCCGGATGCGGGGGTCGCGGGCGCTCAGGGTAGCGACGATCGCGCAGGTGTCGTCGCGACTGCCGCCGTCCAGCACCAGCAGCTCGCAGGCGATGGCGTCCCGGTCGGGCAGCACCGACGCGATGGCGTCGGCGATGTGCGCGGCCTCGTTCAGGGCCGGCATGGCGATCGTCACGAGCGGAGCGCCGGCGGCGCTCACGGGGTCCTGCATGGCGGTTCTCCCGAAACCTGGTCCCGGTCGCCGGCCGATGAGGGCCGGTCGTCCCGGACGGGGACCGACGCCGCGTGCGGCGCGCCCCCGAGGTCTCATTTGTCGTGATTGGCTACGATTACGGTCGTTGATCACAACCACCACTTCAGTCGGCCGGACCGATACGACGAAAGGTGTAATTCGGACCGCCGCACCGCGATGATAGCCCGTTCCGGCGGGACGACCGGGCGGCACGACTTCCGATTCGCACCGGGTCCCCGAGCTCGACCACGGGCTCAGAGCGTCATGCGGGACCGCCTCGAATGATGAAATCTTTGGATGCGCTTGCCCTCGGCACGTCGGAACGCGGGCCGACCGAACAGCGGACCGACCCGTCGACGCTGCGGGTGACCGAGATCGCGCCCGACGACCGGATCGTCGCCTTCGACGCGGTCGGCCTCTGGCAGTATCGCGACCTGCTGCGCGTCCTGATCCTGCGGGACCTGAAGGTGCTCTACCGGCAGACCGCCATGGGCGCCTCCTGGGCGATTGCGCAGCCGCTCTTCACCGTCCTGATCTTCACGGTGATCTTCGGCCACTTCGCCAAGATCCCCACCGACGGCGCCCCCTACGCACTCTTCGCCGGCAGCGCGGTCGTCCTGTGGACGTACTTCTCCGAGGCGGTGCGGCGCAGCGCCAACGGCCTCGTGGCGGAGGCCGAGCTGATCCGGAAGATCTACTTCCCGCGGCTGGTCATCCCGCTGGCGACGGTGGTGTCGCCGATGGTCGACTTCGCCATCGCGCTCGGCGTGCTGCTGGCCCTGATGGCCTGGTACGGGGCGGTGCCGGACTGGCACCTCGTGCTGGCCGTCCCGACCCTGATCGTGACGGCGATGCTCGCCCTCGGCGTGAGTCTCTGGCTCGGGCCGATCAACGTCCGCTTCCGGGACATCAAGCACACGCTGCCGTTCGTGATCCAGATCTGGATGTACGCCTCGCCGATCGTCTACGCGTCGAGCATCGTGCCCGCCTCGGTGCGCTGGATCTACGCGCTCAACCCGATGGTCGGCCTGATCGAGGCGTTCCGGTTCGCCATCCTGGGCGGCACGCCGCCCGACGCCTTCGCGGTCGCCGTCTCGGTCACGGCCGCCTTCGCCCTGCTCATCAGCGGACTGATCTTCTTCCAGCGCATGGAGCGCTCCTTCGCGGATGTAATCTGATGTCGATGGCAATCAGCGTTCAGGATATCGGCAAGCAGTACTGGCGCGCCCCCCGCGCCGCGCACCAGAACTCGCTGCGCGACGCGCTCAGCGAGGGCGTCCGCGGCCTGGTGACCCGCCGCGCGGCGGCGCGCCCGTCGCAGGAGAGCTTCTGGGCGCTGAAGGAGGTCAGCTTCGGCATCCGGCACGGCGAGAATGTCGGCATCATCGGCCTCAACGGCGCCGGCAAGAGCACGCTCCTCAAGCTCCTGTCGCGGATCGCCGCGCCGACCACCGGCCGGATCCGCCTCGAGGGCCGGGTCGGGGCCCTGCTCGAGGTCGGCACCGGTTTCCACCGGGAGCTGACCGGCCGCGAGAACATCTTCCTCTACGGCTCGATCCTCGGGATGGACCGCCGGGAGATCGCCGCGAAGTTCGACGCGATCGTCGCCTTCTCGGAGATCGGCGACTTCATCGACATGCCGGTGAAGCGCTACTCCAGCGGCATGTATGTCCGGCTGGCCTTCTCGGTCGCCGCGCATCTCGAGCCCGACATCCTGCTCCTCGACGAGGTGCTGGCGGTGGGCGACTACACCTTCCAGCGCAAGTGCATGGACTTCGCCCGGCGCCTCCAGGGCAAGGGTTCGACGATCCTGCTGGTCTCGCACAACATGTTCAGCATCAAGACCATGTGCGAGCGGGTGATCTACATCAAGGGCGGCCGCGTCGCCTATGACGGCCCCACCGACGAGGGCCTGACCCACTACGAGCGGGACAGCTACCTCGCCGACACCGCGTGGTTCCGCCCCGACACCGGCGACCTGCCGGTCCGGATCAGCGACGTGACGATCGCCGACGAATCCGGCGCGCCGCGAACGCTGTTCCGCCACGGCGAGCGGATGCGGATCCGAGCCCGCTACAGCGCCGCCGAGCCGATCGCCGACCCGCACGTCCTGTTCTCGATCACCCGGTCCGACGAGCTGCTCTGCTGCAATTTCAGCACCCAGGCGGACGGCACCGGCCTGACCGCCCTCGCGGGCGAGGGCGAGGTGGAGCTGCTGACGCCGCCGCTGACCCTGACCGCCGACACCTACACGGTCTCGATGGTGGTCCGGCAGCGCGGCTTCGAGCGGCTCCTCGCGGCCAAGATCGGCGGCCGCTTCCATATCGAGCACCCCGTCTTCGCGCCGGACGTCTTCGGCGTGTTCCACGAGGCGGGGACCTGGACAACGAACGGCGCCGCGTCGCAGCGCTGAGGCCCGGAGGGCGTGATGGTCAAAGGCGCGTTTGAACCCGTCCGTGACAGCGACGGCGAAACCGCGGGCGGGACGGCGTCCCGCGCCGGGCGGATCCGGTCGAACTTCGCGGCCTTCGATGCCCGGGTGCGGCACGCGGAGCGTCTCGCGGCGGCCGGCGATCAGGCCGGCGCGGCCGTCGAGACCGCCATCGCGGCGACCCTGGCGGCGCACCGGCACTGCGGTGTGTTCGCGAGCCCGCGCCTCGAACGGTTGATGACCGGGATCGGCCGGACCCTCGACGGCGGCGGCCCGGACGGCGCGCGGGCCGACGGGGCTCCGTACCGGCGCGTCCTCCACGTCTGCACGCAGCTCGCCCCGGTGGGCGGCCTCACCAAGATGCTCGCGCTCTGGATCGGCGCCGACCGCGACCGGGTCAACGGCGTCGCCCTGACCCAGCATCGCGGCCCGGTCGACGGGCGGATCACGGCCGCGGTGCGCGAGAGCGGCGGCGGGATCCACCACCTGAACCACCACAAGGGCGACAAGCTCGCCTGGGCGCGGGAGCTGCGCCAGATCGCGCGCGGCTACGACGTCGTCGTCCTGCACATCCACTGCGAGGACGTGGTCCCGCTGATCGCCTTCGCGGATCCGGCGAAGAGCCCGCCGGTCCTGCTCCTCAACCACGCCGACCACCTGTTCTGGATCGGGACGCGGATCAGTCACGCGGTGATCAACCTGCGCGAGGCCGCGCGCCGGCTCGCCGTCACGCGGCGCGGCGTCGATCCGGCCCGCAGCCTCCTGCTGCCGACCCTGATCACCCTGCCCGAGCGCCAGCGCGCCCGCAGCGCGGCCAAGCAGGCCCTGGGCGTCCCGGAGGACAGTGTCCTCCTGGTCTCGGTGGCCCGGGGGGCCAAGTACCGCAACGTCGGGCCGGTCACCTACGCGGATCGCCACGTCGACCTCCTCGCGGCGCATCCGCGGGCCCGGCTCATCGTGGTCGGCCCCGGCGAGCGGGCCGACTGGGAACGGGCCCGGGCCGCCACCGGCGGGCGCATCACGGCCCATCCCGAGCTGTCGGACCCGCGGGTCTTCTTCGAGGCGGCCGACATCTACGTCGATTCCTACCCGTTCGTGTCGTCGACCTCGATGCTGGAGGCCGCCGCCTACGGGCTGCCGCTGGTCACGCGGTTCGAGGCGCCCGCGGCGGCGGAGATCGTGGCGATCAACCATCCGGGGCTCGACGTCACGGCCCGGGTCGCCCACGACCAGGCCGCCTACGAGGCCCACCTCACGGCGCTCATCACCGACGCCGCGGCGCGGGACGCCGCGGGCGCCGAGAGCGCCGCCGCGGTCGCGGGCCTCTACGCGCCGACCGCCTGGCTGGCGGGACTCGACGCGATCTACGCGCAGGCGCTGGCCCTGCCCCGCCTGCCCCCGGAGGCCGGCGCGCCCGGCCCGGCCGAGGCGCCCCATCTCGGCGAGCCCGACCTGCGCCACCAGGACATGTTCGGCTCGGACTTCCCCGTGTCGGAGATGACCAAGAACTACATCGGCATGCTGCCGCTGCGCCAGCGTGTCGCCTCCTGGCTGGCCCTGCGCCGCGCCGGCGACTTCTCCGGCCTCTGGGAGCAGGTGCGGCTTCTCCTCCCGGAATGGCTGGTCCGCAACGTGAAGGACCGGTTCGGCCCGATGCGGCTCCGGGCGCAGATCCCCGGCGCCTGAGGCCGCCCCCGGGCCCGGGTGGCCGCGGATCGGTCACGCCGGACGGCGCGCGCGTCGCGGGAGGCCGGGTCGCCCGCCCGCGCCTCCACAGCCCTCACCGGTCCGCGTGACGAAGGCCCGCGCGCCGCCGCAGGGGCGGCGGAGCCGCCAGGACCGCGCGGAATCCTGGGCGGCCCGCCGAACACCACAGGGACAGCGCGAGCGCGCTCCGCGGCGCGGGCCCCGGGAGGGTCCGCGCCGCGGAGCGACAGCCTTGTCGGGCTCAGCGCGTCTTCGGCTCGGCCGTCAGCGGCCGGGCGGCCGGCCCGGTGGCCAGCGCCAGCAGGGCCGCGCGCACGCGCGTCGGCCGGAAGGCCTGCCGGATCGCCCGGTGCGGCATCAGGCGGACAGCCGTGAGGAACGCCCCCGCGGCGGCGCGGCGATCGCCGCGGGCCATGTGGGCCTCGGTGGCGTCCAGCAGGGCGTCGTAGTAGCCCTGCACAGTCCCGAAATAGAGCCGCAGGGCCGCGAGACGCGAGACGCCGAGCGCCGGCGCGTGGCGTCGGAAGACGAGGCGGGTGAAGTGGATCCGGCGGGCGATCAGGCGGTCGAAGGTCCCGGCCGGACGCTGCCTGAAATGCACGCAGGGCGCGGCGACGAAGCCGACGCCGTGGCCGCGGACGGCACGCAGCTGCCAGTCCCAGTCCTGATCGCCGAGCAGGGCCTCGTCGAACAGGCCGATCGCGTCCACGACGGTCCGGCGCACCACCGTCGCCCCGATCTGCGGGAAGTAGCCGCTCAGCATGCGGCGCAGCAGCGCGCCCTTGTCGGACGGAAGTTCCGGCGGCCAGGGGCCGTAGGTCGGCACGAGGTCGTGGTCGGCGGTGACGATCTGCCCGAACACGACCCCGAGTTCCGGATCGGCCTCGAACAGGCGCAGATGCTCCCGGATATGCGCCGGCTGCCAGACGTCGTCGTCGTCGAGGAACGCCACGTAGGGCGCGCTCGCCCGGGTCAGGCCGGCATTGCGGGCCGCGCCGGCGCCGGGCCTGTCGACGGGGACGTGGATCGCGCCGAACGCGGCGGCGACCTCGGCGGCGGGGCCCGCCGCGCCGTTGTCGCCGACGATGATCTCGAAGGCGAGGTCGGGGCCTTCCAGGGCGCGGATGCTCGCCAGGGCCTCGCGCAGGAAGGCGGGCCGGTTGCAGGTGGGCACCACGACGGAGACGCGGCGCTGCGCGGGTCGGTTCATACCCACTCCTCCCAGGCGTCGTAGGCGCCCCGGAGCAGGGCACCGAAGACCAGATCGTTGTCGAACTGCGTGACGAAGCTGCGCGCCACCGTTCCGGCGGGACGGGTCTCCACCGCCTGTGCGTAGACGATCCGGTAGCCCGCCTCCCGGGCCGCGTGGGCGGCCGCCCGCGTCCAGTTCGCCGACTGCCCCAGGGGTATCGCGAAGGAGTCGGGCAGGAGGCCGAGGCGGGCCCCGATGGCGCGCCGGGATTCCTCCAGCTCCTCGGCCGCCTCTTCCGCGCTGAGGCGCCCGAAATCCGGGTGGGTCACGGAATGGCTGCCGATCTCGACCCCGTTGGCCGCGAGCGCCTCGATGGCGCGCCAGCCCAGGATGCCCGGCGGCGCGCTCTCGGGCCGGTCGAGCCAGCCCGACACGATGAACAGGGTCCAGGGGATCCCGAGATCGCTGAGGACCGGCGCCGCCCCGCTGAGGACGCTGCGCCAGCCGTCGTCGAAGGTGATGGCGAGGTCCCGCGCGCCGCCGCGCCCTTCGGCGATCGTGGCCGCCGGCACGAAGCGGTAGCCGAGGCTGAGGGCGCGCTCGAGCTGGTGGCGGAAGCGCGCGGGAGAGACGTCGTTGACGCCGCATTCCGACTGGCCGACCGAGTGGTAGCAGAGGATGCGGCCGCCCGGCGCCGGGCGCCGGATCCGGGCGAGGGCGAGCGTCGTGCGCTCGCAGGCCATCCGGGCGGCGGCGACGCGCGGGCGCGTCAGGCCGACCGTCCGGGCGAGGCTCTTGACCGGTGCGGGGATCATCGCAGGGCGTCGCGCAGGCCGTCGACGACCTGGTCCTGCTCCGCCTCCGTCATCGCCGCGTAGAGCGGCAGCAGGATCGCGTGGTCGCGCGCCCGCTCGGATTCGGGCAGGGCGAACCGCCGCGGCGCCTCCGCGTAGGGCGGCTCCAGATGCGCGCACATGATGCCCCGGCGGGTGGCGATGCCCCGGTCGAGCATCGCCTGCATGACCGCCTGCTGGTCCGCGTCGTCCGGGAGGCGGACGCAGTAGCTCTGCCAGTTGCTGCGCAGCCCCATCGGCTCGGGCGGCGGCGTCACCCCGGGGAGATCGGCCAGCCGCGCGCGGTAGCCGTCGGCGAGGGCGCGGCGCCGGGCGATCAGGTCGGGCAGTCGCTTCAGCTGCTCCCGGCCGATGGCCGCCTGCACGTCCGTCATCCGGTAGTTGAAGCCCGCGATGGAGTACGCCTCGACCACCACCTTGGCGCTGCCGTGGCGGGCGATGTCGGAGACGCTCATCCCGTGCTGGCGCAGCAGCCGGAAGGTCCGGTCCCACGCGGCGTTGGCGGTGGTGATCATGCCGCCGTCGCCGGTGGTCAGCACCTTGCGCGGGTGGAACGAGAAGCAGGCGATGTCGCCCGCCGGGCTGCCGATCGGCCGCCAGACGTCGCCCTGGAGCCGCTCGGAGCCGATGGCGCAGGCGGCGTCCTCGATCACCGGGATGCCGGAGCGGCGCCCGATCGCGGCGATCGCCTCCAGGTCGCAGGGCATGCCCATCTGGTGGACGCAGACGATCGCCTTCGTCTTCTCGGTGATCGCCGCCGCGGCGGCGTCCGGGGCCATGTTGTAGGTCGCCGGGTCGATGTCGACGAAGATCGGCGTCGCCCCGCACTGGGCGATGGCGTTGGCGGTGGCGATGAAGCTGTGGCTCACCGTCACCACCTCGTCGCCGGGGCCGACCCCGACGGCGAGCAGGGCGAGATGCAGCGCGGTGGTGCAGTTCGAGACCGCGCAGGCGTGGGGCGCGCCGACGATCGCGGCGAACTCCGTCTCGAAGGCCGCGACCTGCGGCCCCTGGGTCAGCCATCCGGAGCGGACGACGGCGGCGGCGGCCTCGGCCTCGGGGGCGCCGACTTCGGGCTTGGCGATCGGGATCATGCGAGCGCCCGCCGCAGGTGATCCGAGCGGGACTCGTCCTGCCACCAGGCGACGAGGTCGGCGAGGCCCTCGGCCGCCCCGATCTTCGCCTCGAAGCCGATCAGCTCCTTGGCGAGGCTCGTGTCGCAGAGGCGCCGGGGCACCGGGTTCACGGCCCGCTCGGCCTCGTGGACCAGCGGCGTGCCGTCCCGGCCCATGATCCGGGTGAGGTGGCCGGCGAGGTCGACCAGCGAGGTCTCGACGCCGGTGCCGACGTTGAGCACCACGTCGGTGGCGGGCGAGATCGCCGACAGGATGTTGGCCCGGGCGATGTCGCGGACATGGACGAGGTCCATGGTCTGCAGGCCGTCGCCGAACACGATCGGCGACTGGCCCTCGGCCAGGCGCTGCATCCAGCGGACCATGACCTCGGTGTAGCGGCCGGTCAGGTCCATCCGCGGGCCGTAGGCGTTGAAGTACCGGAGCGCCACGTAGTCGAGCCCGTGCATGTCGTTGAACGAGCGCAGGAGGCCCTCGCCGAAGGACTTGGCGGCGCCGTACAGGGTCCGGTTGTCGTAGGGGTGGTGCTTCTCGGTCGTCGGGAAGACCTCCGCCATCCCGTAGACCGAGGCCGAGGAGGCCATCACGACCTTGGCGACGCCGGCCTCGACGCAGCTCTCCAGCAGGTTGAAGGTCGCGGCGGCCATCACCTCGAAGGCGTGGCGGGGCTCCGCGGCGCACTGCGTGATCCGGAGGGCCGCCTGGTGGAACACCACGTCGGTGCCCTTGACCAGCGTGTCCATCAGGGCGCGGTCGCGGATGTCGCCCTGGACGAGGCGGACGCGGCCGGAGCCGAGGGCGTCCCCGAGATTCTCGGGGCGTCCGCGGATCATGTTGTCGATGGCCACGATCTCGTCGCAGCCGGCTTCGACCAGCAGGTCGATGATGTGGGAGCCGATGAAGCCCGATCCGCCCGTGACCAGGATCCGGGTCCCGCGCAGGTCGCCGCTGAACCGGCTTCCCTTGGTGACCTCACGCAGCTTGGGCATCGGCGACCTCGCAGTAGCTGGCGACGGCCCGGCAGACGGTGTCGATCTGCGCGGACGTCATCTCGGGGAACATCGGGAGGGACAGGGTCCGGGCGGCCAGCCGCTCGGTGACCGGCAGGCGGCCGGCGCCGTCGTCGAGGTGGCTGTAGGCGGGCTGCCGGTGGACCGGGACGGGGTAGTGGATGCCGGTGGCGATGCCGGCCGCGTTGAGGTACTGGCGCAGGCCCTCGCGGTCCGCCGTCGACACGGCGTAGACGTGGAACACGTGGTCGAGGCCGGCGGGGGCCGGAAGCTCCAGGCCGAGGCCCGCGAGCCGCGCCCCGTACTCCGCCGCCACCGCCTGGCGGGCGCGGGTCCAGCCCTCCAGGTGCGGGAGCTTGACCCCCAGCACCGCGCCCTGGACGCCGTCCATGCGCAGGTTGAAGCCGTGGCGGACGTGGTTGTACTTGCCCTGCTGGCCCCAGTCGCGCAGGCAGCGGGCCGCCTCGGCGAGGTCGTCCCGGTCCGTGACGATGGCGCCGCCCTCGCCGTAGGCCCCGAGATTCTTGCCGGGATAGAAGCTGAAGCAGCCGAGATCCCCGATCGTGCCGGCCTTGCGGCCGCCGCGCTCGGCGAGATGCGCCTGGGCGGCGTCCTCGACGAGGGCGATCCCGTGGCGCCGGGCGATGGCGCCGAGCGCGTCGAGATCGGCCATCCGGCCGTGCAGGTGCACCGGCAGGATCGCCTTGGTGCGGGGCGTGATCGCCGCCTCGACCAGGGCCGGGTCCATGGTCCAGCCGACCGGGTCGATGTCGACGAGGACCGGAGTGGCGCCGGCGTACAGCACCGCCGCGACCGTCGCCACGAAGGTCGACGAGACCGTGATCACCTCGTCGCCCGGACTGATGTCGAGGGCGAGGAGGGCGAGGTGCAGGGCCGCGGTGCCGCTGCTGACGGCGACCGCGTGGCGGGCGCCGCAGGCTTCGGCGAAGGCCGCCTCGAAGGCGCTGACCGCCGGGCCGAGGACGAAGTCGCCGCTGCGCAGGACGTTGAGGACCGCGGTCTCGACGTCGCCGCCGATCGCCGCGTACTGCGCCTTGAGGTCGAGGAAGGGGATCACGAGGCCCTCGCAAGTGGCATGAGGTCGATGGGGGTGCCGTTCTGGCGCAGGGAGCGCATGGCGGCTTCGAGCATCTCGACGACGCGCAGGCCGCTGTGGCCATCGGTCATGGGCGCGGTGCCGTTCTCGATGGAGTCGGCGAAGTGCTCGATCTCGACGATCAGCGCCTCGCGGAAGGACAGGTGCGGCGACCACATGTCGCCGGTCCGGTAGGAGACCATCAGCTCGGTGATGTCGTCCGAGCCGCCGCCGACGGTGACGCCGCGGTCGTAGACCTTGACCTTCTCGATCGGGTCGAGGTCGTTGTAGACGATCATCTTCTTGCTGCCGCCGATCAGCGTCTGCCGCACCTTCACGGGCGCGAGCCAGTTGACGTTGATCTGCGCGACGACGCCGCGCGGGTAGAAGACGGTCAGGTGGGCCATGTTCTCGGGGCGGCCGCTGAAATGGCCGGTGCCGCTCGCCGAGATCGCCACCGGGGCGAGGTCCAGGATGTGGTCGAGGATGGCGAGGTCGTGGACCGCCAGGTCCCAGATCACGTTCACGTCGCGCTGGAACAGGCCGAGGTTCACTCGGGTCGAGTCGTAGTAGAACACGTCGCCGATGGCGTCGGTCGTGATGAGTTCATGGATCTTCTCGACCGCGCCCGTGTAGACGAAGGTGTGGTCCACCATCAGCCGCAGGTTGCGCTTGGCCGCCTCCTCGATCAGCAGCCGGGCCTCGAAGGCCGAGGGCGTGATCGGCTTCTCGATGAAGACGTGCTTGCCGGCCCGCAGCGCGTTGATGGCGATCTCGAAGTGCGAGCTCACCGGCGTCGCCACCATGACGGCGTCGATCGCGGGATCGGCCACGAGGTCGCGCCAGTCCTGATGGAGCTGGACGGCGGGGTAGCGCTTGCCGGCCCGGCCGAGCGCGGCGGGCGACTGGTCGGCGATGGCCACCAGCTGGCAGCGCTCGCTCTCCGAGGTGCACCGGGCGAGGTTCGGCCCCCAGTAGCCGTATCCGACGATACCGATCGAGATCATGACTGCATTCCCCTCAAGCAACCTGCAGAGGCTCGGCCGGCTCGGGCCGCGGCGACTGGACGGAACGGGCGCGCGCGGCGCTCTCGGCGCGCTTGGTGCGGGTGTCGCCGACGACCCGCGCGGGGCATCCGGCGACGATGGCGAAGGCCGGGACGTCCCGGGTGACGACGGCACCGGCGCCGACCAGGGCGCCCTCGCCGATGGTGATCCCCGCCACGATGGTGGCGTTGGAGCCGATGGAGGCGCGGGCCTCGACCACGGTCTCGACGAGCTCCCACTCGCCGTCCCGCTTCAGGCTCCCGTCCGCGTTGGTGGCTTCCGGGTAGAGCTCGTTGGTGAAGACCACGCCGTGGCCGACGAACACCTCGGCCCCGATCGAGACGCCCGCGCAGATGAAGCTGTGCGAGGAGATCTTGCAGCGCGGGCCGATCCGGCTGCCGCGCTGGATCTCCACGAAGGGGCCGATGCGCGAACCGCTTTCGATTCGACATCCATAAATATTGACTAGATCCGGGTAGAAGATCCCCACATCCGCCCCAATATCTGCATCGGTAATCGGCATACCCGCAGCTCCTTCCGCCGAACTTCTGTGCGTCAAAACTGCACAGAGCTGCGGACGGCCGGGAACCCAGGCTTTCGATGCGGTTCGTCCGTCGAAAGGCGAACGGCGCCCGTCCGGTGTGACCCCTCCCCGGCCCGGCGCACCGTTCGGGCCAGGGGGCCTACGTCGAAAGGCGAAGCCCCCGCCCCGGCAAGGATGCCCGCGCCCGCCATTTGGAGGAGTCCCGGCTGGCTCGGCCGTTACGCATCATGCCGTCTCAGCCCTCATGAGCCCGTGAGGCCGGCGCGGTCCTGCCGCTCGACCGCCGCGCCCGGGTTCCGAGGGCGAGCCTTAAGGGGACGATGCGTGTCGAAGATGTCGACGAAGACCGCGGGAAGACGCGCAACCACCCGCGCCGGCCGCGCCGGCCTCGCGGCGTGCCTGCTCGCCCTGTCGGCGCTGCCGGCGGCCGCGGAGTACCGCATCGGGCCCGGCGACACGATCGAGGTCACGGCCCTCAGCATCCCGACCTTCAAGCAGGAGGCGACGGTCTCCACCGACGGCACCGTCATGGTCCCGCTGCTCGGGGACGTGCCGGCCGCCGGGCTCACCGTCGCGGAGCTGCGCCAGAGCCTGCAGAAGTCGCTGCCCGCCAAGGCGGTGCGGCAGCGCAATTCCGAGGGCAAGGAATCGATCGCCGTGCTCGAGCCCGACGAGATCGGGGTGCGGATCTCGAAGTACCAGCCGGTCTACCTGAGCGGCGACGTGACCAAGCAGGGCGAGCACCCGTTCCATCCGGGCATGACCGTGCGGCAGGCCATCGCCCTGGCGGGCGGATACAACCTCCTGCGGTTCAGGATGGAGAACCCCGTCGTCGAGACGGCGAACCTGCGCGCCGAGTACGACAGCACCTGGGCGAGCATCCAGCGGGAATCCGCCACGATCTGGCGCCTGAAGGCGGTCGTCGCCGCGTCGCGGGGCGACAAGTCCCCGCCGCCGGCGGACGTCGCCCCGGGCAGCCGCGCGACCCCGGCGCAGAAGCTCGCCGAGCAGCAGCTCCGGGTGCAGATGACCGACATCGCCAAGGAGAAGGACCATCTGCAGCGCTCCCTCAACCGGACGCAGACGCAGTTCACCAGCCTCAGCGATCAGCAGGTCAAGGAGAAGGAGGGCGTCACCGCCGACGCCGAGGATTACGACACCGTGCGGGCGCTCTTCCAGCGCGGCGCCGTGGTCACGACCCGGCTGACCGACGCGCGGCGCGCCGTCCTGCTCTCCTCGACCCGCGCGCTGCAGACGACGGTCCAGCTCACCCAGCTCGAGCGCGACAAGAGCGACGTCGCCCGCAAGCTCGAGCGGGTCGACGACGTGCAGGCCATGGACGCCCTGGAGAAGCTCCAGGTCGCGGAGAACAACCTGGCGACGTACCGGTCGCGCCTGAACAGCATCAACGACAAGCTGGTCTATACCGGCGCCCTCCGGGCGCAGCTCCTGTCCGGAAGCCGCGCGCAGGCGGCGATCGCGGTCTTCCGGCAGAGCGGACCGGCCAAGACGCAGATCGACGCCGCCGAGGACACGGAGCTGCTGCCGGGCGACGTCGTGGAGATCGCGCTCAAGCCGGATCCCGCCATGCGGGGCGTCGGCGACGGGGCCGGCCAGAACTGACCCACCCGCCCCGGCTCGACGCGCCCATCGGGCCGAGCCGGCGTCCCCTTTGACGGATAGCGCCCCGAGGCGGTGACCGCCGCGGTGAGGAGAGATCCATGAACCGACACTCGACCAGCGCGTCCTTCCTGCCGATCGGTGCGACCCGCCCCGGTGGGACCGGAGCCTGGCGCGGCCAGCCCTTCTCGCCCGAGACGGAGTCCCAGGTCTCGATCCTGACCATCGCGCGGCAGAACTGGCGGTCGATCCTGGCCTTCGCGGCCGTCGGGCTGGTCTGCGCCGGGATCTACGTCGCGACGGCGCCGGCCATCTTCACGGCCCGGGCCCGCGTCTACATCGAGAGCCGCTCCAGCCCGGTGACGGCCCGCGACACGCCCAATGCCGGGACGCCGCTCGAGATCGCCGAGGTCGAGAGCCAGGTCGAGTACATCCGCTCGGAGAAGATCGCGCTCGCCGCCGTGCACCGGCTCGACGAGTCGGCCCTGAAGGATCTGGCGGCGCCGACGCACCCGCTCGTCGCGAAGGTCCGGGAGTTCGTGAAGGCCGCCAAGGCGCTGCCCCTCCGGCTGATCGGGGCCGAGCGGCCGGTCCAGGAACCCGCCCCCGTCAGCCCGGACCTGCGCCAGGCGCGGACGCTGCGCGAGAACGTCGAGGCCAGCCGCATCGGCGCCGCCTACGTGATCGAGGTCGGCTACAGCGCGGACAATCCCGCCACGGCGGCCGCCGTCGCGAACGCGGTGGCCGGGGCCTATGTCAGCACCGAGCTGGAGAACCGGGCCCAGGTCTGGAAGGTCGCCGGCGAGTGGATGCTGCCGCGCCTGAAGGAACTCCAGCAGCGCGCCAGCCAGGCCTCGCGCGAGGCCCAGACCTACAAGGCCGAGCACACCATCATCGACCTGGGCAAGCGCGGCCTCGTGGGCGAGCAGCAGGTCGAGGAGCTCAACACCGCGGTGGCCGCAGCCCGGTCCAAGACCGTCGACGCCCGCGCGGTGCGCGACCAGATCCGCGGGCTCCTCGATTCCGACATCGCCGATCCCGGGATCACCGAGGCCTTCAAGGACAGCGTCATCATCCAGCTGCGCCGGCAGTACGTCGACCTCGTGCAGCGCGCCGACGACCTGAAGCGCCGCCTCGGCCCCGACCACGAGGCGGTCCAGGCGATCCAGCGGGACATCCTGGCGGCCAAGCAGTCGCTGCGCACCGAGCTCGAGCGCCTCGCCGTGTCCCTCGACCACGATTACGAGGTCGCCAAGGCGCGCGAGGACAGCATGACGGCGGCCTTCGACGCCCTGATCTCGAAGACGCTGATCATGAGCAACGCCCGGGTCAAGGCGCGGGAGCTCGACCGCACCGCCGAGACCTACGACCAGATCTACACCAACCTGCTCCAGCGCTACATCGACGCCGTCAACCAGCAATCCTATCCGCAGCCCTCCGCCCACGTGATCACGCCCGCGACCGTGCCGGAATCCCCGAGCGCGCCCCGCGGCAGCCTGATCATGCTGCTCGGCCTCCTGGTCGGCACCGGGTTCGGCGTGAGCGGCGCCTTCGCGCGGCACTGGTTCGACCGGACGATCCGCACGCCCCGGCAGCTGACCGGCCACGGCCTGACCTGCCTCGCCGCCCTCCCCGAGCTGCGGCGCGAGCCCGGCTTCCGGGCGGCGCTCGCCCTGGCGCAGGCCCACGCCAACGAGGCGCAGCGTCCGGCCAGCATCGAGGCGTTCCGGGCGAGCGCCGTGCGGTTCATGCCGCAATCGGTGTTCGTCGAGCGCCTGCACAGCCTCAAGGCCCACGTCCTGGGCAGCGACCGCCGCGGCCCGGTCTTCGCGATCGGCGTCACGTCCGTGGGGGCCGGCGCGGGCAAGACCCTGTTCGCGAGCAATTTCGGCCAGCTCCTCGCCCGCGCCCGCGCGAGCTCCGGGCGGGTGCTGATGATCGACGCCGACGTCCGGCAGGGGACGCTCTCGCGGCTCAGCCAGGCCACCGAGCAGCGCGGCCTCCTCGACGTGCTCGCCGGCCGCTGCGGCGCCACCGAGGCGGTCCGCCCCCAGCCCGGCGAGGTCCGCCTGCTCGCCTGCGGCAACCGCCACCCGAACGATCCCCATTTCAGCGATCTGATGACCCCGGAGGGCGTCGCCGCGGTGCTGGGGGACGGACGCCCCGCCCTCGACCGCCCCGCCCTCGACCGCGTCGTCGTCGACCTACCCCCGGTGGACGAGCTCCCCACGCTCCGGCCGCTCCTCGACACGCTCGACGGCCTGATCATCGTGGTGGAGGCGGGCCGGACCAGCATCGACGACGTCGCCACCGCCGTGCACGATCTCGAGTCGAGCGGCAGCACCGTCCTGGGCGTCGTGCTCAACAAGACCAACGACGGCCAGACGGTCCGGCGCGGCGGATTCCGCGGCGCGCTGAGCCGCTGGACCGCGGCCCGGCGCAGCGCCCGCGGCGCGACCCAGGCGGCCTCGTGACCGGCCCGCGCGCCGAAGGTCTCGACCGGGTGGCGGCCTTCGTGCCGGCCCGGGCCGCCCCGACCCCGGCCTTCGCGGTTTCCGCGACCCCGCGCGGCCGCCGCGTCGCCTTCTTCGGGCACGACCGGGCCGAGCCCACGGTCCGGAAGCGGGTCGACGCCATCCGGGACGCCGGGTGGTCGGTCATCGTGTACGCCTTCGAGCGGGACCGCCCCGGCGCGGTGCCGGCCGAGGCCCCGGTGGCCGACGACATCGTCCCCCTCGGCCTGACCGTCGACCGCAACTACGCCCGCCGCCTGCCGCGCCTCGCCGTCGGCATCGCCCGGGCGCTGCGCCGCCGACGCGACCTGCGCGCGGCGGACGTGATCTACGTGCGCAACCTCGACATGGCCCTCGTGGCCTGGACCGCCGCGCGCCTCGCCGGGAGCCGCGCGCGCCTCGTCTACGAGGTGCTCGACATCCAGCGGCTGATGGTGCGGCCGGACGCGCCGGGACGGATCGCCCGCGCGGTCGAGCGCTGGATCCTCGGCCGCAGCGACCTCCTCGTCGTCAGTGCCCCGGACTTCATCGACCGGTACTTCCGGCCGGTCCAGGGCTTCGCCGGCGCGTGGCACCTCCTCGAGAACAAGGTCATGGGCCACCGCCTCGGCGAGGTGACGACCCGGCTCGACCGCACCCGGACGGCGGAACCGCCCTGGGTGATCGGCTGGTTCGGGACGCTGCGCTGCCGCCGGAGCCTGACGATCCTCGCCGCCATCGCGGACGCCCTCGGCGACTCGGTGCGGATCATCCTGGCCGGGCGCCTCTCCGAGGAGGACATCGCCCCGCGCACCCTGGCGGACACGCTGGACGGCCGGCCGAACATGTCGTTCCGCGGCCCCTACGCCAATCCCCGCGACCTTCCGGAGATCTACAGCGGGATCCACTTCAGTTGGGCCGTCGATTACCTCGATGATGGACTGAATTCGGACTGGCTACTGCCGAACCGGCTCTACGAGGGCGGCCTGTGCGGCGCCCTGACGCTGGCGCGCGCCGCGACGGCGACCGGACGCTACGCGGTGTCGGAGCGCCTGGGCTGGGCGTTTCCCGAGCCGCTCGCCGATTCGGTGACGGCGTTCCTGCGGACGCTCACGCCGGAGGCCTACGCGGAGCGACATGCCGGCCTGCTCGGCCGCGACCTCGGCACGTTCGTCGATGTCGGCGGCATGCGCGATCTCCTGGTCCGGCTGGACTAGAGCCGTGCCCGATCGCGTTGCGATCGGGCACGGTTCTAATCCTTTGTCTCGACGCGCTCTCTCACGCCGAACCGGTATCCACTTCGGCGGAGAGCGCTCTCGATCGCCGCCGCGGCGATTCCGGATCCCGGCAGGGATCCGCCAGTGATTCGCCCGTCGCGTCGGACGGCGCGCGGGGCGGCCTCTCCTCCCGCGGAGCGTGCCGTTTGGTACAGCGCCGCACCGATGAAATCAGTACTCGGACCCCAACAGGGTAAACAACCGAGTACGCATGTTGCCTTTTAGCCTCAGTCAGGTACAGCGGGCCCTCATACCTCGAATACTCCCGTCACGAATACCTACATCGCACCGAGATCATTGAATTGCCCTCGAAGTCCCACCGATACGACCACGCAACAAGTAGTTCCGAATAAGACAAAGTTTCGATATTCTTAAAACCGACATCTGAGCGACTACATTCGAAAAGATCTTGAATCGGACCACCACAGACGGCGAATGATCTTGCGAATGCATCTCTCCACCAGCACCGTCGTGCGCAATCAAACAAATCACTATGTACGTACGTAGTGCGCGATGATTGTATTTAGCCCTGCAATTTAAGGGTTAAGATTCAAATAGGGTATTTACAGACGATTTTACGAAAGCTAGCATTGTATCCGTGGTCATCGGCAATCGCCCCAAGGCGACCGGCGCCACCGCGTATCTCAGTGTCACGCCGTCGGCGAGCGCATTGGGTATCCCGTCATCGCTGACATTCGGCTTCCTTCGAAAGGAGGTAATTTTCTATGGCCAGTCTTGGTACTCGAGACGCGCTCACCCTCGTTGAGCGGGACACGGCCGAAAGCCGCCGCGGCTTTTCGGGTGCACATGCCGGTGACAACCCGGTCGTCGTCGAGCAACGGGACCAGTCCCGGGGCCGCGCCAGCCGCATCGTCATCATCGATCGACGCCAGCTCGTCGGCCGATGCCTCGCCGCCTCGCTCAGCGAGGCCGACCGGCAGACGTCGTTCGAAGTCTTCGCGGACATCGAATCGTGGAAGCGGCAGACGCCGTTCGTCGCCGCGAGCGTGGTCGTTCTCTGCCGGCCCGACGGCAACCTGACCGAGACCGAATGGACCGAGATCACGCGGGAACTGGCGTTCCTGCAGGGCGAGGCCGGCGCTCCGCCGGTGGCCGTCATCTCGGACGGCGAGAACCTCGACCAGATCGTGCGGATCATCAAGCTCGGCGTCAAAGGCTACATCCCGACGACGACCTCCGTGGACATCGCCCTGCAGGCGCTCCAGCTCGTGCAGGCCGGCGGCGTCTACATCCCGGCCGAATGCCTCCTCCCCCTGCTGGCCAACATCAAGGTGGACGAGCCGGTCGAAGCCGGGGACGACGACATCTTCTCGCCGCGGCAGCTCTGCGTGGCGCGGGCGCTCCGGAAGGGGACGCCGAACAAGATCATCGCGTACGAACTCAACATGTGCGAGAGCACCGTGAAGGTTCACGTCCGCAACATCATGAAGAAGCTCAAGGCCAAGAACCGGACCGAGGTCGCCTACCTGACCAACAAGTACTTCCTCCGGGAAGATTCCAGCCTGGCGAGCGTGAAGGCTCCGGCGGCCTGATCGCTCGGGCGCCGGCCCCGCCGCGGCGGAGCCGCCCTGGCAGAAATTCGGTCCGGCGCGGCCGGACGGAGCTTCGGGGTCTCCTCGTAGGTCGCCTGCCCGGGCGGCCCGCGAGGGGACCCGTTTCGCGTCCGACCGTCCCGCCAAGCGGTCGGCGGATCGGCGCGGCGCCACCGGCCCGGTCCCGACGCCGCGGATCGGCCTCCCCGTCCTCTCGCCCCGCGCGCCGGCGCGGTCCCCGCGGCCGGAGCGGCCGCGCGCCGGGTCGCTCGTACGGGGGATCGTCCAGCGGATCGGCGGGGCTTCCGTCCGCCGCCCTCATCGGCGCCGGGCGACGACGGGCCCGCATTCCGCGGGCCCGGCCGCGCCTCACGCGGTCCCGGCGACGGCGTCGGCGGGGGGCAGAGCCGGCGGGATCTCGGACTCGTCGCCGGGCTGGTCACCGGGTTCGTCAGGGCGGCCCACGCTGCTGTAGGCGAAGCCGTGCGCCCGGACGTCGGCGGCCCGGTAGACGTTGCGGAGATCCACGAGGACCGGCCGCTGCATCGCCGCCCGCAGCCGGTCGAGGTCGAGGGCCCGGAACGCGTCCCACTCGGTGACGAGGACCAGAGCGTCTGCGCCCTCGGCACAGTGGTAGGCGTCCTCCGCGAAGGCGACGCCGGGCAGGAGCGGGCGCGCCTGCTCCATGCCCTCGGGATCGTAGGCGCGGATTACGGCGCCGGCGTCCTGCAGGCCCGCCACGATCGCCAGCGCGGGCGCGTCGCGCATGTCGTCGGTGTTCGGCTTGAAGGTCAGGCCGAGGAGGGCGATCGTCTTGCCCCGCACCGACCCGCCGCAGGCCTTGATCACCTTGCGCGCCATCGCGCGCTTGCGCTGGTCGTTGACCGCCACCACCGTCTCGACCAGCCGCAGCGGCGTGCCCGCGTCCTGCGCGGTCTTGACCAGCGCCAGCGTGTCCTTGGGGAAGCACGAGCCGCCGTAGCCCGGCCCGGCGTGCAGGAACTTCGACCCGATCCGGTTGTCCAGGCCGATGCCGCGCGCCACCGCCTGCACGTCCGCGCCCACCGCCTCGCACAGGTCCGCCACCTCGTTGATGAACGTGATCTTCGCCGCGAGGAACGCGTTCGCCGCGTACTTGGTCAGCTCGGCCGTCCGGCGGCTCATCGCGACGATCGGCGCGGCGTTGAGGTAGAGCGGGCGGTAGATCTGCTCCATGACCGCCACGGCCCGCGGCTCGTCGGTGCCGACGACGATGCGGTCGGGGCGCTTGAAGTCGGCGATGGCCGCGCCCTCGCGCAGGAACTCGGGGTTCGAGACGACCGCGAACTGCGCCTCGGGGTTGGTCTCGCGGATGATGCGCTCGACCTCGTCGCCGGTGCCCACCGGCACGGTCGACTTGGTCACCACCACCGTGAAGCCGCGCAGCGCGCGCGCGATGCTGCGGGCGGCCGCGTAGACGTAGCTCAGGTCGGCGAAGCCGTCGCCGCGGCGGGAGGGCGTGCCCACCGCGATGAAGACAGCGTCGGCCTGACCGACCGCCGTCTCCAGGTCGGTGATGAAGGACAGGCGGTCCTGGCGGACGTTCTCGGCGACCAGGGCCTCGAGGCCCGGCTCGTAGATCGGCATCCGACCGGCATTCAGCGCGTCGATCCGGCCGCGATTGCTGTCGACGCACACGACCGTGTGGCCGAAATCCGCAAAGCACGCGCCAGAGACCAGACCGACATAGCCCGACCCGACCATCGTGATGTTCATGGAATCCTCGCCGCGATCGCACCGACGCTCGGGTCTACGGCGGCCCGACAGGGCCACCAACATCATATCTTAGGCGTACGCGGCTCTGCCGATCGGGCGTAGCGGCGACGATTCGGCCCGACCGGCCAGACCCCGCCGCGGCCCGTCCCGAACCGGCAGCCGGGCCGCCCCGAACCGCGCCTTACATCGCCATCCGGCCATGGCGGCGGCCGGCCGGCTACGCCATTCGGCTGATCCGGCGGCGCCGGTCGACGATCGCGCGAACATTTTCCCGGCGCATCACCCGAATTGTCAAAGACAGGCTGCTTTTTCCCGACCGCTTTGTCCGGGAGCGCGAACGGCTAAGATGCTAACACCGGTCTATAGAACTGAACTCCCCGAAGAGTTCCGGCGGAGGAGAACCCTGTTGGCTGCGCGTTTCTACTTCGAGATCGCAAATGCCGAGGAGACGATCCACGACCACGTGGGGGTCGAGGCCGCTGGCCTCGAGGAAGCCCTGATCGAGGCGCGTAGCGTGATCGCCGAGATGGCCGACGAGATTACGGGAAACGGCCGGGAGCCGCCCTGGACCCTCCTCGTGCGCAACGAGGAGGGCTGGCTGGTCGGCCGCCTGCCCATCCGGAAGTGACGGCCCGCGCCGCTCGGCCGGCGCGGGGGTGCGGCCATTAAGATATCGTTAACGGATCGTCCGGAGGATCGGCTGAGCCCTCGAACCGTGGCCATCCGGAATGCCCCTCTCCCAGAACGTCCCGCACGCCGCCCGCCAGGCGGACGCGATGGCTGCCCAGATGGCGCTGGCCGCCCACGCGCTGCGGATGCGCGGCGATGTCGGGACTGCCGAGTCGCTCCTCGCGATGGCGCGACACAACCGGATCCTCGCGCTCAAGCTGCGGATCGCGCAGGATCTGGCGCCGGGCCAAGACCGCGCCGAGCGCCGGGCCACCGCCGGCCGTTAACGCCGCGCGCGATCGGCCCGGGACGGTCACGGAGCCCGCGCCGCACGCGACGGGACGCGTCTCACCACCCGAGCCGGGCTCACCCGGACCGGCCTGCCGGCGGTCCGTTGATCACGGTGGCGAGGGTTGCTGGCGGGCGCAGCGCCCGCGCGCATCGTGTCGGCGCTCCGACCGCCCCGCCGGGGACCGGCCCACGGTCGACGGGAATCAATGCAGAATCCACATCACCGATCATCGGCGCGGTTGGCGCCGAATAAAGTCCGTGATAGTGTAAATAACTAACATCCGACAGGAAATTCAGTCGTCGTGTCGCCCCCGGACGCCGGACATTCTGAGGTCAGCACGACCCTGGCGCTGGACATGGTGGGGCGCGCCTACCTGGCCCTGGCGCTCCTCTACGAGACGGCCCATCCGGGAGAGTTCGTCGACGTCCAGCAGAAGATCCGCGCGTTCGTCGAGGACAATTTCCGCATCATCCAGGAGACGAGCCGCGACGAGAGCCTGACAACCGGTACAGTTGACGGCGCCCTTCACCTTGTGAACAGCGTTTTGGTCGAGGTCGAGACCAAGATCGCCACAATGATCCGGCCGACGCGGCAGCTCCGCGGCTAGACGAGACCTTGAATTGCCCCCCGCTATTCAGTGACTGTTGCAGTCGAGCCATGGCGCGCGGATAAACGGCCCCGCGCCATAGGGGATCGAAGATTGCAATGGCTCCCGACGTCGACAGTCTTAAGTGGGCATGTTACCCGGCGGACGGGGCAGCAATAAATTATCAAGCACGATGATGGGCAACGATGATTGCGATCGGGGGGCGCGCAGCGCGGATGTCGCGCTCGAGGTTCTCGTCCGAGCCTATCACGCTCTCGCGGTCGTCTACGAGTTGTCCAGTCCCGGTGCCTACACGGCGCTCCACGGCAAGATGATGCCCTACCTGCTGGACGGCTTCCGTCACGGCACGGCGCCGGACGCCGTCGATCCGGACCTGGACGCGACGGTCTCGACGGCCCTGGAGCGGGTCCGCAGCGCGCTGGACGAGGTCCGGTCCGACGTGGCGGCCGTGCGGGCGCGCAGGGAGGAGCGCGACCGCTGACGCGCCGCTGTCGGCCCGGCCCAGCGCCGGCTCAGCGCGCCGGCTCGAGGCGGCGCTCCGGTCCGAGGAGCAGGCGCGGACCGGTCTCCCGCTCCGGCACGGACGCGGGCACGAGGCGCGCCAGCTTGGCCGCCAGGGTCACCGACAGGATGTGGCGCCACGCCAGGGGCGTGCCGAGCAGCTCCCGCAGGGCCGCCGCGTAGCCCTGGGCGCGCCGCCGGTCGAGGACGCGCCGGTGCTGCCAGCGCCGCGCCGTGGCGACGCGGTGGGCCCGGAGGGCCGCCCGCGCCTCCGGGGCGAGACCCGGCCGGCCCAGCATGGCATCGTCGAAGGCCAGCATCGCCCCGAGGTCGTCCGTCCGGTGCTGCGCGCTCAGCGAGTTCGACCGCTCGACCGCGACGTAGCCGCAGGGCGCGGTCACGGCGAACACCGCCCCGGCCGCCAGCGCCTCGACGTAGAGGGCGTAATCCTCCCCGAGCCGCAGGCGCGCGTCGTAGCGCAGCCCCTGCCGGTCCAGGAAACCCCGCCGCATGATCGGCTTCAGGAAGCCGAGCTCGCGCCGGCTCGCGCCGGGACGGGGGATGTTGCCGCTCACGAAGGCCGCGAGGGTGAGCCGCTGCGGCCGCCCCGGTCCGGTGACGAGGCCGGCGGCGGAGGCCGCCTCGCGGCCGCGGACCATGACGATGTCGTCGGCGATCAGATCCCAGGTCCGGGGCGCGGAGAGGAGCCGGCCGAGCCGGCCCTCGAGGAAGTAGTCGTCGGCGTCGAGGATGCAGAGCAGCGGGGCGCGGGCGGCCGCGATGGCGCGGTTCCGGGCCTCGGCGGGTCCGACATTCTCGGTGAGCCGGATAATCCGCAGGCGGCCGGTACCGTCGTCGGCCGCCGCGGCGGCCGCGCCGGTCGGATCCGCGGAGGCGTCGTCCACCACGATGACCTCGGCGACCTCCGGCTGCCGGAGCGCCGAGGCGACGGCGGTCCCGATCGTGTCCGCGGCGTCCCGGGCCGCGATGATGACGCAGACCTCCGGGACGGGGGACGAGGCCTCTAAGCTGCGCACCGGACGACTCCGCGACTCTCCGGCCGGTCCGCGCCGCGGCCGGTCCGCCGGCACGGTAGGGCGATCCCGGCGCGGCGCGCGAGATCGTCCGAAAGGAGGGGGCCGGCCCCGGGCCGGATCGTCCGAATGATCCCCGGCCGGAGCCGCCCCCGCCGCTACGATGCGCGCCGCCGCGATCCTGCGGCGACTGGTTTGAGGACGTGCGCATGACGATCTGCTCCGGCCCGGGCCGCCGCCTCTGCGTGGCGGCGACGCTTCTCCTGCAGGCCTATCCCGCGAGCGCGGGCGAGACCGCCACGCCGCCGGCCGCGGCCCAGGCCGCCTCTCCCGCCGCGGCCCAGGCTGCCCAGGGCGGCGCATCCTTCGTGGAGCTGTTCAGCACCCTGAACGAACGCCGCTGGTACGTCTCGGACGGCTGGGTCAACGGCGACTGGCAGGGCTGCACGTGGTCGAAGCACCGCGCCCGGATCGCGACGCCCGGCGAACTCTCGCTGTCCCTGACGGACATCACCTACAAGGAGCGCCCCTTCAGCTGCGCCGAGATCCAGACCCGCGAGCGCTACGGCTACGGCACCTACGAGGTCCGGATGCGGGCCGGCACCGGGTCCGGCATGGTCTCGGCGTTCTTCACCTATAACGGCCCCGAGAACGGCGACCGGCGGACGAACGACGAGATCGACTTTGAGTGGCTCGGCAAGGACACGAGCAAGGTCCAGCTCAACTACTTCGTCGGCGGCGTCGGCGAGCACGTCAGCCTCGACGCCCTCGGCTTCGACGCCGCGACCACCACCGCGGACTACGCCTTCGAGTGGCTGCCCGACCGCCTGCGCTGGTACGTCAACGGACGCTTGCTGCGCGAGGTCGTCGGCACGCCCGACCGGCCGCTTCCCTCCCATCCGAGCAAGATCATGCTCAGCGTCTGGTCGGGACAGGGCCCGGACTTCGCGTCGTGGCTCGGACCGACGGAGTATTCGGGACAGCCGGTCACCGCGCTGTTCGAGCGGGTCGCGTTCACCCGGATGGGCGATCCGTGCGGCTTCAAGGAATCGATCGTCTGCCGCTAGCCGCACCGTCGGGCGGACGCCGCACCGGCGACCGCCCCGGGCATCGGACCACACATGACACCGCACCGGGCTCCGGACACCGGAACCGGACCCTGGAACCGGACCCGACTAAATCTTAACGTCTCCGCGCCAGGCTGGGCCCTCGAACGCGCCCGGAGCCACGCGATGCATTGGTCGAGCCTCGTCATCGCCGCGTACGCCGCCGGCTTGGTGGAGTTCTGGCGGCTCTGCCTTCAGGCGCCGGCCGCCGAGGAGGATCCGGCCTGACGTGTCCGCTTCGCCGCGCCGGGCCGCACCGGGCCCGGACGGCTCACCGCTCGTTGGCGATGGGCCGCAGCAGGGCGCCGAGCAGGAAGGCCAGTTGCCCGCAGACCAGCAGCGCCGTCCCGCGCCGCAGGCACGCGCCGGCGCTCAGGTTGTAGACGAGGAGGCCGTAGCCGACCTCGGCCGCGACGATCGGGACGAAGACCAGCAGCCGCCAGACCGAGCCGAAGCGGCCCAGCATCACGCCCAGCAGGGCGTTGAGCATCATGCCCTTCATCGGCGCGCTCCGCGGCGGGCGCGGCGGGCGCGGCGAGGCCGACCGGTCATGGCCCTAGCGGCTGCCGCGCTGGCTCAGCACGGCCGGAACCGTCTTGAGCAGGATGGCGAGGTCGCGGCGGAGGCTCCACTGGCTGGCATAGGCGCAATCGAGGGCGACGCGCTCGGCGTAGCCCGTGTCGCTGCGCCCGGAGACCTGCCAGAGGCCGGTCAGGCCCGGCGGAACGGAGAAGCAGGCGGTGAAGTCGGCGCCGTAGCGCACGACCTCGGCCTGGACGATCGGCCGCGGCCCCACGAGGCTCATCTCGCCGCGCAGCACGTTCCAGAGCTGCGGCAGCTCGTCGAGGGACGTCTTGCGCAGGACATGGCCCAGCGCCGTGACGCGGGGATCGTGGGTGAGCTTGAAGGACGCCTCCCACTCCGCCCGGGCCTCGGGATTCTCGGCGAAATGCCGCGCCAGCACCGCGTCGCCGTCCGCGACCATGGACCGGAACTTCAGGCATCCGAAGGGGCGCCCGTACCGGCCGAGGCGCTTGTGTCGGAAGATCGGCGACCGGCCGTCGCTGCCCCAGATCAGCAGGGCGATGAACAGCAGCAGGGGCAGAAGCAGGAAGAGCGCCGTCAGCGCGATCGTCGCGTCGAGGACGCGCTTCATCGCCCAGCTCGCCCGGAGGCCAGGGCCGGCCTGCCGCGGGGCCGGCAATGTCTTGACCAACGCCTCGTTCAGCGTCTCGACCATATCCTGCGGCGTCGACGACTCGATCGGCGTCGGGGTCCCAGCCGGGCGCAACATGTCGGCTCCTTGACTCGGGGTGAGACGGGATCGGAACTTGCGGAGCGACGTGCGCAGCCGGCCGGTTCGGCCAGCCTCGCCGCAGCCGGCTTCGGCGGCGCTCGGCCGGTCCGAAGGGGCGTCGATCGCAGGCGGAACCCTTGCGACAACACTGGGCCCACGACCGGTTCGGCAACAAGACGGCCGCCGATCCATCAATGGAGGTAAGGCGTTGCTGGTCGTGCTGGTGTTCGCTGCACTGATTGGAGGAGCGATCGGTTTCGCGGTTGTTCTACCGAAGGGGTTCCTGCTCGCGCTGCTGGCCGCCCAGGCCGGGGCGGCCGTCGCCGTCGGCCTCGTCGTCCTGCTCATCCGCCGCCGCTGACGGCCCTACCGGGCGGCGGGACCGCTTTCGGGGAGGTCCCGTCCGCCGATCGAGGTAAGGCCCCCCGCGCGGGGGCCGGTCTAAAACCGGGCTGCCCGGCCCTCCCGGCCGGACCCGGCCGCGCGGGCGCGTTCAGCCCCGGCGCGGCGCGGCCGATCACCGGACAGGACGCGCCGTGGCCCCTTCAGAGCGCCGCATCAACGGGTTCGACGGCCTGCGGGCCCTGGCGTTCCTGATGGTCTTCGTCAGCCACAAGGCGCCGAGCCCGAGGACCGAGGCCCTCGGCACGGCCGGCGTGTGGCTGTTCTTCGTCCTGAGCGGCTTCCTGATCGTCCGGATCCTCGCCGCGGCCCGCACGGCCGTGGAGGCAGGCGCGTCGACCCCGCTCGGCAGCCTCGGGCTGTTCTACCGGAATCGCGTCGCCCGGATCGTGCCGGTCTACTACGTCTTCCTGTTCGTGCTCTACACGGTCCGGCCCGGCGACCCGGCCAGTCTCGGCAACGACGCGTTCAAGCTCGCGACGTGGTTCTACGTCACCAACATCTACATCGAGCTGAACGGCTGGGGCACCGAGCTCGGCCATCTCTGGAGCCTCGCGGTCGAGCAGCAATTCTACCTGCTGTTCGCGCCGGCGGCCCTGTTCCTGCCGCGGCGCCACCTCGGCACGTTGTGCTGGCTCCTGGTCGGGATCAGCGTCCTGGCGCACGGTGCCCTGTGGCGGGCGGGCGCCGCGCCGCGGTGCTTCGACGTCGACACCCTGGCCAATGTCGGACTGATCGCGCTGGGCGGCCTCGCCGGCCTGCGCACCCGGCCGCTCCCGGCCTGGCTCGCCCGCGACGCCGCCCTGGCCGGCGTGCTGGCCCTGTTCGTGGCCCTGCCGCTCCTGATCGCGCCGACCGGCTGGTGGCTCGTTCTCGGCCGCCTCAGCGGCGTCCTGGTGGCGCTGCTGCTACTGCAGGTGGTCGAGGCGCGGGAGGGCCGCGCGGTCGCCCTCCTGGAGATCCCGTGGCTGCGCCGGATCGGCGTGATCAGCTACGCCGCCTACCTGTTCCACGTGCCGCTCCACGCGGAGCGCGTGCTGGCCCTCGTCGGCCTCGACGTCGCCGGACCGCGCTCGGTCTCCATGGCGC
The DNA here is from genome assembly GCF_900110155.1 of Methylobacterium sp. UNC300MFChir4.1. Classification (NCBI taxonomy): domain Bacteria; kingdom Pseudomonadati; phylum Pseudomonadota; class Alphaproteobacteria; order Hyphomicrobiales; family Methylobacteriaceae; genus Methylobacterium; species Methylobacterium sp. UNC300MFChir4.1. The sequence continues at coordinate 24,509 of NZ_FOCS01000005.1, read as the reverse complement.
TCGACCTGATGCTGACGCTGCTGCTGGCCGAACTGTCGTGGCGGCTCCTGGAGCGGCCCGCACGCCGGCTGCTGCGGGCCCCGCGCCGGCGGGTCGGCGCCTCCGCGCTGGTCGGCCCGTAATCCGCTCGCGCGTCCCCGGCTCAGCCCTTGATCGGCACCCGGCCGACCTCCGCGCCGCTGGCGTCGCGCACGACGAGCGTCCACGCGCCGGCCGGTCCCGCGACCTCCAGTTCACCCGCCATTTCGTCGATCACGCTGCGGGCCTCCGCGAGCGCCTCGGCCAAGTCCGCGGCTTCCACGCCCTGCGCGTCGCGGATCGTCTCCTCGCCGTTCTCGATGTCGAAATAGAAGCGACTGGGCACTCATCTCCTCCCTGATTTCCGCCCTCGGGAGGGCCCTCGGATACTACCTACGTAGTTCGCCCACGTCCGACAATGCTCAGTAGGAGACATAAACCTTAACAAACATCAAAACTGTTTTCGTTGGTTGCGTTGCAATAATGTCGAGATTCCAGCCAAATAATCCATTATAGGTATCGCCGATCACCCTTGCGGCCGCTTCGGCGATGGCGGCGTGCGGTGACGGGTCTCAGGGGCGTTCGACATGGCAGCCTCCGGCGATTCGAGCCTCAAAAAAGATTCTCCTGCCTCGGCGGAGAGAAAACAAAAATTGCGCGCCCACGTCCGGACGATTCTGGCGAAGGGCCTCAGCGTCCGGAATTCCCGCCCCGCGGGCGACACAGCCCCCGACACGCACTGACCTGTTCCGGCCGTCGGGGCCATCCCCCGCAATGGGAGGGGATGGCGGCCGCCCTACGCCCTTTGAGCGTCGTGCGCGCCGATCGCTTCCGGCCAAAGTCGGGGGCGGTCTCGGAGGCCGCGCCCGGCGGCCCAGGAAGCGCGATGGCGGATCAACTCTTGTCCGATGCTCGGGGCACCTTCGTGGACGTCTCGTTCATCATGGCCGCGCACGACGCGGCGCCCTGGATCGAGACGGCCATCCGCTCCGCCCTCGCCCAGACCGGCGTCGCCGTGGAGGTGGTGGCGGTCGATGACGGCTCGCGGGACGGGACCGCCTCCGTGCTGGCGCGCCTGGCGGAAGCCGATCCGCGGGTCCGCGTCATTCCTCTCGCCGATGCCGGACCGGGCACGCCCCGGGGCCCGTCGAGCGCCCGAAACGCGGCGCTGAACGCCGCCCGGGGCCGGTGGATCGCGATCCTCGACGCCGACGACCTGATCCTGCCCGACCGCACCCGGACCCTGCTCGATCTCGCGCTCGCGGCGGATGCCGACATCGTCGCCGACAACCCGATCCCGTTCACCGACATGTTCGACCCGCAGGGTCCGGGGATGCTGGAGGGCGGCCGGGAGCCGTACCTGTTCGAGATCGACCTCGCCAAGTACATCGCCAGCAACCAGCTGCTCAGCCGGGTGACCAAGCTCGGCTACCTCAAGCCCATGATGCGCGCCGAGATCCTGCGCCGGCACGGCATCCGGTACGACGAGGGCGTCCGGATCGGGGAAGATTTCCTGCTGTGCCTGGAAGCCCTCGCGGCGGGGGCGCGGTTCGTGGTCACCACCTACGCGGGCTACGGCTACCGGCGCGGGCCCACCTCCCTGTCGCACCGGCTGCGCCAGGCCGACATCGCGCGCCTCGACGCGGCCTTCGCGGCCCGGGCCGAGCACGGCCGCCTCGCCGAGGCGCGGTCGCGCTCCGCCGAGATCCGCCACGGCAGCCGCGCCTACCGCGACGGCCTCGCGGTGACGCGGCTGATCGCCCAGGTCATCGAGGCGGCCCAGGCCGGCCGCTGGCGCGCGGGCGCGACCCTGGCGCTCCGGCATCCCCGGATCTGGCGGTTCCTGGCCGCGACGCTGCTGGCGGCGGCGGGCAAGCGCCTGCGGCCGCGGCCGCACGCCCACCCGATCGGACAGAGGTAAGACGATGCGCCTGTGCATCTGCATCTGCACCTGCGAGCGGCCCGTGGGGCTGGCGCGCCTGCTCAAGGCCCTTGACCAGCAGCGGCTCGGCAGCCTCGCCGAGACCGCCCTGCGCATCCTGATCATCGACAACGGGCGCAGCCGCGCCGCTGTCCCGGTGGTGGAGGCCTACCGGGCGACCGGCCGCTTCCCCGTCACCTACGCCCGGGAGGAGACCCGCGGCCTCGCCGCGGTCCGCAACCGCAGCCTCGCTGAGGCCTCCGCGGCCGGCGCCGACTGGGTCGCTCTGATCGACGACGACGAGTTTCCCGACCGCGACTGGCTCCACAACCTGCTCGAGACCGCCCTCGCCGCGGGCGTCGCGGCCTGCGTCGGGCCGGTCGTGCCGTTCTTCGACCGGGTTCCGCCCGCCTGGGCGGCCGCCGGGGGCTTCTTCGCCAAGCGCCTGCCGGTCCGCGACGGCTACGTGGAGGACGGCTACACCGCCAACGCGCTCCTGGACCTGCGGGTGATCCGGGCGCTGGGCCTGTCCTTCGACATGCGCTTCAACACGATGGGCGGCGAGGACACGTTCTTCTTCCGGGCCCTGATGCTCGCCGGGTACCGGATCGCCTGGGCCGAGACGGCCGTGGTCTACGACAGCATCCCGACGCACCGGATGCGGGTGCGCTGGCTGCTGGCGCGCTGGTACCGCAGCGGCAGCGTCGAGGCCTATCTCGGCCGGCTCCGCCCGGAAACGGTGGGCGGCCGGCTCGCCAACGCGGGCCGCGGCTTCGTGCGCCTCGGCGGCGGCCTTCTGCGGCTCGGGATCGCCGGCCTGTCCCTCAGGCCGGCGACCCTGATCGGCGGCGGCTACACGCTGTGCCGGGGAGCCGGCCTGCTCGCGGCCGTGATCGGCCTGAGCTACCGGGAATACCACCCGTCGCGCTATCGCTAGCCGCGCCGACCGGGCGCGCCCCGGTGCGGTAGCAGGAAGGGCTGGCCGTCCGGCGGCACCCGCCCGACCGGCCAGCGGACGCCGAAGACCCCGGCGATGAGGTCGTCGGTCAGGACCTCGGCCGGCCGCCCGCCGGCGACCAGCCGGCCCCCGTCCAGCACCAGCAGCCGGTCGGCGTAGGCGGCCGCGAGGTTGAGGTCGTGGAGGATCGCCACCACGGCGACGCCGGTCGCCGCCAGCCCGGCGGCGGCGTCGAGCAGCGCGCCCTGGTGCCGGAGGTCGAGGCTCGCGGTCGGCTCGTCCAGGAACAGCACCTGCCGGTCCGCCACCGTGCGGCCGGCCTCCAGCTGGCAGAGCACGCGGGCGAACTGCACCCGCGCCTGCTCCCCGCCCGAGAGGGTCGGGTAGGCCCGGTCGGCGAGATGCGCCACGTCGGCCCGCGCGAGGGCCCGGGCCAGGATCGCCGCCCGGTCGCGGGCCCCGAGGCCCCGGCCGATGCCGTCGAGGCCGATCCGGGCGACCTCGGCCGCCGCGAACGGGAAGGCGAGGCGCGCCGCCTGCGGCAGCACCGCCCGCGTCGCGGCGAGGCGCCAGGGTGGGATCGTCGCCACGGGCGCACCGTCATAGGCGACGCTGCCCCGGGTCGGGCGAAGGGCGCCGCTGAGCAGGCGGACGAGGGTCGACTTGCCGGCCCCGTTGGGGCCGACGATCACCTGCAGGGTGCCGCCCGCCACCGCCAGGGAGACGTCGCGCACGAGGTCGCGCCCCGCCACCGTGACGGTCAGGTCGCGGGCCGTGAGCAGGGCCGGATCAGACATTGTCAGACATCGTCAGACATCGTCCGGCCGCACCCGGCCGAGAAGCAGCCACAGGAAGACCGGCGCGCCGACCAGCGCCGTGACGATCCCGATCGGCAGCTCGGCGGGCGCGGCGACGCGGCGCGCCACCACGTCGGCGAGGACCAGGAAGGCGCCGCCGAGGAGTGCCGAGGCCGGCAGCAGCAGCCGGTGCCCCGGGCCGATCAGCAGCCGCAGGGCGTGCGGCACCACGAGGCCGACGAAGCCGATCACCCCCGCCGCCGCCACGCTGGCGCCCACCGCGACCGCCACCAGCACGATGCAGGCGCGCTTCAGCCGCTCCACCGGGACGCCGAGATGGAACGCCTCGGCCTCGCCGAGGACGAGGGCGTTCAGGCCGCGGCCGAGGAGCGGGACCGCGGCCAGCACCGGCAGGATCAGCGGCGCCGAGGCCGCGACCTTGGACCAGGTGGCCCCGCCGAGGCTGCCCAGGGACCAGAAGGCGAGATCGCGCAGTTGCCGGTCGTCGCTGACGAAGGTCAGCAGGCCGGTCAGCGCGCCGCTCAGCGCCCCCAGCGCGATCCCCGCGAGCAGCATCGTCGCCACCGCGGTGCGCCCGGACCGGGTGGCGAGGGCGTAGAGGATGAGGGTCGCGCACAGGCCGCCGAGGAAGGCTCCGGCCGGCAGCGCGGCGTAGGGCAGCGGCCCGGGAAGCCCCAGCCCGGCGAGGATCCGGTCGCCCAGGACGATGATCACCGCGGCCGCGAGCCCCGCCCCCGACGAGACCCCGACCAGCGCCGGATCGGCCAGGGGGTTGCGGAACAGCCCCTGCATCAGCGCCCCCGAGACCGCCAGCCCGGCCCCGACCAGCAGCCCCAGCAGGGTACGGGGCAGGCGGATCGAGAGGATCACCAGCCCGTCGCGGGCGCGGGCCGGATCGCTCCCCTCCCCGATCAGGACCGCGAGGACCCGGTCCGGCGGGATGGGGATCGCCCCGAAGCTCACCGAGAGCAGGGCGGCGGCGAGCACCAGGGCCGCCAGGACACCCAGCACCCAGGGCGCCGCGCGGCGGCTCACGCGCCCCGCCCGCCGCCGCGCGGCTCAGTCACGCGGCAGGTCCGGGTAGAGCGCCCGCATCAGGTCGGTGGCGGCCTCCGGCGTGCGCGGCCCGAACCCGAGGAGGTAGAGGCCGTCCATGGCCACCAGCCGCCCCCGCGCCGCCGCCGGCGTCTGGCCGAGGGCCGTGCCGGGGGCGAAGATGCTCTCGGGCTTCGGCGGCTCGGGACCGTTCTGCATCATCACCACCGCGTCGGGGGCGGCGGCCACGATGGCCTCGTCCGTCATCGGCTTGAAGCCCTCCAGGCCCGCGGCCGCGTTGCCGATGCCCGCCAGGGCCAGGATGCCGTCCGCCGAGGAGCCGGTGCCGCCGACGACGGTCCGGCCGCCCTGGATCGACAGGACGACGAGGGCCCGGGCCACCCGGGCGATCCGGGCGCGCCGGGTCGCGAGGTCGGCGAAGCGCGCGCGGACCTCGGTCTCGAGGGCCTCGGCCTCGCGCTCCAGGCCGGCGAGGCGCCCGACCGTCTCGATCTTGTCCAGCACGCCCTCGGGATTCGGCGGCTCTGTCACCGTCTCGACGCGCAGCCCGGCCTCGCGCAGCTGCGCCAGGACGGCCGGCGGCCCGGCCCCCTCGGCGGCGATGATCAGGTCGGGCTGCTGCGCCAGAAGGCCCTCGGCCGAGAGCGCCCGCAGGTAGCCGACACTCGGCTTCTCGCGCAGCGCCTCGGGCGGGTAGAGGCTGGTCGTGTCGACCGCGACGATCCGGCCGCCGGCGCCGAGGCGGTAGAGGATCTCAGTGACGGCCCCGCCCAAGGCGGCGATGCGGGTGGCCGCCTGCGCGGCGGCGGCGCGCGGGGCGAGCGCCCCGGCCGCCGCGGCGGCCAGGAGCGCGCGGCGCGACAGAAGGCCGGGGGCGCTCATCGGGTCAGCATCGGCGCGGCGCCGGCGGTCAACCGCAGGCGACAGGCGTGATCACCGTGGCGGTTGACGATCCCGCCCGCCGCCTCGGTACGCGCGACCGGCCGCGTCGCGCCGGACCCCGCGCGCGTGCCGCCCGGCACGCGGCGATGACCTTCTCCTTCGACACACGACATGGACCGGTCACTCCAGATCTGTTCTTTATAAATTTTCAAATGAGAGGATCGCGACGACAGAAACGCAGCGTATCGGCAATCGATCGCGGACGCCACCCCGCGAAAAGGTCACGGTTTTACTTCGCTGATCGGCCTGAAAAAGGGGCCTATGTCATTTTCCAGGCCAGGATATCGTCGCGCGCGTACCGGCAGCCGATTCCGGGCGGCGGACACTGGTACAGGCGGCTCCGGTCCACGGCTCCGGCGGCCCGCCCGACGGCGTGGCCGGGACGGAACGGGCCTTCGCTGTGCCCGCTCGGGCGGAGCGCGGCACGACGAGGTCCGACCCTCGTCCTGAGGTGACGCGTCGCGGCCTCGGCGGAGAGCTCCTTCGAGGCGGCCGCCGCGCGACCGCACCGCGGGATGGGGGAAGGATCGGACGATCCGGGTCGGCGGGCCTCGGAGCGTCCCCTCCCCGTTCGCTCAGCCGAGGCTGCCGAACCCGGCGGTCTCGCGCGTCCAGGCCAGCGCCTGCTCGCTCAGGGAGAGGCCGAGGCCCGGCCGGGTCGGCACGCGCATGCGGCCGTCCTCCAGCTCCAGCCGCTCGTTGAACAGCGGCTCCAGCCACTCGAAATGCTCGACCCAGGGCTCCCGCTGCAGCGCGGCGGCGAGGTGGATGTGCAGCTCCATCGAGAAGTGCGGCGCGATCGTCAGCCCGGCGAACTCGGCGAGCGCCGCCACCTTGAGGAAGGGCGTGATGCCGCCGACCCGCGGCGCGTCGGGCATCAGGAAGTCGGCGCCGCCCTGGCGGATGAAGTCCCAGTGCTCGGCGACGCTCGTCAGCATCTCGCCGGTGGCGACCGGCGTGTCGAGGGCGGCGGCCAGGGCCGCGTGCCCGGCGGCGTCCAGGCAGTCGAGGGGCTCCTCGATCCAGATCAGGTTGAAGCGCTCGAAGGTCCGGCCCATCCGCATCGCGGTCGGCCGGTCCCATTGCTGGTTGGCGTCGACCATGAGCGGGAAGGCGTCGCCCAGATGCTCGCGCACCCGCGAGACCCGGCGGATATCCTCGGCCCAGTCCGGCTGGCCGACCTTCAGCTTGATGCCGCCGATGCCCTTCGCCCGGGCGCGGTCGGTGTTGACGAGCAGCTCCTCCAGCGGCGTGTGCAGGAAGCCGCCCGAGGTGTTGTAGCAGCGCACCCAGTCGCGCTGCGCCCCGAGGAGCTTGGCGAGCGACAGGCCGGCCCGCCGCGCCTTGAGATCCCACAGGGCCACGTCGAAGGCGCCGATCGCCTGGACGGCGAGGCCGCTGCGGCCGGCCGAGGCGCCGGCCCAGGCGAGCGTGTCCCAGGCCTTGGCGATGTCGCTCGGATCCGCCCCGAGCAGCGCCGGAGCGATCTCGCGGGCATGGGCGAACTGGCCCGGCCCGCCGGCGCGCTTGGAATAGCTGATCCCAAGGCCGCGATGGCCCTCCCGGCTCTCGACCTCGCAGAACAGGATCGCGATCTCGGTCATCGGCTTCTGGCGGCCGGTGAGCACCTTGGCGTCGCTGATCGGGGTCCCCAGCGGCAGGGCGACGGACCGCAGGCGGATCCCGGTGACGGCGTCCTCAGCCATGGCTTCCTCCAGATCTTGTCCGCGCGGGCGCGCTGGAAGCCCCGGAGGCGGTTCTTGGCGGTGCCTCTCGGCGGCGACCGCGACGGCTCTCCCGGGGCCGGGCCCAGGAGTGGCGCAGGCCGGACGGCCTGTCCAACGTCATTGTTGGATCGATCGATGCGCACCTGACATCAATGGCCCCGAGGGGGACGGCCGGTCTCAGCCGGCGGCCGTCGCCGGAGGAAGCCGGAACGCCACCAGGGTCATGTCATCCCGCCGGGCCTCGGTCCCGCGATAGGCGTCGAGATCGGCCTCCAGGGCCGCGGTCTGGGCGGCGAGGGGCAGGTCGGCGTGGCGCAGGAGGCTGTCGGCCACGCCGCGCCGGCCGAGGAGCCGCGGCGCCCGGTCGGCCGCCGCGCGGCCCATCTGGTCGGTGATGCCGTCCGTCATCAGGTAGAAGGTGGCGCCCGCCACCGGAACGGCGATATCCGCGACGACGTCCTCCGGCTGCCCGTCACGGGCGGGGCGCGGGTAGCCGAGCCCTCGGCGGCCGCCGCGGACGCGCTCGGCCACGCCGTCCCGGACCACCGTGAGCGACAGGCCGGCGCCGGCGAAGTGCAGCGTCCCGGCCGCGCGGTCCCAGACGCACAGGCCACAATCGAGCCCGTCATCCGATTCGGCGCCGCGGCCGTCCTGGCGGAGCTGCGTGCGGACCATCGCGTCGAGCCCGGCCAGGATCGCCGCCGGCGCGCGCAGGCCGCGCTCGTGCAGCAGCCGGTCGAGGGCGGTCGCGACGATCAGGGTCAGGAACGCGCCGGGCACGCCGTGGCCGGTGCAGTCGGCCACTGCGATCACGCAGAGGCCGTCGACCTCCTCCAGCCAGAAATAGTCGCCGCCGACGACGTGGAGCGGCTCCCACAGCACCGCGACCTCGACCCCCGCGCCCGCCAGGGCGTTGCGGTCCGGCAGCACCGAATCCTGGATGCGCCGCGCGTAGCCGATGCTCTCGACCACTTGGCGGTTGGCGCGCTCCAGCCTGTCGTGGGCCTGCTCCAGCTCGACGAGGAGCTGCTTGGCGGCGTCGCCGCTCCGCAGGCCCTCGACCATGCGGTTGAAGGCCTGGCTGATGACGTCGATCTCGTTGCTCGGCCGGTAGGCGCCCCCGAGCTCCACGGTCGTCCAGCGCTTGTGCTCGATCTCCCGCATGGCGAGCAGCAGCCGCATCAGCGGCGCCATGACGTGGCGGCGCACGGTGGCGTGCAGGGTGACCACGAAGGCGATCATCAGCCCGACGCTGGCGCCGAGGGCGAGCATCACCTGCCACGCCGCGTCGTCCCGCAGCGCCTTCGTGGAGACCGTGACGGTCAGGCTGCCCGCCGGGCCGGCGCGGCCGGGCACCGACAGGTCGGCCTGGGCCGAGAGGGTGGACCAGCCCCGCGCGGGGGTCGCCGCGCCCGCCGTCCCGACGACGTGGCCCGTGGCGTCGCGCAGGACGGCGTGGGCGAAATCGGGCTCGGCGGCCAGGGCCTTGAGCGGGCCGTCGTAGGCGTCCGGGTCGCGCGCCCAGTCGGGCCGCGCGATCGCCGCGGCGGTGAGCCGGGCGAGGAGATGCGCCCGGCCGCCGTACAGCCGGAGCTGGTCGGTGTAGGTCACCCAGGCGATCCCGAGCTGGGTCAGCAGCAGGAGGGCGCCGATCACCGGGTAGATGCGCAGGAACAGGGTGTGGGACAGGCTGTCGAGGTCGCGGCCTCTGGCCGCCCCGCGCAGGGCGCCGGGCTTCATCAGCTCGTCCGCGGGCGCGCCCGCGGCCAGCACGTCGGCGAAGCCGCGCTTCGACAGGGGATCGCCCCGGCGGATCGGGCCGGCCCCGCGCAGGCCGCCCGCGCGCCCGGCGCCGCCGGCGGCCGGGACCGGATCGATGTCGGCGAAGCCGAGCCGCGCCAGGGCATCCCCGGTCCGCAGCGGTCGTGCGCCGCGGATCCCCCCGGCGGGACGCGGGCTGTCCAGGGCCGTGTCAGGTCCGCTCACGCGACGTCACTCCGTGTCACAGCGGTTCCGCTCCGAGGCCGGGCGCGCGGCGCCTCAGGTCAGGGACGCGCCCGGTTCGGCCGCGCAGCGCACGCAGTCGCGGCCGGCATGCTTGGCGGCGTAGAGCGCCGCGTCGGCCCGCCGGAGCGTCGCCGACATCGACTCGCTCGGGCCGAACGCCGCGAGGCCGATGCTCACCGAGATCGGCAGCGGGCCGTGCTCCAGGCGCACCGGCCGCTGCGCCACCGCGCGGCGGAGCGCCTCGGCGATGACTTGCGCCTCGGCCATCACGGTGCCGGTGACGAGGATGGCGAATTCCTCACCACCCATGCGGCCGATCACGTCGACCGCGCGCAGGCTGTCGCGGCAGGTCTCGACGAAGGCCTTGAGGACCGTGTCGCCCGCGCTGTGGCCGTAGCGGTCGTTGATCAGCTTGAAGCGGTCGAGGTCGAGCATCAGCACGCTGGAGGGCGTGTCGCCCGACTGGGTCCGGGCCCAGACCTCCTCGCAGATCTGCAGGAAGCGGCGGCGCGACAGGGCGTCGGTGAGATGGTCGGTGTCGGCGAGGCGGCGGAGTTCGGCCTCGAGGCGCGCCCGGTGCTCGATCTCCGCCGAGAGGGCGTCGTTGAGGTGTCGCAGGGCGCGCTGCTGCTCGGCCATCCGCTGGTTGACGCGGTGCAGGTCGAGCTGCATCCGGTCGCTCAGCCGCACCAGCCGGCGCTGCTCGTGGTAGCTGCGCCGGTAGGCGCCGGCGAGCTCCCGCACCCCGTCGCCGACCTCGGCGAGGCGGGCCAGCATCACCTCGGATCGGCCGAGAACGGCCTCCTCGGTGTCGAACAGGCTGAAGGCGTCCGCCGGCTCGGACAGGAGATCGTGGGCCGGCGCCCGGTGCGGGCTCACGCGGGGACACTCGCGATCATCTCGAACCGGGCATGCGCGAAGTCGGCCGCGAAATCCTCGCCGGCCTCCTGGATCACGTCGTCGTCGGCGCCGAACATCCAGCGGATCGTCACCGGGCGCCCCTCGGCGGCGGCGTCCTCCAGGGGCATGAACAGGTTCATCAGCGCCTTGGCGCTCGACGAGTTGAAGTAGGCGAGCGCGACGTCGAAGGTGATCGGGCTCGCCTCGGTCGCCGCGAGGTGGCCGCGCAGGGCCTGCAGCAGCGGGCCGAAGAATGCGGCGGCGTCCTCCGGGTAGGATTCGCCGCGCAGGACGAGCCGCCCCGACGCGAAGTCGAAATCGACCTCGGGCGAGCGCTCGGTCCGGGGCAGCGTGATGCGGTCCATGTCCGTGCGATCCTCAGATGAAGGCTTTGAGGCAGAACAGGCTGCGCTCCGCGCCCAGATCCTGGAAGTCGTACTCGACTGGGGCGCTCGACCGGCGGGCGATCTCGATCAGTCCGATGCTGCCGCCAAGGCTGCCCTCGTCCGGCGGCTGGCGCAGCTTCTCGCGGTAGACCTTCCTGAGCTCATCGCTCGACAGGGTGGCGATCTCGTCGAGCCGCTCGCGCAGCCGCGGCACCTCGGTCCTGCCGACCTCGTTGCCGCAGACCACGAAGAACCGCCCCTCCTCGGTGCCGACGGCGATCATGCCGGCGCTGACCCGGGCGGGGCCCGGCGGCTCGGCGGGCGCGACCTTGTCGGCCGAGTAGCGGATCACGTTCTGGGCCTGCTCGACGAAGATCGAGAAGACGCGCTTGGCGACCGCGGCGTCGGTCTCCTCGTGCCGCATGCGCAGCTTCAGCACTTCCCCGAGCGAGAACAGGATGTTCTCCGAGAGATCTCCGCCGAACGACAGGATCACGCCGCTGCGCTTCGACGCCTCGTGGAAGGATCGGAAATCGCTCGCGCGCAAGGAAGCCTCTCGACCGCTTCATCGCGGCAACACACCGCGTGTGTAGGGCCGACATTAATGCGGAAATAATCAAAGATTTCTTACCGGTACTGATCGCTTTCTGAGCAACATTGCCTGTATTGCGAGCAGTGCCGCAAGCTTTACGCTGGATCCTGTCGCGGACCGCGCGGCATCGCGCGCGAGGGTCCGGGCCGCCGGCTTCAGGCGGCCGCGCCCTGGCGGGCGCCCGCGTCCCACTCGGTGCCCCAGTCCTGCACGACGTGGCCGGGCGCGACCTCCCGGTAGAGGCGCTCCGGCGGCACGTAGTCGGGGGTCCGGATCGGGCTGCGGATCTCGTCGTCCGGCAGCGCGTGCCGCTCGCCCCGCCGGGCCGGATCCGGCACGGGCACCGCGGCGAGCAGCTTCTTCGTGTAGGGGTGCCGCGGATCGCCGAAGATCGCGGCCCGGGGGCCGATCTCCACGATCTCGCCGAGATACATCACCGCCACCCGGTGGCTGACCCGCTCGACCACCGCCATGTCGTGCGAGATGAACAGGTAGGCGAGGCCGAACTCCGCCTGCAGGTCGAGCATCAGGTTCACGACCTGCGCCTTCACCGAGACGTCGAGCGCCGAGACCGCCTCGTCGGCGACGATCAGGCGGGGGTTCAGGGCGAGCGCGCGGGCGATGCAGATGCGCTGGCGCTGGCCGCCGGAGAACTCGTGCGGGAAGCGCGCGGCGGTCTCGGGCGGAAGCCCGACCCGGGCGAGCAGGTCCTCCGCCCGCCGCCGGGCCTCGCGGGGCGCGGCGAGGCGGTTGATCAGCAGCGGCTCCGCCACCGCCGCACCGACGCTCAGGCGCGGGTCGAGGCTGGCGAACGGGTCCTGGAAGATCATCTGCATGCGCTGGCGGCGGCCGCGGAGGGTGCCGGCATCGAGGCCCGTGATGTCCTCGCCGTCGAGCAGGACCGAGCCCGAGAGCGGCTCGACGAGGCGCAGGATCGAGCGCCCGGTGGTGGACTTGCCGCAGCCGGATTCGCCGACGAGCGCCAGGGTCTCGCCGGCCGCGAGGCTGAACGAGACCCGCTCCACCGCGTGGACGCGGCCGGTCACGCGGCCGAGCAGTCCGGAGCGGATGTCGAACCGGGTGGTCAGGTCGCGCACCTCCAGAACCGGGCGCTCGGCGGCCCTGACGGTGTCGGGGGTCTCGGGCGTCGGCGCCGCCAGGCCGGTCGCCCGGTCGACAACCGGGAAGCGCATCGGGCGCGCCCGGCCCGCCATGGTCCCGAGGCGCGGGACCGCGGCCAGCAGCGCCCGCGTATAAGGCTCGGTGGGTTCGGAAAAAATCCGCGCGGTCGGGCCGGCCTCCACGGCGCGGCCCCGGTACATCACCACGGTGCGGTCGGCGATCTCGGCGACCACGCCCATGTCGTGGGTGATGAACAGGACCGACATGCCCTCCTCGTCCTGCAGGCTCTTGATGAGGTCGAGGATCTGGGCCTGGATCGTGACGTCGAGCGCCGTGGTCGGCTCGTCGGCGATGAGGAGCTTCGGCCGGCAGGCGAGCGCCATGGCGATCATCACCCGCTGGCGCATGCCGCCGGAGAAGCGGTGCGGGTACTCGTGCAGGCGCGACCGGGCGGCCGGGATCCGGACCTTGTCGAGGAGCCGGAGCGCCTCCGCCTCGGCGGCGGACCGCGACAGGCCCCGGTGCCGGATCAGCGCCTCGGCGATCTGGAAGCCGATGGTCAGGACCGGGTTCAGGGAGGTCATCGGCTCCTGGAAGATCATGGCGATGGAATCGCCGCGCACCCGCCGCATCTCGGCCTCGGGGGCGGCGAGCAGCTCGCGGCCCTCGAAGCGCACGCGCCCGCCGATACGGCTCGCGTCCCGCGGCAGGAGGCGCAGGATCGAGAGGGCGCTGACGCTCTTGCCGGAGCCGGATTCGCCGACGAGGGCCACGGTCTCGCGCGGGCCCACGTCGAACGAGACGCCGTGCACGACCTCGCGCCAGCGCCCGTCCGAGCGGAAGGAGACGGTGAGGTCTGAGACCGAGAGGATCGGGTCCACTGGATCCGTCATCGCTAGAGAACCCGTCGCGGGTCGAGGGCGTCGCGCAGGCCGTCGCCGATGAAGTTGATCGACAGCACCGTCAGGAAGATCGCGCCCCCTGGGAACAGCGCCCAGTGCGGGGCGACGTCGAGATGGTCCTTGGCGTCGAACAGGAGCCGCCCCCAGGTCGGGATGTCGGGCGGGAAGCCGAGCCCCAGGAAGGACAGGGTCGATTCCGCGATAATCGCGGACGAGACCTCGATCGAGGCCGCCACGATCACCGGACCGAGTGCGTTCGGCAGGATGTGGCGGCGCACGAGGTGCCCGGTGGTCGCGCCCTGCGAGCGGGCCGCCTCCACGAACTCCTTCTCGCGCAAGCTCAGGAACTGCGCCCGCACGAGCCGGGCGACCGGCATCCAGCGCAGACCGCCGATCACCGCGACGATCATCAGGAACACGCCGCCCTGGCTGCCGAACACGGCCTTCAGGCTGTCGCGGAACAGGTAGATCACGAGGAGCAGCAGCGGCAGCTGCGGCAGCGACAGGAACAGGTCGGTCAGCCACATCAGCACCGGGTCGAGGAACCGGCGCGACATGCCGGCGAGCGCGCCGACCAGCACCCCGATCAGGCTCGCCACCGCCATGGCGGCGAAGCCGACCGCGAGCGAGATCCGGCCGCCGTAGATCATCCGGGCGAGCAGGTCCTGGCCGAGATCGTCGGTGCCGAACGGGTGGTCCCAGGACGGGCCCTGGAGCTGGGCCGCGAAGTCGATGTCGTCGATGGCGACCGGCCAGAGCAGGCCGCCGAACACCACGCCGGCGACGAGGAGCGCCAGCACGCCGACGCTGGCGAGCGCCAGCCGGTGCCGCCGGAAGCGCCGCCACGTCTCCCGCCCCGGCGAGGCCGGCGCGCGGGCGACGGGCACCGCCTCATCGGAGGGCGATGCGAGGGTCGAGCCAGCCATAGAGCAGGTCCGCGACGAGATTGAACAGGATGACGAGGCCGGCGAACACGAAGGTCACCGCCATCACCACCGGCGTGTCGTTGGACAGCATCGCGTCGATCAGCAGCGAGCCGATGCCGGGGATCCGGAAGATCTGCTCGGTGACGATGGCGCCGCCGAACACCGCGGGGATCTGGAGGGCGACGAGCGTCACCACCGGGATCAGGGCGTTGCGGGCGATGTGCCGGCGGGTCACCGTGCCCTCGGTCAGGCCCTTGGCCCGGGCCGTGGTGACGTAGTCGAGCCGGGCGACGTCCAGCGCCGAGGCGCGCACGTAGCGTGTGTAGGAGGCGGCCTGGAAGAAGCCCAGCACCGCCACCGGCATGATCGCCTGCCGGACATTCGCCCAGACCCAGGGCAGGCCGGAGCCCGGCAGGTCGGCCTGGTAGACGAAGGGCAGCCAGCCGAGCTTGATCGAGAACAGCAGGATGAACAGCAGGCCGGTGAAGAAGGTCGGCAGCGAGAAGCCCACGAAGGCCAGCGTGTTGGCGACCTGGTCGGCGAGCGAGTAGGGCCGGCGGGCGGCGTAGAGGCCCACCGGCACGGCGATCAGCAGCGCCAGCACCTGGGAGGAGCCGACCACGAACAGGGTCGTCGGCAGCCGCTGCAGGATCAGCGTGTCGACGTTCACCCGGCTGGCGAAGGAGAAGCCCCAGTCGCCCTGCAGCATGGCGGTGAGCCAGTGCAGGTAGCGGGTGAGGATCGGGTCATCGAGGCCGAACTTGACGCGGAGCGCCGCCCGCACCTCCGGGGGCACGTTCGGGTTGCTGGCGAGCTCGCCGAACGGGTCGCCCGGCGCGAGCGCCAGGACGGTGAACAGGATCAGGCTGATGCCAAGCAGGCTCGGGATCGCGATCAGGAGCCGTCGCAGGATGTAGGCGCCCATAGCGCGGCGCTCCCGCTCAGGCCTCCCTGTACCAGTCGGGCAGGAACGACAGGTCGTTATCCCAGCCGCTGCGGGGCGCCGTCAGCGTCGCGCCCACCGCCGAGACCTCGGCGCGGTGGATCAGCGGCAGCACGTTCTCGGAGACCGCGAGGTCGTTGCAGGTGATCAGCAGCGCCGCGCGCTTGACCGGGTCGAGCTCGCTCTGGGCGGCGTTGTAGGCCTTGTCGTAGGCGTCGTTGCGCCAGCGCACGACGTTGCGGCCCTGCCACTTGTTGGCCTTCTGGGCCACCTCCCAGGAGGCGTACATGAGCAGCCAGATCGCCGGATCGGCCTGGGTCATGCTGTAGGCGTACATCTCCATGTCGGCGTAGAAATGCGTGCAGGTGTCGGGGTTGGCCGGGTCGGAGGAGAAGAACACCGAGCCGGTCACCGATTTCAGCTCGATCTCGATGCCGGCCTTGGCGGCCGCCTGCTTGATGATCGCCTGCGTCTTCTGGCGCGGGGCGTTGATCGAGGTCTGGAAGACCAGCTTGAGCTTCTTGCCGTCCTTGGCGCGGATGCCGTCCGAGCCCTTCTTCCAGCCGGCCTCGTCGAGGAGCGCGTTGGCCTTGGTCGGGTCGAAGGCGAAGCTCGTGTTCTTCGAGACGAAGCGCTCCGGGCCGTTGACCGTGTTGGCGGTGGGCTTGCCGGTGCGGCCGTAGATGTAGGTCTGGATCGACTTGCGGTCGACCAAGAGGTTCATCGCCTGGCACACCTTCGGGTCGGAGAAGGCGGGGTGCTTGGTGGTGATCGAGGCGCGCTCGCCGTCGACCTCGACGTTCGGGTCGGCGGCGTTGAGGAGCAGGAACTCGAGCTTGCCGCCGTAGACCACGTCGACCCGGCCCTTGCCGCCGGTCTCTAGGCGCTTCAGCACCTCGTCCTCGATCAGCATGTTCCAGGCGTAGTCGTACTCGCCGGTCTGGAGCACGGCGCGGGCGGCCGAGACCGCGTCGCCGCCGCCCTTCATCTCGACCGTGTCGAAATACGGCCGGTTCGGCAGGTGGTAGTCGGGGTTGCGCTCCCCGCGGACGATGTCGCCGGGCCGGAACTCCACGAACCGGTACGGGCCGGTGCCCACCGGGGCGAGGTTCTGCGGCGCGTCCCGGGACTTGGCGCCGCTGTAGGGTCCGAACAGGTGCTTCGGCAGCACCATCCCGACGATGCCCACGTAAGCGTCGCACCAGTAGGGCGTCGGCTTGTCGAACAGCACCCGGACGCTGAGGTCGTCGACCTTCTCGACCTTGCAATCCTTGTAGGAGCCGGCCGTCACCGCGGCGGTGGCGGGGTCGCGGGCGTATTCCCAGGTGAAGACGAGGTCGTCGGCGGTGAGCGGCTTGCCGTCGTGCCACTTGACCCCGGGCTTCAGCGTCCAGACCACCGAGCGGCCGTCGGCGGCGAGCGCCCCGTTCTCCTTCGACGGAATCGAGGCGGCGAGCACCGGCACGAGGTTGCCGTCCGCATCCCAGGCGGCGAGCGGCTCGTAGAAGATCCGCGAGGCGTCCTGGTCCTTGGTGCCGACGGCGAAATGCGGGTTGATCAGCGTCGGCGCCTGCCACCAGAGGAGCTTCAGCGCGCCGCCGCCGCCGGCCTTGGTCGGCTTGTAGCCGGCCCGGATATCGGCCGCCATCGCAACCCCGTTCCCGGCCAGCATCAGCCCGGCCATGGGCGCGGTGAGGCCCACAGCCACCATCCGCTGCACGAAAGCGCGCCGCGACAGGCGGCCGTCCTTCACCTGCCCGATGAGGCCGCGCAGATCCCGCTCGTCCATGTACGCTTTCCCGTTTACCGCCGTGACAGGCACAGCAACATTCCGGCAGCGGCCTTGGCAAGGGGCGGGCCAGTGACGGTTCAATCGGAACGTGTTGACGGACGCTTGGTTCGGGCAGCAGCATGGCCTGGGCGGTGCATGCGGTCAGGCAGCAGCGGGGCGCGCGCCGTATCCGTCCTTGCGAGCGGAGCGAAGCAATCCAGCAGCGCCACGCTTCCCGAGGGCGCGCAACCCTGGGTCGCTTCGCTGCGCTCGCGATGACGGCGCGGAGCCCGCTATGGTGGCGCGACCTCGACGCGCAGCTTTCCCGGAGTGGACTCGATGGACAACCGCAACGCCGTGTGGCGCCACGTCGACGCGCAGTCGGAACGGCTGATCGCCCTGTCCGAGCGGGTCTGGGGCATGCCGGAGGTCTGCTACACGGAAAGCCGCTCCTGCGCCGAGCACGTCGCCGAGCTGCGCCACCAGGGCTTCCGGGTCACCGAGGCGGTCGCCGGCATCCCCACCGCCGTGATGGGCGAGGCGGGAGACGGCGGGCCGGTCATCGCGTTCCTCGGCGAGTACGACGCCCTGCCGGGCCTGTCGCAGGAGGCCGGCGTCGCCGAGCACCGGCCGGTGGAGGCGGGCGGGCACGGCCACGGCTGCGGCCACAACCTCCTCGGCTCGGCGGCTCTGCTCGCCGCCACCGCGCTGAAGGACTGGCTCGCCGAGACCGGGACGCCCGGCCGCGTGCGCTACTACGGCTGCCCGGCGGAGGAAGGTGGCGCCGCCAAGGCCTTCATGGTCCGCGCCGGCGCCTTCGCGGACGCCGACATCGCGATCTCCTGGCATCCGGGCAGCTTCTGGGAGGTGGCACCGCCGGTCGCCCTCGCCAACACCCGGGCCGACTTCGACTTCACCGGCCGCACCGCCCACGCGGCGGCCGCGCCCCATCTCGGGCGCTCGGCGCTCGACGCCGTCGAGCTGATGAGCGTCGGCGTGAACTACATGCGCGAGCACATGCCGCCCGACGCGCGGGTCCACTACGCCTATCTCGACGCCGGCGGCATCGCCCCGAACGTCGTCCAGGCCGGCGCGACGGTGCGCTACTCGATCCGGGCCCGCGACCTGCCCGGCATGCTGGCGCTGGTCGAGCGGGTGAAGAAGATCGCGCAGGGCGCCGCCCTGATGACCGAGACCACCGTCGAGGTGCGGATCGTCAGCGCGGTGTCGAACCTGCTGGGCAACGATCCCCTGGAGCGGGCGCTGCACGGCGTCATGGAGGAGCTCGGGCCGCCGCATTTCGACGAGGCCGACCGGGACTTCGCCGGCAAGATCCGGGCGACGCTCACCGACGGCGACATCGACGCCGTGTTCCGCGCCGTGGGGATGCCGCGCACCGAAGCGCCGCTCGCCGACTTCCTCGTGCCCCTCGACGCGCCGCGCAACCCGGCGGTGGGGTCCACCGACGTCGGCGACGTCAGCTGGGTGGTGCCGACCGTCCAGGCCCACGCGCCCACGGTGGCCATCGGCACGCCGTTCCACACCTGGCAGGTGGTGGCGCAGGGCAAGACCCCCGCGGCCCACAAGGCGATGGTGCAGGTCGCCAAGGCGATGGCCGCCACCGGGGCCCGGGCGGTGACCGACGCGGCCCTGCGCGACGCCGCCAAGGCGGACCTCGCCCGCCGGGTCGGCGCGGCGGGCTACGTCTCGCCGCTGCCGCCGGAGGTCGAGCCGCCGCTCGGCATGTCGCTGGGGCGCTGACCGGGGCCCGTCTCAGAGCGTCCGGGCGCGGAGCGCCGTCACGACGATCTCGGCCAGGATGACGACGCCGAAGATCGCGGCGAGCACCACGGCGACCTGGTCCCAGTAGAGCAGGTTCAGGGCGGTATCGAGCGCGACGCCGATGCCGCCCGCGCCGACCAGCCCGAGCACGGCGGATTCGCGGATGTTGATGTCCCAGCGGAACAGCGCGATCGACCAGAAGGCCGGCTTCACCTGCGGCCAGTAGCCGAGGAGCAGCGTCGACATCCGGCCGGCGCCCGCGGCCTGCAGGGCCTCGATCGAGCCGCGATTGGCCTCCTCCAGCGCCTCGGCGAACAGCTTTCCGGTGAAGCCGACGGAGCGGAGCGCGATCGCCAGGGTCCCGGCCAGCGGCCCCGGGCCGAACACCGCCACGAACAGCAGCGCCCAGACCAGAGAGTTCACCGAGCGCGAGGTCACGAACACGAACTTGGCGAAGAGGTTCAGCGCGCGGTTGGGCGTGACGTTGCGGGCCGCCATCAGCCCGATCGGCACCGCGATCGCGATGGCGATCAGGGTGCCGAGCGTCGCGATGTGGAGCGTCTCCACCAGCGCCCGCAGGGTCGGCCCGACATAGCCGGCATCCATCGGCCACATCCGGCCGAACAGGTCGGCCAGCTGGTCGGGGGCGTCGTAGAGGAATTCCGGGATCACCTCGATGGTGCGCAGGCTCGCCACGAAGGCCGCCACCGCGCACAGCGTGAAGGCGAGCCGCGCCAGCCGCTTCCACAGGGGGAAGCGCTGCCAGCGGCGCGGGTCGGCGGACGCGGGCGCGAGGGCGACGCTCACTGGAACACCTTGCGGGCCCAGCCGGAGACGATCTCGGCCACCATGATCAGGGCGACGATGACGATCAGGATCGCCAGCACCACGTCGAAGTCGAAGCGCTGGTAGGCGGTGAACAGCGTCGCTCCGATGCCGCCGCCGCCGACGATGCCCACCATGGTCGAGTTCCGCAGGTTGGAATCGAGCTGGTAGGTGGCGAAGCCGATGAAGCGCGGCAGCACCTGCGGCTGCACGCCCATGATCAGGGTCGACAGGAAGCCGGCGCCGGTCGCCCGCACCGCCTCGACCTGCTTCAGGGAGATCTCCTCGATCGCCTCGGCGAACAGCTTGGCGATGAAGCCCACCGAGGCGACGATCAGCGCCATGACGCCGGCGAGCGCCCCGAACCCGATCGCCTTCACGAACAGGATCGCCACGATGATCGGGTGGAACGACCGGCAGAGCGCGATCAGGATGCGGGTCGGCCACGTCACCCAGGGCGGCATCAGGTTGCGGGCCGCCAGGAAGCCGATCGGCAGGGCGACCGCGATGCCGACCACCGTGGCGATCACGGCGATCTGCAGGCTCTCGAGGATCCCCGACTGGATCAGCTCCCAGCGGGAGAAGTTCGGCGGGAACATCCGGGCCAGGAACTGCTGCCCGTGGGCGAGGCCGCCGGCGAAGCGCTCGGGCGAGAAGCCGAGCTGGGTCGCCGCGTAGACCGCGTAGACGGCGAGAAGCGCCCAGCCCGCGCGGGCGGTCCAGTTGGGCCGGAACGCGACGCGGTCGGGGGAGGCGTCGGGGGAGGCGTCGGGGGAGGCCGGGCGGGCGGGCGCGCTCATTCGAGCCAATTCTCGCCGCCGTAGATGCCGCGCAGGTCGGCCTCGCTCAGCCGGT
The DNA here is from genome assembly GCF_900110155.1 of Methylobacterium sp. UNC300MFChir4.1. Classification (NCBI taxonomy): domain Bacteria; kingdom Pseudomonadati; phylum Pseudomonadota; class Alphaproteobacteria; order Hyphomicrobiales; family Methylobacteriaceae; genus Methylobacterium; species Methylobacterium sp. UNC300MFChir4.1. The sequence goes on along the minus strand of NZ_FOCS01000005.1, from coordinate 4,058 downwards.
CCGGCGGCCCGTCATAGACCACGTGCCCGCCCGACATGCCGACGATCCGGGCGGCGAAGCGCTGGGCGAGCGCCACGTTGTGGATGTTGACCACCACCGGCACGCCGCGCTCGGCCGCGAGCCGGGACAGGATCTCCATGATCTCGACGGAACTCTTCGGGTCGAGGGACGAGGTTGGCTCGTCGGCGAGCACGATCTCGGGCTCCTGCATGATCGCCCGGGCGATGCCGACGCGCTGGCGCTGCCCGCCCGACAGGGCGTCGGCCCGGCGGGTGGCGAAGCCCGACAGGCCGACCGCGTCGAGGAGGTCGAAGGCGCGGGCGATGTCCGCCTCGGGGAAGCGCCGCAGCCACGCGCGCCAGGCCGGCACGTAGCCGAGGCGGCCGCAGAGCAGGTTCTCCATCACCGAGAGGCGCTCGACCAGATTGTACTCCTGGAACACCATCCCGATCCGGCGGCGCGCCCGGCGCAGAGCGGGGCCGGAGAGCCGGGCGAGGTCCTCGCCCCGGAACAGGATCTCCCCCGAGGTCGGCTGGACCAGCCGGTTGATGCAGCGGATCAGGGTGCTCTTGCCGGTACCGGACGGCCCGATGATCGCCGTGAGCCCGGTGCCCGGCACCACGAGGTCGATGCCCTTCAGGACCGGCTGGCCGGCCCGGTACGCCTTGGTCAGTCCCCGGATCACCAGGGCGCGGGGATCACCCTCGAGTCCGGCCGCCACCGCGCGCGCCGCGCTCCCCGCCGTCACGGCCTGCGTCACGGCCTGAGTCACGGCTTGGGCGCGCCCGCGGCCTTCTTGCGCGCCGCCTCGGCCTCGCGGGCGGCCTCGCGCTCGTAGGCGACCTTGTTGTACGGCGTGCCCGATTCCTCCGCGACCTTGCGGACGATCGCCCAGTCCTTGAGGTAGGTGATCGGCGCGAACCGGTCGTCGCCCTCGAAATCCTTCACCATGTCGGGCGGGAAGCGGAAATCGTAGAAGCACTGCTTCAGCTTCTCGGCGAGTTCCGGCTTGAGATCGTGGGCGTAGGCGAAACCCGAGGTCGGGAACTTCTCGCTCGTGTAGATCACCCGGTAATCGTCGCCCTTGATCGTCCCGCGGGCGACCATCCGGTAGAACACGTCGGAGGCCACCGGGGCGGCGTCGTAGTCGCCGGTGCCGACGCCCAGCGCCGACTTGTCGTGGCCGCCCGAGTAGATGAGCTTGTAGTCCTCGCCGGGCTTCAGCCCCTGCTCGGGGAACAGCGCCTTGGGCGCGAGGTTGCCGGAATTCGACGACGGCGCCGTGTGGGCCACGCGCTTGCCCTTGAGGTCGGCCAGCGTCTTGTACGGGCTGCTCGCCTTCACCACGACGATCAGGTTGTAGCCCTCGGCGCCCTTCTCGGTGCCCTTGGCGGCGAACGGGATCGCGCCGGCCATGTTCACCGCGAAGCCGAGGGGCCCGGTCGAGAAGCCCGCCACCGTGAGCCGGCCGGAGCGCATCGCCTCGATCTCGGCGGAGTTCGACTGGACCGGGTAGTAGACGACGCGCTTGCCCGTGCACTGGCTCAGGTAGGTCGTGAACGGCTTGAACGAGTTCTCGTAGACCGCGGGATCCTCCACCGGCGTGTAGGCGAAGACGATGACGCTCGGGTCGCGGGTCTTGGCCGGAACGTCGGCGACGAGATCCTTGTTGGCGTCGCAGTAGGCGTCGTCGAGCTGGCCGCGGTTGGGGCACTCGTCGGCCCTGAGGGGCGAGAGGGAACCGAAGCCGCAGAGCAGCGCCAGGGCTGCGCCGTATCGGGCGATCGTCACGCGCTATCCTCCCTGCGGGGCCGTGCCTCGGGCCGGCGCCGTCATGTCCCGCCCGGTCCGGGCCGAGCTTGAGCCGGCAAAGGTGTAGGCGCCGGCTGACGGGAGACGCAAGGCGCGACAGCGAGCGGACGTTGAGGGAAGCCGCGCGCTGACAGGGGCGTCGTGGCGGCCGTCCGGGCGGCCGTCCGGGCGGCGGCCGGCCTCAGGGCGCGAGCCGCGTGAACACGTAGTCGTGGTCCCGGACATTCGCGCTGTGGCAGGCGAAGCAGGTCTCGTGCTGGGCCGCGTCCGCGGGCTTGCCGTCGACGAAGCGCCCGAACCCCCAGCCGCCCGTCGCCGCGTAGCGCCGCGAATCCTTCACCATGACCTGAACCGTCGTGGCGCCGCCGGGCACGAAGGCCGGCGCGAACTCCGCGGACGGCACCCGCGTCCAGGCGCGCTTCACCAGCACCGTCCCGTCCGGGAACGGCAGGGTGCCCGACCGGTAGGCGTCCAGCGCCCGCGCGTTGCCGAACACGGCGCGCAACTCGTCGAGGGCCCCGGTCTCCTGCGCGACGCCGACGAGCTGCCAGTCGCGGTACCCGTCCGGGACGGTGACGCCGTAGATCGGCGAGGCCGCCGGGGCGGTCCCGGCATCCACGGCGCGCACCGCGGAGCCTCCCAAAATCAGGCCCGCAGCGAGCAGGGCCGGCAGCGCGACAGCCAGGAACCGCATGGCAACCTCCGTCATCGTCTCGGGATGATCGTGTGTTTGGGGATGATCCGGCCGCGCCGGCGCGGTCAGGCCGCGGCCGCGTCGATCACGGCCTGCGCGAAGGCGCGCGGGGCCTCCTGCGGGAGGTTGTGGCCGATCCCGCCGGTGATCAGCCGGTGCGCGTAGCGTTCGGTGAACTTGGCCGCGTAGCTGGCGGGGTCGGGATGCGGGGCGCCGTTCGCGTCGCCCTCCAGGGTGATGGTCGGCACGCCGATCGTGGGCGCCTGCGCGAGGCGGCTCTCCAGCGCGTCGTACCGGCGCTCGCCATCGGCGAGGCCCATCCGCCAGCGGTAATTGTGGATGACGATGCTGACGTGATCCGGGTTGTCGAGGGCCGGGGCGCTCCGCGCGAAGGTTGCGTCGTCGAAGCGCCAGCGCGGCGAGGCGGTCTGCCAGATCAGCTTGGCGAAGTCGGCACGGTAGGCCTCGTAGCCGGCCCGCCCCCGGCTGGTGGCGAAGTAGAACTGGTACCACCAGGACAGCTCGGCCCGCGGCGGCAGCGGCTTCTTGCCGGCCTCCTGGTTGCCGATCAGGTAGCCGCTGACCGCCACCAGCGCCCGGCACCGCTCCGGCCACAGCGCCGCGACGATGTCGGCCGTCCGCGCGCCCCAGTCGAAGCCGCCCAGGACGGCCTGAGGGATCTTCAGTGCGTCCATCAGGGCGATGACGTCCACCGCGAGTGCCGCCTGCTCGCCGTTCCGGACCGTTTCGGACGCCAGGAAACGGGTGGTGCCGTAGCCGCGCAGGTACGGCACGATCACCCGGTACCCGGCCGCCGTGAGGATCGGCACGACCTCCGCGAAGGCGTGGATGTCGTAGGGCCAGCCGTGCAGCAGGATGGCCGCCGGCCCGTCGGCGGGACCGGCCTCGACGTAGCCGACGTCGAGCACGCCGGCCTCGACCTGCTTCAGGACGCCCGGCATGGCGCCGGGGACCGGGGCGCCGGGGGCCGAGCCGCCCTGCGCCCGCGCGGTCCGGCCGAGGCCGAGCTCGGCGAGGGCGGCGGTGGCTACCGCGCTCTTCAGGAGGCGGCGGCGGCTCCAGGCGGATGTGTCGGGATCGGTCTCGCGGGCCATGGACGGCTCCCTCGTCGGAAAGTCTTCGATGGAGCGAAACCTATCCCGATGTTCGACACCGCGCTTTGAGAGGACCTTGAGGACACCTTCAGAGGCCCATGATTTATGCTCGCCCGGGCCCGTGCTAGGGCCTGTCGTCACCTGAACCATCTGGTGCGGCATGCGTTTTGTGCCTCCGGCCTGAGGAGGCACGATGCTGAGCGACGCGCAATGGGCTGTTCTGGAGCCGCTGGTCGAGGCTTGCCGGCCGAAGGCGAAGACACCGCCGCAGGACCTGCGGCGCACACTCTCAGCCATTCTGTGGCGCCATCAGAACGGTGCCAAATGGCGTGCAATCCCGCGCGAGCTGGGGCCGTGGTGGCGAGCCGCGCAGATCTTCATCCGGTGGTCGCGCGGTGGGGTGTGGGAACGTCTGCTCGGCCTCGTGCAGGAGCGCG